>JAOMEV010000099.1 GCA_028346125.1 Bacteriovoracales bacterium | reverse complement strand
TTCCCAAAGGTCTATACTATCGAGCTCTCTAAAAAGGTAACACATCCAAATAAGAGGCACGACAACAGAAAAGACTTCAATGAGAGTGAAAAAAGGAATAATCTCCCCAAAAAGTAAAAGGCCCGGGACACAACCTATCAAAGGCAATGATGTGTAGATTAATATTTGAAAAAGAGAGAAAAAGGTTAGCTGTTCATTATGGAAGACAAAAAAATCACCCCTACTATATTCGAATGAAGCTTAACCTCCTTAGTCGGGAGGAAAAAAAGGTAATCGAAAAACTCGGTCAATCATTTGATAAAAAAATTCTTCAGCTCGAGAAAAGGCTTGAGAGTGTAACTAACTGGTCTAAAATGGTAAGGAAGGTAAATTTCAAAAAGAACTTACTTGAGTTTCTCTATAAGTTACCTCTCTAATCCCTTATTTTGCCCATTATTATTTAAGAGAACTTATTTATAAGCGATAAGAAGTCATGAACTTATAACGCTAACCTGATAGAAAGACTCATGATTTCTTTTTTGAAAAAAAGAATTCTAAATCATTTTCTTGCGATATTTCTCCTTTGGGGAGTCATGGCCTCTTGTATCCCTGACGTGGCCTCTAATAAGGGAACCTGCGATACAGGCGAAATATTTAATAAGACAACCAGAAGTTGTGTTGTCACAAGTTTTATTTCTATTCCAACACTTTCGAATATTTCCATTAACGAAGATGTATCGAAAAATGTAATTCTTTCCTACCGAGACCATGATGATGATCACGCGGCTTCGTGCTATGTTACTGGGGTTAAAGAGGGTATCAACCTTGGGGGGTGCTCTTGTTTGGGAGGAGTTTGTAGTGTAGTCGTTGATCCCTCAACTGATTGGAACGGACAATCGGAATTTTCTTATAGTATAGAAGACAATGATGGATCATCTGATTATAGAATTGTTTCAGTCAATGTCATCTCTGTTAACGATACACCTTCTGTAACGGGTGCAACGATAGACGCCACAGAAGATTTGAACCCTGATATGACGGTGGATCTTAGTACTTATGTAAAAGACGACACTGATGACACTCATACTTTTACGATTATTCAGGATGCTTCCCTCGGAGATATTACTCCTACTACAGAAACGGGCATTTTCACTTTTACGGAGCAGGAAAACGTAAGTGGTCTTGATAGCTTTAAGTTTCAGGTCGTGGACTCTCAGGGGGTAGCTTCGGATATCGTAGATATGACGATCGATATAGCAAGTGTGCCAGATCCACCTGATGTGACTTCGGCGACTTTTGATATCACAGAAGATTCCACCAAAGATGTTATCATCAGGTATGTTAATGAATTTTCATCTACAATTGTTGATCCTGAGTATAAAGATGTGGACTCTGATGAAACTGCAGATTCCTGTGAAATTGAAGCGAGTAGTGATTACGGGCTTGAGCTTTACGATGCCACTGCTTGTACTTGTCATACCGATGGCACTTGCTCTTTTACTCTCAGGGCAGGAAAAAATGCTTACACCCAGCGAAAGTCACTTGATTCAGGTTATGTATACAGAGATGACCCTTCTGTAGATACGAGTTATCGCTTTTTTTATTACGTAACAGTTGATGGTGACAGAAGTTTTGGTGGAACTGTTGATGTTGATATACTCGAGATACCGGATCTCCCTATAGCTTTTAGTCAGGATATTGATGCGACTGAAAGCAATACTATTGACGCTTCTTCATATAATTTTACTATAAATGATGCAACCGACGCTGATATTTATGATAGTACTACCGAATTCAAATTTTATATTAAGGAAGCACCTTCTTTTGGAACTCTCTCGGGCTGTACAGCGAGTGGGGATTCGACTTTTGACGCTTATGAGACTTGTACTTATAAACCTGACACTGGAAACCTAACTGGAATTGGTGAAGAGGCCTCAACTGATCTCAAAGGGGTGAAGTATACGAGTAAGTACAAAGGACTTCATGGGAATGGAATTAGAATCAATATTTTACCTGATGCAACTACCGATAAAGAGTTTGTAAAAGTAGAGGGACAATCTAAGGATGTAACCATAGATATTTATATTCACGTTGTTCCGGGCGATACAACTCAGGATGGGGTTTTAAACCTTATTAATAATGATGCTATCGCTTCCCAATTTATTACCGCAGCTACAAGTGATACCTCAACTCCTCAAGCAGATAATTCAGGAGATAGTACCAACGATTATTTATCAGGAGGAAAAAGTGGTGCTGATTATTTTTCTTATTACGTTGTAGATAATGATGATGCGGACTCAAGTAATGCCAGTGCCTTGGCCTATGTTCATTTTAATATTGATGCAACAGATGATACTCCAACTCTTTGTCAGTATTCTCTTTATGAAGATTTTCCTGAATGTGGGTTGAACGACTGTGTGGGCCACTCTTCTCCGAAAGGAAATCTGGCCCCTTCTACAAGTGACGTCTATTATTACGATAAATCAAGTTCAGTTTGTTGGAAAAGTAATGGAACTACGAATACAAGTTGGGAGGTCGTAACTTCTTATATTGCGAATCAAAATGTTACTGAAAAAAATAAAATCGTTATTAGTGGTATTCGTTTGGATGAAGGTGGTGCTGACACCGCTGAGGATTCACAGAAGCTTAGGTTAGGTGCTGATATTACCAGTGATAATTCTATATTAATTCCTGGCGAAAATATTAAATTCTACTATGGAGGAAGTGAGATATCTTTAGGAAATATTATTGATAGTACATCTGGACTCAGTGCTGATGCTAATGAATTTAAAGTGGAAATAAATCCAGTCTTAGGACAGTCTGGAACAAGCAATATTACTTTTAAAATCATAGAGGATGATAGTTCTATTGATATTACTGTTACTTTTAAAGTGACTATTAATGCGACTTCAGCTCAACATAATGGGTGGGTTGCGATTTCTTCCCTAGGGCCTAAAGTGAATAAATATGGGCAGGTCAGAGACGAATCATATATTTGTCCTTACAGCGAGACTAAATGTAGTGATGCATCTTGCTCTGGATCAGTGTCACCAGTTGGAAGTGTGAACCCTGATAGTACGTCGGCCATTTATTACGACTCAAATGCTGGAAGTTGCTACTATGCTGCTGCGGATAGTTCTTCAGGAAGTTGGCAAGAATTTTCAACTTATTGTCCGATATCTCAAAGTGATTTGGCCCCGGAATGTAATGCTTCTTCAAGGGCAAGTTGTCTTTTTAATGTAGATACAAGTTCTGATATTGTGGACATTCTAAAAGAAGCGTGGGTGGTAGAAGGCGATGTAACAGTGGACGCAACTTCAGACTATAATAATATTTATTACAACTTAAAAACAAATAAATGTTATAGAAGTGTGAGCAGCAAAACAGCTTCAAGCATATCTCTAAGTGATTTAGAAGAAATTAGCGCTCCGGCTTCGGTAACTTTAAAATGGAATGCTTTTACAATTTCCCCAGAAGGAAGCCCCGAAGGCTATAACGTTTATAGAAGAATTGCTTTGGATACAAAAGAATTTAATTATAATGCTCCTATAAACAAGACTATGATTACAAGTACGAATAAAGGTGCAAGCTGCGATACTGAAAAGTGTTATGTAGACAACGGAACAAATTCTAAAACTCCTCCGATTCCCGGGACGACTTACTTTTATGAAGTGAGACCTGTTTTGAAAGTTGGTGAAAGTAATATACCTACAGATACATCTGAAGTTTATAAAACGGTGCGTTTGGTTGCTCCTCCCAATAATATGGCATTTGTCCACCAATCCATGGCCAATAAAGGGGTTTGCTCCCTTATGAATAAGGAAAGTGATCCTCGTTATCAAAATGATTGTACCTATCAAGGCCCAGGAGAGGGAATTGAAGATGATGGAACAAGAGAAGAGAAATATGATCTAAAACACCACCTTTTGGTAGACCGTTTTGAGGCGGGATGCAATTTTACGAACCCTCCAGTTTGTAATGGAACAAATGATGGTTCGTGTATACGGATTAGTGATCCTACGGGTGATGCTAACGATGCCAGTGATAATGTTGATGCCACTGATGATACTGTCTTTTATGATAGAGGATCTGGCAATTGTATGATTAAAGTGGGGATAGAGGGCACCGGATATTGGAAGACCATGGACGCTTCCACGGATTTGTCTGATGAACATGAGTTTGACCATCGTTATGCTGAGCTTCCCCCTTTCGTGAATGTGGCCCAAGAATTCTCTCATGATTTTTGTAAATTGAGATCAATGAAGAAAGTTACAAATATCCTAGGTATTTCTTCATTAAGTAATATTGCTGGTAGACTTCCTTCAAGAAAAGAGCAAATAGCCTACTCTCTCTGGACTTCAACCAAGACAACAAGTGAGGTTCAAGTTATTGAAGAAGGTCTTTCTTTAGGTAGCACCTCAAAATGTAACACCGCCTCTGCCAACGGGCTAACAGCTTATTTCTCTGATTCGAATCACCCGGATTCGAATACCCTTTTTACGATACCTGGTTCTAAGACTTCGAATATCAGGTCTCTAATGACGGGCTCATCAGCAACGAAAGGAACTTCAAGCTGTGTTTCTCATTTTGGTATTCAGGATGCTGTTGGGAACGTTAAGGAATGGGTTTATGATAGAATTCAATGCTCTACTTTAAGTACGTGTGAAGGGATTGCCTCTGGTGATACAACTTGGGATACCCTTCTTCCTACTGATAGTAACCCTGGAGATGATCCTGATACTGATGAGTATGATGGAACAGGAGATAATTTTAAAACCTCTGACACCTACGATGCTTTCAAAAAATACAAGTTAGATGGAAAAATAGGACCTTGTCGTGATTCGAACTCTGATGGAGAGTGTGACTCTTATATGGGTGAATGGGAGTTTGACGATCAATTTTACTCAGCGGGGAGGTTTATCATTCCTATGGGGCTTCCCGCCCACACAGACTTTCCGAATAATTATTCGTCCGACATATCTTCCTATCTTTTTGAGATCGGTCCAACATCTGGAATAACAAATGCTCGTCTGGCCAATGATAAATTTATTCTCAATAGTCATCACATATTTGCTGAGAAAAATGGATGTGGATCTTTAGCTACGGGGGGAAGCTATCTTGATAATGGTGGTGCTGGAGTTTTTCATTTAGAGGCAATTCCTTGTACAGACACTTCTTATCAATATATTACGGTGGGGCAAGTTTCGATTAAGGCCCTTCACGGCAAGGACCCACCTTTAAAAATTACTATTAAGACTAGGCAGGCATCAAATGATGTGAGTCATACTTATGGTGACAGCTCCGTCGATATCAGCATAGATTTAACTGCAGATGCAAATTATGATACTCTAAGGACTCTTCTGAATGGGGCCACTGTCGACGCTACTGTTGATGTAGAGTTAAGTGAAGGGACAACAGGCTCGGAAACAGTAGACGAAGTATCCACGACTTCCTTTAATATTATAAACTCTTCTCCAAAACGGCCTGATGTAGGCTTTCGGTGTGTTATTCCTTTGGAAGAGACAGACACTACGTTTCAAGTTCTAAACCCCTAAAGAAATATTATTGAAATTTAAGTTTTTTTTATTTCCTTCGAAGAGTTTCTAAATAAAAAAGAAGGAGAAAAAATGAGAAATATGAGTGCCTTAGGCGCGCTTCTAGTTATTTTTGTAGGCTCTTTTTATATGGGAAGGGCGACCTCACATCAAAAAGATGTCAAA
>JAOMEV010000098.1 GCA_028346125.1 Bacteriovoracales bacterium | reverse complement strand
AACTCTAAAATTTGGCATTGGGCCCATATTTGTTCTGGAGCTGAAATAGGCGAAAAATGTAGTTTTGGCCAAAATGTTTTTGTTGGAAACAAGGTGGTCATTGGAAATAACGTCAAAATTCAAAATAACGTGTCTGTTTATGATAATGTTTTCATCGAGGATGATGTGTTCTGTGGGCCTAGTATGGTTTTTACAAATGTTTATAACCCCAGAGCTGAAATTGTAAGAAAAGATGAATATAAAAATACCTACATTAAAAAAGGAGCAACACTTGGTGCTAATTGTACTATAATATGTGGAGTGGCCGTTGGAGAATACTCCTTCATTGCAGCAGGTTCTGTTGTAACTCAAAATGTACTCCCTTATGCCCTTATGGCCGGGGTTCCTGCAAAGCAAAAAGGTTGGATGAGTCGTTATGGTGAAAAGCTCAATATTCCCCTCTTCGGAAATAGTATTGTAAAGTGCCCTCATACGAAAGATGTTTATATATTAGAAAAAAATCAACTAAGGATACAATTATGATTCCTTTTGTCGACTTGAGAAGCCAATATAAGGACATTGAAGATAATGTAAAAAAGAGGCTTCATAAAGTTTTAGAACATGGGCAGTACATTCTTGGACCCGAAGTTGAAGAGCTAGAAACAAAACTGGCAAAATTCACGGGATCTGATTTTTGTGTTGGAGTTTCAAGTGGCACAGACGCACTTCTAATGGCGTTAGTTGCACTTGATGTTGGCCCAGGTGATGAGGTTATCGTGCCTAATTTCTCCTTTTTTGCGACTGCAGAGGTCGTTGCAATTTTGGGTGCTAAGCCTATATTTGTCGATGTTAATCGAGACGACTTCCTTATTGATTGGAAGGAAGTCGTCAAAAATATTTCAAGTAAAACTAAAGCCATTATTGCTGTAAGTCTTTATGGCCAGTGTCCAGACTTTGATCAGATAGAAAAAGCTATAGATGGAAAGAATATTTCGATAATTGAAGATGGTGCTCAAAGTTTTGGTTCATCTTACAAAGGCAAGAAGTCCTGTTCTATTAGTACAATAAGTTGCACGAGTTTCTTTCCTTCGAAACCACTCGGTTGTTATGGAGATGGAGGAGCCTGTTTTACAAATAATAAGAAAATAGCCACCACTCTAAAAGAACTTAGGGTTCATGGACAGTCCAAAAAATATTATCATGGCCGGATAGGAATTAATGGAAGACTTGATACGATTCAAGCTGCGGTTTTATTAGAAAAATTAGAAATTTTTGATGAAGAAATAAAACTGAGAAATAACATTGCCAAAAAATATAGTGAAGAATTACACTTTTTAGTTAAAACTCAAAAAATTCATGAATACAACACAACTGTATTTGCTCAATATACAATACTGATCGAGGAAAGAGATAAGTTTCTAAATTTCATGAAGGATCAAAAAATACCAACTACCATTCACTACCCTTTACCTCTTTCAAAACAACCTGCCCTTAGTAAATATGCTCAAAATTTAACTGAAAATAGTGAATATCTGACACAGAGAGTCATCAGTTTGCCTATTAGTCCTTATTTGAAAAAAGAACATCAAGAAAGAGTGATTGAAAGTATTAAAAAGTTTAAAAAGACCACAGGAAAAATGCAATCGTGTAATAAATTTTTTGAAAATTCCAAACTCTGACAAAAAAGGACCTCTCTTAAGTCTGTAACTGAAAAATAAAATGAGTTAAACTCGCTCGAGCTATTTATCTGTAAATAAAAACAGAAATACCAAAGTTTACTATCCATAATAGAGATCGTAATGACAATTGCTGTAGTCCTTAGAACTTGGAAAGCAATAATGGGTAGGTTTATATAGGCCTTGAAAATAGAAAATCAATTTTAACTGAATATTAATTTTCTTTGTTTCAAAAAAATGTTTTTCAAAATAAGTTTTTTATAGGATCTAGGTAAAAAACATACTTCGAAAAAATCTCTATATTTTACTCTTTCATTTTCAATGGCAGTACATTATTTTTTTGAACAGACACAAGGCTTTTTGTCTATAATAAACTTGAATAGCGACGACCCTTTAGAAAAAACGGTTATATTTGTAGCCGCAATTTAATACTGCATATAAATGTATCAAGCGATGCAAAATTTTCTATAAAAATCATATCTCTTTGTATTATCTGTATCTAACTATAATAGAATCTTAAATGATAAAGAATAACTACATTTTATAAAAATTAATCTTAAATTTGGCCCTAAAATATTATAGACGAGCTAATTTCTTTATAAAATGATTTTTATGTTCTAAAATAATCTAAATTTCTTAAGGAGAAATTATTATGAGCAAAGTTGCCTTGATAACAGGGATCACAGGACAAGACGGTTCTTATCTCGCGGAACTTCTCTTAAAGAAAGGGTATACAGTTCATGGAATAAAAAGAAGGTCCTCTCTTATTAATACTGCTAGAATAGACAAATTCTACCAGGACCCCCATGATAAAAATATTAAATTCAAATTACATTACGGAGATTTGACAGATTCTACAAACATTATCCGTATCATCCAGGAAACTAAGCCAGATGAAATTTATAATCTAGGTGCAATGTCACATGTAAAGGTTTCATTTGATTGCCCTGAATACGTCGCAAATGTTGACGGACTTGGTACCTTACGCATATTAGAGGCAATAAGAATCTTAGGACTCGAAAATAAAACAAAATTTTACCAAGCATCTACAAGTGAGCTTTATGGACTTATCCAAGATCCTATACAAAAAGAAAGCACACCATTTTACCCCCGATCTCCTTACGCAGTTGCAAAACTATACTCCTATTGGATAACAATAAATTATAGAGAAGCATTCAAAATATATGCCTGTAATGGCATCTTATTTAATCATGAATCTCCCCTCCGAGGAGAAACTTTTGTTACCAGAAAAATAACCAGGGCCGTTGCTAGAATTGCACTTGGCCTTCAAAGTTGTTTGTATTTAGGCAATTTAGATTCAAAAAGAGATTGGGGACATGCTAAAGATTTTGTAGAGGCCATGTGGAAGATGCTCCAACAAGATCAACCAGAGGACTTTGTAATAGCTACCGGTGTTGCAACAAGCGTAAGAGAGTTTGTCATGAAGGCATTCAATGAAGTCGGCATTGAACTAGAGTTTAAAGGTAAAGGTGAAGACGAAGTTGGGATAGTAAAGTCCGTAGAACACTCAAGTTCCAATCTAAAACCTGGAAAAATACTTATTAAAGTTGACCCACAATACTTTAGACCTACTGAAGTTGACCTATTACTAGGGGATGCAGGAAAGGCAAAACTCAAACTTAAGTGGTCACCAAAATACGATCTAGATTACCTCGTTAAAGATATGGTTTCGTCAGACCTCGAACTATTTAAAAAAGACCGGTATCTTAAAGAAGTTGATCATTTAGCGTTAAATTCACTAGATTAGGACGTTTTTCCATGAATAAAAACGATAAAATTTTGATTTTAGGAGGAACAGGTCTTGTAGGTTCTGCCTTAGTTCGAGAATTTAAAAGACAAAATTTCAACAATATATTGTCTCCGGGACGAGAAGAACTGGATGCGACCGACCAAAAGCAAGTAGCTGACTATTTTACCAAAGAAAAGCCTCGGACTGTAATATGTGCTGCAGCTAAAGTAGGAGGTATTTATGCTAATAGTAACTATCCCGCTGACTTCATATTTAATAACTTATTGATTCAAGGTAGTGTTTTTAAAGCATGTTTCGAGTTTAACGTGGAAAAGTTTCTTTTTTTGGGAAGTTCCTGCATATATCCCAAAAACTGCCCTCAACCTATCAAAGAAGAATACCTCCTTCAATCTCCACTAGAGCCAACAAATGAGCCATATGCAATCGCCAAAATAGCTGGTTTAAAATTGGCAGAGAGTTTTAAAAAACAATACAACAAAAACTTTTTTTCTGTAATGCCAACAAACCTTTATGGAGAAAACGATAACTTCCACCCTCAAAATGGTCACGTAATTCCTTGCCTTATTAATCGACTTTATAAGGTAATGGAAAAAAAGGAAGATAAATTCGTTGTTTGGGGAACAGGCAATCCATTGAGAGATTTACTTTACGTTGATGATTTGGCCAAGGCCTGTATTTTCCTCTTAGACCTTAAAGAGGAAAATCCCTATCACTGGATTAACATTGGTACAGGTACTGATTGTTCTATAAAAGAACTAGCGGAAACTATCGCCAATGTAATGGGCTTCAAGGGAAAAATTGTTTTTGATAACAGTTATCCAGATGGAACTTTCAGAAAATGTCTAGACGTCTCTAAAATAAATGCTATGGGCTGGAAATATGAAACCCCACTCAAAAAGGGCATTGAAAAAACAGTCAACTTTTTTCTAAAATCTAAACGTATCGAAAGTAATCTTTCGGAAAACACCCTTTGAAAAAGTTTAGATTTAGTGGAAATGTCAACTTTCCAGTACCTGTTACTCTCTTAGTTCTGAGGCACAACACAATGCGGATGGTTGCTTTCATGTCTATTTATTATATATTCATTCTTATTAAATTTTGTATAATAAAAGAAAAACTGGTTTAAGTGTAAGATGCTTTCTGTAATAACAATTACCTACAACAATTTTGAAGAGCTGAAAGAAACTATCAAATCTTTGGGCAGTTTTAAAAATATGGAATCTATTATTGTTAATGGCGGGCAATGTCAGAAAACAAAAAAATTTTTAAAAGGTTATAATGGAATCACCATATCTGAACCGGATAAAGGGATTTCAGATGCTTTTAATAAAGGAGTTGAGGCCGCCACTGGAAAATATATTGTTTTCTTAAATAGTGGTGATAAATTAATAGACAAAAATTATTATTCTAATGCTATCGAAGTTTTTTCTAATGATCCAAACATTGATTATATCTATGCAGATGTTAACTTTGAACATTCCATCCATGGTTTAATAAGGGTTTATCCAAAATTTCCCCCCAATGGAAAAATGCCATTTATGCACCTTTCTTTAATTACCAGAAAGGAAATTTTTAGGGATATAGGTGACTTTGATCTAAATTTTAAAATAGCAATGGATTTTGACTGGGTCTATAGAATGATTTCTAGGAATTACAAAGGTTTTTATTATAGAAAAGCTCCTGTTGTGTACATGAATGGTGAAGGGATCTCAAGCAATAACGCTATTCAAGGACTTAAGGAAAGAATTAAGGCCTTGAGAAAAAATAAAATGTTATCTTTAAAAGAAGGCGCATATCTTGGTAACCTTTGGCTTAAATCAATTGCCCGAAATATCTTGGCATATATAGGGTTGTTGAGCTTTTATGATAAAATTCGCTCTAAATATCGTAAGACTCACTGACTTTGGAACTGGAAGGTGCAAGGTTAGGACCAATCTTTTTCACGATAGTGTGAATACCCTAACTTTGACAAAAAAAATGGTCCTGTCTTAAAATGTTTCTGTAAAATAAATATTTTAAATGGAAGGACCTAAAAATTAGCACCCTAACTAAGAAGATTATTAATTTTTTAATTATTTCAAAAGAGGTATCATTACCCTAAAGGGATATATCTTAAAATTTTGGCATGCTTGGGGTAAAAACAAACAGCTACGATTTTTCATTTCCCTAGTCCAACAAGGAAGGATTACCTTCCCATAATAAGTTGTTCAAATATGACAAAAAAAGTTCTTAAATTTGGTGTCATGATTAACTCTTTAGTTCTAAGTGAATGGGAGTTAAACACAATTAACGAGTTAATAAAAAATAACTATGGTGAATTAGCAACTTTAATCGTTAAAAGTGAAAAAGCTGTTCAGAAAAAATATAAAAAAAACAAATTAGAAAAATTAAAATCGTTTTCA
>JAOMEV010000097.1 GCA_028346125.1 Bacteriovoracales bacterium | reverse complement strand
TGATTTCTTTTTTAAAAGAAAGATATCTTGAGATTTCCTTATCCAAATTATTGGCCTGAACTAAAAGAGGAAAGAATAAGGTAAAAAGGGCCAGAGTTTTAAAAGTCATGTTTAACTCGCTATTTTAAAATTAAAAATGCCAAACTCTTTTGGGCACTTGTTTCTTAATATTCCTAATATATACACGACCTAAAATGCAACGCAACAGGACTTTAAATGGCCCCAATTTTTAATACTTTCCAGTTTATTTTATAATACTTTATTTATTTTAAAAGGTTTAAATTGATCAGAGAATCAAGCCCGGCCATGCATTCCTTGCAAGAGGATATTATTCTGTTAACAATTCAGTCAAAACCCTGGCCTCCTCAAAAAAGTATTAAAATATAGAGTATCAAAAACTAAATTTTAATACTTAAAAACAATTGATTGCGCACCATAAAAAAAACTGTATTGTGCTTTCACATAAAGAACATAAGGTTTGCATTTAATTTTTAAAGGAGATTTAGAATGAAAAAAACAATTTTAATTTTAGCAACATTTTTCACTTTGATCGCCAAAGCAGATGTAATTACATCAAAAACTTATCTGGATAATATAAGCATTACTGGAGTGAATTTAATAAAAAGTTTATCAAAAGAAAAAAGTCTAGTAAGAAAAGCATCACAAAAAACTTACCTAGAAGATATTCTTATGGTACCAGGGCCTAATAGAGGGGGTTTCTAAATACAAAATAGACCTCCTTGATCAAGTCTTTTTACTTCAACAGAAAATATTAAGTGGTATGATATTTATAATATAAATATCAAGGAGAAGACTTTGAAACTATTGATGCTCCCCTTTCTTTATTTTTTATCTAACTCTCTCTGGGCCAATCATCATTTAGGTTGTGTCGATCAAATTAGAAAAGAACTCTCTTCTCTTCAAAAAGAGAAAAAAACGTTACATAAAATTAGGTTTATTTCGAATTATTTAAATACAAAGCACGTTGAAAAACTTAAAGCGGAAGAAAGTTTATTTTCTGGGCTCCTAAAAGATGATCCGAGCTCTATTAAAAAAGCTACTGACTTAATGTGTGGTATTTTTAAAATGAAGATTGTAGGAGAAGGAAATTACAATTTTACAATTGGAAACCGCAAAGGTGACTGTAAAAAGCTCGCCAAGGGCCTAAAGCTAATGTGTAAATACAATAAGTTTTCCCACAACTTTGACAACTTTGATGAATTTGCACTTTCTGAATATTATTTTTGCTGTGGTACTAAGGGAGGAAGAAAAGACTCAAGATGTGTAAAGAAATGGCCTAAATGCGAATAGCTCATTTCAAATATTGAGGAGCAAAGTTACTCCAAAAAATATTTTTAAAAGTAATGTGATAATTTAATCGTTGATTAAAGTATTGTAATTAAGTTTTTTTTATAATAGTGTCTACGCCCGAAGAGGAGCATGTGCTAGTTAGGGTTTTTGAAGGTGCCAAAACCTTGCGAAAAAACCTGAAGGAGACACTTGCCGAAGTTCATATTGGGTTTGGCACCAATAGAGCTGGTTTTTAGGGCCGAACCCCTATTTACTGTCACCAAGGCACAAGCTTTGGTGGAGAGCTTCTAAGATTTTTCTTATTATCTCTGTAACCTCTTTTTCTATTTTTAAAGGAGGTCCTATGCCAAAACAAAGTAAATCTCACAAACGTCTAGTGATCAATGATTTAGTGAATGCAAAATCATTCGAAAGTAACTCACGATTAAATTTGAGTAAATTAAGTCAAAAAGAATATTTTTGGACAAAGTATTTAAGCCTGGAGTGGTAAGTGAATGTAAAAAACATGAAAATATGGACAGCTCTCATCACTCCATTTAAAGAGAACGGTGAGGTAGACTATCAGTCTTTAAAAAAAATTTGCAAGAATCAAGAAAAGGCCAATAATGGCATCCTTGTTCTAGGATCAACTGGAGAATCACTAAATTTAGATCCAAAAGAAAAGATAGAAATTTTTACTTTTATTAAAGATTTAAATCTCAAAGTCCCTTTAATGGCAGGAGTTGGAGGAATTAACCTCAATGAAACCTTATCCTGGTTAGACTTTATTGAAGACCTTCATTATGATGCCTATCTCATGGTGACACCCCTTTATTCTAAACCCGGTGATGAAGGTCAGCTACATTGGTTTAAAACCTTGATGGATAAAGTCTCAAAACCAGTTATGCTTTATAATATTCCTGGTAGGACAGGCGTCTCACTTTCAAAAGTGGCCCTTAAAACGCTTAAAAATCACAAGAACTTTTGGGCCATAAAAGAAGCAAGTGGAGATTTAGAAGAATTTAAAGAATATGTAAAAGTAACACGACCTCATCCGGTCTATAGTGGAGACGATGCTTTACTTCCAACTTACCAGGTCTTAGGTGTAAAAGGGCTAGTTTCTGTCGCATCAAACGCCTGGCCTTCAAAAACAAATTCTTACGTTGAAAAAACCTTGAATAATCGCCTAACACATAAAACAGAATGGAAAAATTGGTCAAACGCCCTTTTTATGGTCAGTAATCCTATTCCAATCAAAAGGCTCCTTTTTGAAAGGGGAGATATAGGTTCTCCTTTTTGTCGACCTCCTCTTAGTCATAAGGAAATTAAAGATAGTGAAAATTTAATGAAAGTTAATCAATCTGTAATGAATTGGAATTGAGTATTTTTATATTTGTTAGGAAAAAGCGCTCATTTTCCTAACTTCTAATGGAGAATTTCACGTAATTAGGTACGGTCCCTATTACTTGGAGTTCTCCATTATCCTAGGTCCGTTCATCCTATTTAGCGATTAATTAAAACCTCACGCAAGAAGTCTTACTTTTTAAACAAGTTAGCACTATTTTTTAATACCTATAAAGTTAACCTTTCGCTATGCACCAAATAAGTGTATATTTTCCTACAGAAAGAAGACAACCTCTTTCATAAAAGCCTTAGACATTGGTCCAGCTTCCCCAAAAATGGCCCTTTTTCTAAAACAAACCAGCGAGGACGAAATGAAAAAATTGTTACCCCTTTTATTACTTAGTTTCATTGCTTTGGCTCCAGTACAAAAAGCTAAAGCTTTCTATGGAAAACAATCAGAAAAAACCATCTTAACGTTTGATGGAGAAATTGTAGTCCCTATAGGGTTAGATAAATCGGAAATTGAGAAAAAAATTATGGTCCAAGTAGGCCATTTACTAGGAACTTTTCACTCTAAAAGCTTTATAAAAGAGTTTGGCTCTGAAGGCGTTGTTGGTGAAGACAAAACAATATCTAATATAAAAGTTTTCTCTTTAAAAGATGATTCAGAAAAGGAGTTTGTGACCTATAGCTTTGAAAGCGAAGCGCTTTTTAATAAAAAGGCGTTTGGTAGAAAAAAAACCATTCAAGTTCCTATCAAGCTTCCTTTTTCACCAGAAGAAATTTATGATTTTGGCATTGAAGGAAATAAGAATATCTGTACAGATAGTCACTACAATGGTCCAGAGGATTTCTTTTATTTTTGGGACCCAGATAAGAAAGGTTGTCCTTTAAAAGGAGACACATTTGAAGTATTCCGAACAAAAGGAACCCTTAAGAAACTTTCTAAAACAAAGAGAACTGTTCCAAATTATGAGCAAATTTTTGGAGACAATGGCAATGGCGATACAACGAGAATCGACTTACTTTTTGGCTTTGTAAACGACAAATCCCCAAAAAGCTTGGCACATTATATGAGGCAGTCCCTAATGATCTTGGACCCGAATTCCTCACTTATGGAGGTTGATGATACCATTACATCAGCTTATGAAATTTTCGACCATCTTGAAATGAAAGGATTTGAGCTCAAAGAAAGAACCCTTTACGGAACTCTTGATACAGAAGAAATGGAAGCTCTTAATCTAGATATTGCGGATATTATTTCAGATGAAGAGCCTGGTATCCCTGGAGAAAAAAGAACTTATGTTAAGACGTTTCCTTCCGGGAAAGAGGTCCAAATAAACATCCTCGTTGCTGACTCTGATGCTAACGCTCATAAAACAAATAAGAGTAACCTTTTCAAAAATGCTCTTGCAGACTCTTTAATGAATGCTGATTTAATAGAATATGAAGGACACTCAGGTTTAGGTGAAAACCTTAATTTAAAAGAAATGTTCGGTGATAAAGAAATTTTCGATCCTAATAAATCTCAAGTTATCTTTATCAACGGATGTCACTCTTACTCTTACTACAAAAACATGTTTTTTCAGCAAAAAGGAAACAAAAAGAACTTAGACCTTATTCTTTCAGGCCTGACAACAATAAGTAGTGATGGGCCAAACAACGTAAAAGCTTTCATTAAGTACTTTTTAAACCCTGATACAAAAAGAAGAGTCTCCTTTCAATCAATCCTTAACAATATTGAGAACTCAAACAGTGAGGAGAATGGAACTTACTTAACATCACTTTATGGAGACATCTTGTCTAAATAATGGATTTGGCACCTCGCAAGGGGTGCCAATCTTTAGCTAGAAAAAATACAGCAATGAACATTTTGACATAAATCATCCTCATTTGAATCTGAATTAATCAACAAGTTTTTTCCATTTTTTAGCAGCTTTATAGGCAGACGATCTCTTTTTCTCTCTTTTTTTATGAAAATACCTTACAAGGTTTTCCCAAGATCTTTTGCAAAAAATAGAACTATCCTTTTTAACAATATCCTTCATTTCATAAAAAAGAGGGACATGGTTACAAGATTGCGCTAGATTTGGATACGTTTGATATCCAGTGTTTCTATATTTCGAAAACTCATAAAAAGTTTCTCCACCACAGGGATAATTCATGACAGGGACTTCTTGAGTTCCTGCGGTTCTCATTTTTATTTTTCCCTTTTCATCATATTGGTACCTTTTCCAAGGACCTCTAACATCAAGGGCCAGTGATAAAACTTTGTGGATTTTTTTAAGCTCCCTGAACTTTGAATGGTATTGGACTTTATTGTGAATCGCTGTCCTTTTTTTTGGATCAGAACAATATTCTTTTTTAACCTTTTCCCTTTTTTCATTGTATTTCATAAAACTACCCATTTTTTTCGTAACGGAGTCAACGGCCATATCTGCTGCCAGTGAAGCTCCCAAAACATAGGGTGACAACCACGGTGCAAATCCAAACACTCGCCTAGAAAAGGTAAAGTTCATTGGTTTTTCTTTATCTTTTTCGGCCTTTAATCTTTTTTCCTCATCAAGATAACAGGCCCAATCACGAAGCCGAAGGTTTTCTTTTTTGAGACGTTTACTCATTTCAGACATAAGATAGGCCTCACAGACCCATGGTGCGCCAAAAGAGAGTTTTGCAAATAGGGACATAAATACAATAATAAATAATTTTTTTTTCAAATTTTTCTCGATGTTTAAGAGTTTAGTTTCATATTAACCATCGGATGATTCATATACCAATTTAGAAAATATTTACTTTCAAAGAAAAAATTTTAGAACAAGACCACCTTTTAAAAGTTACCCATTTACACCACTTAACATTTGCAATCAAAGCATCAATAACTTTTCATAGGTTAGAAAAAACAAAGTAACCTATATTAGTTTTTTCTCAAATTTAACGGAAAAAATCATACGGATAACAATTATCTTATTTCGGAATCTTTATATTTATCGTTGTTCCTTCGCCCAATACTGAGGTCAAATGAATTTTACCCCCAAGCTTGAGGATATTTTTTTTCACAACATCCATTCCCACGCCTCTTCCTGATAAATGAGTCGCATCCTTTTTTGTAGAAAAGCCTGATTCAAAAATAAAATTCATTTTTTGTTCATCAGTATAATTATTTGATTCATTTGCAATCCCTTTCTCTATTGCTTTTTT
>JAOMEV010000096.1 GCA_028346125.1 Bacteriovoracales bacterium | reverse complement strand
TTCAGGTTTTCCTCACAATATCTATTTGCTACACCATCGGAAAAACTGGTGCTCTGATTTTAAAAAAAGCATTTCCTTCAAAAATAAAACGGTCTACTTTAAAAAATCTAAAACGTTCTAAGGTAAAAAGAGTTAACCTATCTTCTATATCAGGAAAAAATTTATTTAATATTGTAAAGAAGAAACAGCCAAAAGCAGTCGTCAAAAAAGCGCGTGCAAAAAAAGTAAAAAAAATACTCAGTTGTGATGAATCCAGAGTAAAAAGCTCCCTACCAATAAAGTTAATAAATACAATAGTTCTCCAAAACTCAAAAAAGTCTTTGGCCATAGTGAAGGCCCCAGGAAAGAAAAAAATCCAGAGTCTCAGAGAAGGAGATCTTGTGAAGGGTCTTGCAAAGATTGGTAAAATAAAGAGGTTAAGAGTCATTCTACTCAACTCAAAGAAAAACACTTGTGAATTTATTGAAAATAGAGACAAGCGATTTGAAAAAAAATATAAAAAGAAAAAAATTAAAGTCCTTTCGAAAAAAGAAGGAAAAAAAGCTCTTAAAAAGAAAAAGAAAGGGATTTCTAGTCTAGGCAATAGCTTCAAAATCAAAAAGTCTGTACGAGATGCAATGCTGAAAGATATTCAAAATGTTCTAACCCAAGCAAGGGCCATTCAAATTAAAAACCCAGATGGAAGCCTCTCATTTAAAATGACAGATGTTGTTCCTGGTAGTATTTACAGTCAACTAGATATTTCCGATGGCGATATTATTTCGGAAATTAACGGAAAGAAAATTGAAAATATTAATGAGATCCTAACACTTTTTGGAAAAATTAAGGATATAGACAATTTGTCTTTGACAATTTTAAAAGATGGTCAAAAACAAGAAAAAGATTACGAATTTCAATAAATTAATTTTGATAAATAAAGAAATAGAAATTTCCCTTCTTTATTATTATGGGAAAAAGGGCCTATCAGATGGAAATGAAAAAACTCCCTAAAAGCTTTTGGACAAAAAAAGTTCCTCTCCTACTCGCTTTTTTGTTTTTGAATGAAGGACATGCCCAGTTTAATAAATACAAAAGCAAAACAAAATACAATACCTCACAAAAAAATAATATCAAAGGTGGCCCTATTGACGTCAATGATGTTTTTGGAAGAGGTACAGGTATTTCAAACGTAAAAAATGTAAAAAAGTCTAATGATTTTGTTAACCTCAACGTAGAAACGGCTTTTGGTCCAGAAGTTGTTAAAAGTTTTGACTTTGAAAAAACCTCTTTAGTTGACCTAACAAAACATATGCAAAAACTTACGGGAATTAACCTCATTTTAGATAGGGATCTTAAAGGGAAAGTTAGTATTATGGCTCCGACTGCGATTACAGTTGGTGACGCATGGAAAGCCTATCTAACAGCACTTAACATCAATGGTTATACCCTAGTTAAATCCGACTCATTTTACAAAATTGTCCAGTCTCGTGATATCAGATACACCCCGACAAAAATTTATACTGGCACTTACACTCCTGAAACAGAAAACTACGTCATGAGAATTATCACATTAAAAAATGTCAACAGTACCGAAGTGACAAGAAGTTTTAGACCTTTCATGTCAAGATATGGCCGAATTATAGATATAAAGCAAACAAATACAATTATTGTCCAAGATACTGGTGCTAATATCAATCGTCTCGTTCGCCTCATTAAATTCATTGATGTCCCTGGCCACGAAGAAGCTCTTCAAATCATCAAAGTCAAACACTCTTCTGCTCAAGAAATTGCAAAACTCCTTGATAAAATTTTAAAAGGAAAATCTGGAGGACGCTCAAGAAGTGGTAGATCAAGCAAAAAAGGTGAAAACATAAGTAAAATTATTGCCGAGCCAAGGACCAATGCTATTATCGCCATGGCCAATGCAGAGGGAGCAAAGCAACTCAGAGGCCTTATCAAAAAGCTAGATGTCAAACTTGTTGCTTCCGGTGGTGGAAAAATCCACGTTTACTATCTGAACCATGGAGATTCAGAAACCCTTGCAAAGACCCTCTCATCTCTAGTGAGTACTTCAAGAGGTGGCGGAAGGTCTGGCTCAAGGTTTAGTCGCGGAGGTGGTTCCGGTTCCCTTTTTAATGAAGTCGTAAAAATCACCGCAGATAAGTCAAATAATGCCTTAGTCGTTACAGCCTCACCAACAGATTACCTTACTATTAAAACCGTTATCAAAAAGTTAGATGTGGCCAGAGATCAAGTTTATGTTGAAGGAATGATCATGGAAACCCAAATTAATAAAGATAAGGGGTTTGGAATAAAAATTGGAGGAGCCTATGGTTCAGGAAATGCTCAAAGGTATGGCCTTAATTCTGATAGTGACCTTCTCGGTCTTTTGACAACAGGAATAACAAACTTGAGTGGACTCTTTATCGGTGGTGGACTTGGTAAGACATTCACTACGACAGTTGGGGGCCAAGAAGTAAAAATTAACTCTGTCAACGCTCTAATAACTGCGATTGCCACGAATAGCGATACTAATGTCTTAGCAACTCCACAAATTTTGGCCCTAGACAACACTGAGGCTTATTTTGAAGTTGGAGAAAGTGTACCAGTTCCAGAAAAAACAAATGCTGCCAATGGAAGCTCATCAACATCAATAAAAAATCAAAAAGTTACCCTTTCCCTAAAAATTACTCCCCAGATAAATAAAGTTACTAGATTCGTAAAGCTTAAAATTGAACAAAAAATAGAGGACTTCTCTGGAAGATCCATCGCCGCTTCAGGTGGATATGCAACGACATTAAGAACAGCAAACACAACAGTTGTCGTAAGAGATCTTGACACCATCGCCATGGGTGGTTTAATGAGGGACAAAGAAACTGTAACAACGAAAAAGGTCCCTTTGCTTGGGGATATTCCAGTCGTCGGTTGGTTGTTTAAAAATAAAGAAAGAAGACTTGCAAAAGTTAACCTTCTTTTCTTTCTAACACCAAAAATCCTTTCCACATACGAAAGAAAAACTGCAAAAACCTTGAAGAATCTCCTCAACAGAAGAAGTCTACACTTAAAAAGTGCCCTTGGAGAAAATGACCCTTTCAAAACAACTGTTAAGCAACTTTACAAAAAAGCAAAAAAGCAAGATAAAGGCCCTTTATTCGATAAAGAAGACGGGAAGCAGTATAGAGATAGTTTACTCAACCAGACTAAGCTAAAAAAGAAAAATTCAGAAGATGATTTCGTTAAAAAGAAAGCCCCTGATCAAGTTCCTGACTATAAGGCCATATTACAAAGAATAAAAAAGTCAGCATCAAGTATAAAAAAAGAAGCTGTGATTGAAAAAGGGAAAACTAAATAGGAGTTGGCATTGGAAGTCCCTGAAGATAAATTAATGAGATTAGAAAAACCTAAAGAAAAAATTGGCCAGCTCCTTGTTAGACACACAGGACTCGAACAGGACCAACTTGAAGAAGCTCTTAGTATTCAAGAAGAAACTGGCATGCTCTTGGGAGAAATTCTCCTTCAAAAAGACTATATTACCCCTCAAGATATTACTAAAGTTATTTGCTATCAACTTGAAATTCCCTATCTTGATGAAATTAATGTTGATGACATTAACCCTGACTTAACTGCTGACATCCCCATAAACTACGCAAAACAAAAAGAGCTCCTCCCACTTCTCCAAACGGACGATGAGTTTACTATTGTTTTAAGTGATCCATTCAAATCAGACATTATCAGTGATCTTAGAGAAATATTTCAAAAAGATATTCTAATAGCAGTAGCACCTTCAAAAGTTATAGAAGATGCAATAAACAAGGTCTACGAGAGGGCCAATAAAAATATAGTTGATTCTCTTGAAGATGAATTTGAAGAAAACCTTGACCTCGAAGGACCCATCGATATTTTGGATGCGGGTGCTGATGAAGCCCCTGTTATTCGGTTTGTTAACTCAATTATTTTTAGAGCAGTCAAAGAAAGATCATCAGACATTCATATTGAGCCTTATGAAAAAGAAACAGTATATAGGTTTAGAATCAACGGCATTATGACCGAGATTTTAAGACAACCTCTGAAAACCCAAGCCGCTGTCAGCTCCAGACTTAAAGTTATGGCCAAACTTGATATTGCGGAGAAAAGACTTCCCCAAGACGGAAGGATAAAAATTAAGATGGCCGGTAAGGATGTTGATATCCGTCTTAGTACGGTCCCCATTCAAAATGGTGAACGTATTGTTATGAGGGTTTTAGAAAAAACAGGAAAAATCATGGACCTTGAAGGTCTTGGTTTTAGAGGAAGTCTTCTTGAAGAACTCGATGCCCTTTCAAAAAGGAAACATGGTGTTGTTTACGTCACAGGTCCAACAGGATCTGGAAAAACA
Organism: Bacteriovoracales bacterium; assembly: GCA_028346125.1. GTDB lineage: Bacteria > Bdellovibrionota > Bacteriovoracia > Bacteriovoracales > Bacteriovoracaceae > UBA7317. The sequence continues at coordinate 1,500 of JAOMEV010000096.1, read as the reverse complement.
ACGACACTCTTTGCCCTATTGGATAGAATTAATAGCCCTGACAAAATGATCATCACTGTTGAAGATCCGGTTGAATACGAAATTTCGGGAATTTCTCAAATTCAAGTCAATTCAAAAATCGATTTAACTTTTCCTCGGGCGCTTAGGGCCATCGTTAGGCAAGACCCCGATGTTATAATGGTTGGTGAAACAAGGGATAAAGAGACCGCCATGATGGCCATTGAAGCATCGCTTACAGGTCACTTTGTCCTCTCAACTCTTCACACAAATGATGCTGCGTCTGCTCCCAACCGATTGATTGATATGGGTGTTCAACCCTTTTTAATTGCATCCTCACTTGCGGCCATACTTGCACAAAGACTAATACAAACTCTTTGTGACGAGTGTAAAGAACCTTATGAAATGACTGCTAGTGAATTAGAAATTCTTCAAGTCGAAGAACTTCCCGAATGGGCCGATACTTATAGAGCTTCAGAGGGATGTGCAAAGTGTAATTTCAAGGGTTACATGGGAAGAACGACAGTATGTGAGCTTCTTATGATCACTGATGAAGTAAAGCCTCTCATCCTCCAAAAATCCGACGCCGGTTCTGTTAAAAGACTTGCAATGAAACAAGGAATGGTCACCTTAAGACAGAATGCGGTTGAAAAAATCTTTAGAGGCCTTACCTCCGTTGATGAGGTGATAAGGGCCATTCAAGAAGAAGAAGAGGATAACTCGTAGGTCACTTTTCTTACATGGATAGGACATAAAAATGGCGATTTTTTCATATAAGGGACTCAATAAGCAAGGTCAAGAAATTAAAGGCTCTGTTAATGCCGATAATGAGGCAGCAGCAAAACAAAAAATTAAGTCCATGAAAATTATGCTCTTAGAAGTTAAAGAGCAAAAATCCAAGAGAAAGAAAAGTGGTGGCATAAGTTTTGGAGGATCAGGAGTTGATATCCAAGACATATCCCTCATGACAAGGCAGCTTGCCACACTTATTAAGGCCAAAGTTCAAATTGTAGAGGCCTTCCATGCTCTTCAAGAACAGACCGAAAATGAGACCTTAAAAGTTATCCTTTCTGAAATTAAACAAAAGGTAAATGAAGGGAGTTCTTTAGCAAATGCTCTAGCCGATTATCCTAAAGTCTTCTCTAATGTCTACGTTAATATGGTTGATGCTGGGGAAGCCTCAGGAACACTGGAAATCGTCCTCCTTCGTCTTGCTGAGTTTAGTGAAGGACAAGTTAAGTTAGGTAACAGAATAAAAGGTGCCATGACCTACCCTCTTGTTATCGTGATTGCTGGTGGACTTATGATGATCTTTATTTTCGTCGTCATTATTCCAAAAATTACAAAAGTTTTTGTAAGTATGAAAAAAGAACTACCAATGCAAACGCAAATTTGTATATGGCTTTCAAATTTTCTTCAAAACTATTGGTGGGCCCTTATTATCGGTCTTGGTGGTTTCTGGTTCCTTTTTAATAAATATATAGAAACAAAAAAAGGGAAAAA
>JAOMEV010000095.1 GCA_028346125.1 Bacteriovoracales bacterium | reverse complement strand
CGAAAGAGGGAAAAAAGTTGGTATATCCGCTTGGCTGGCAAAGCCACTCAATAAAGAGGCCATTCTCAAAACATTGGAAGAAGTTGTCCACAAAATTGAGAACAAAGGGTAAATATTTAAATTTATCTTGAGAGAAGGTTTTCAGGGGATTTGCCATCTACGCTTAATACTTCAATTTCATCATTTTTGACCCACCAAATGGAGCCATCAGATTTTGCAATACAAATAAAGGAGTTTTTTTGTATGGAGGAAGGTTCTTCTGTTGATTCAGAAACTCCAGTTCTTAGTAAAACAAATTTTTCTTTCGATTTTTTATTTTGGACAACAATCGCCATTATTTTTCCTTTTGTAGAGTTATTGTCACTATTTCGGAAAGAAATGGGATCATTTAAGGTCTTGCTTTTATTTTTTTAAAATAAAGTGACTTGTGGTCAAAAATTAAAATATTGTAATGACCGAAGGTCACTTTTAAACTTATAGGTGTTAATAGTAAGTGTTTAGGAAATGACCCGTGGTCAAACAAGCAGACCTTGAGGGTCTGCTTGTTTATGTTCGTTAGTCATCAATTTGAATGAAGTCAACTTGTCCTGTTTTTGCATCTATAGAGTAATAAGCGTAAGGAATAAAACCTTCCATATTATATTTAAGTTGGAAAAATTTATCTTTTTCGTTTGTAAGGCCCTCAACATTTTCAAGAAGCTCGATACTTGATTGATTTAGGTATTTCACCATAATGTTTAGTATATTTTCTTCAGAGAGATCTTTAGTAAGATCGTTGGCCTCCAGGGAAACGAGAGTGTAACCAAAAAGTGATGTCCAAAGATTCCTTGAAGAATGGATATGATTTTTTATTTTGTTAAGATCTTCTTCTTCGTTTTTAGCCTTTCCTTTTACCATCCAATTAATATCTTCATGTGACTTTTGGTTGGGATAAATAAAAGAGTCGGAAATTTCTGCTATTTTTTCATTTTTACTATTTTCTATCCAACCGATGCTATTCCCTCCATCACACTTATCTTCTGTCGTGTGGTAAGAAGTAAAATTTCGGCCGGTAGTGTGTGTGTGTGCTGTTTTGGTGAAACAGAGGGTTTCCTTATTTGTAAAAAAGGAAATTTTTGCCCGGACAAGATGTTTTCCATGGGAGATGGAAGTAAAATCTTGTGAGTTTAAAAGATCTTGGATTGTCTCCCCAAAAAGGTCGGTTTCAGTGCCTGAAGAAAGGGATGAAAAGACAAGGGTCATGAATAAAATGGAATTTTTGAAACTAGAATACATTAGGTTTCTCCTTAAGAAAAAAAATTTGAAACCACAATCAATGGCACGCGAGAAGCGCGGTGTAGACCACCCGGCGAGTGAGCCGGTAATAAATTTATAAGGGATGGCCAGAATTTTGTAAATTTAAAATTGAACTGTTTAAAATATTACTTCATAAATGAAATTTATTGGGCTCTACCAGCGATAATGACGAATTTTTTCGCCTTTTTTACTGATGTCTTTCATGGCCTTTATTCCAAGGTCTATATGAACATCTGTAAATTTTTTGAAAACTGATTTTGCAGAAGATTTGGTTTTAATACCTCCTTTTTTCATTGGACAATCAGAAACAAGGAGGAGTGCTCCAATATTAACTTTACTTACAAAACAGGCAGTGAATAGTGCAGCTGTTTCCATTTCTACTGCAAGAACCCTTTCCTCTATAAGGTTTTCTTTGAACCTTTGGTCAAACTCCCAAAAGCGAAAATCTGTAGAGTGGATTGTTCCTGTTCTATAATCATGCCCGTTATCTACAAGAACTTGGCTCACAAATTTTTGTACCTTAAAGGTTGGAAGAGCTGGGACTTGCGGAGGGAGAAAGTTCTTCGAAACACCTTCGGCTCGAATGGCGGCCATAGGAAGTATAAAGTCACCTACTTTTAAGGAGCTGTGTACGGCTCCGCAGAGACCTAGAAAAAGGACCGCTTTTGGGTTGGCCACGGCCAAAATCTCACCAATTAGAGCGGCCATTGGTGAGCCAATTCCAAATTCAATGATCGTCACATGGGCTTTTTTAGATGAGGAGGCCTTGAAAGCTGAGCCTTTTGTATAGTAGTGGTCTTCAAAGGTGGCATTAAACCTCTCAATGTAATACCCAAAATTTGTTATGATAATTTGCTTTTGAAAATGTTTAAGGTCATGCCCTGTATAGCGTTCGAGCATGTCAATCGCGATGGCCTTTTTCTCTTCATTTCCATGGATAGTTTTTTTCATAAGGGATGCCTTTGTATCCTTATCTTTTTTTAGTTTTACATTCTCTAGTATCGGTTCCATAAAAAAATCCCTAAATGAAATTAAGTGATTTTCAATTATACATCGAAATATTTGTTATTAAAGACACTATGTAAAATATATAAGTTTATAAAGCGGGAGAAGCTTAAGAAAAGATTTCGTAAGATTTGGGAAGCATTTTTGCTTCGAATCCTGATTTTCCTAAGAACTCACCATCGATATTAAGGGTTTCTGAAATATCTGGTTTAATTTCAACTTTTTGGAGTTTAAAGAGAGTAATTAGCTTTGGTGAAAGTGGGATTTTTAGGGCCAGTTGGATAAAGAGAAAAATAAGCTTAATACGAGAAATATCTCTCACCATGAAAAATTCAAAGATTCCATCATTAATGACGGCCTCTCTGGCCATGAGTAAACCCCCTCCAATATACTTAGTATTGCAAATGAGGCCACCCCAGAACTTTCCCTTATACTCTTTGTCACCAACTTTGATAAGAGCTGATTTTTTCTTGGATTTTAATATGGCCTCTATTGAGCCAGCAATATATTTTAAAGGGCCAAGCCAACGATATTTTTCTGAGGCCCAAGCAGCATCATAAAAAACACCCCACCCTGTAAGAAGTTGAGAAAAAAAAGTTTTTTCTTTTGATATTACTTCAATGACGTCAACTTTCTGAGTTTTTCCTTCAATTATTTTTTGGACCCAATAGAATGGATTAATCGGGCCTAAGCTTCTTAGGAAGTCATTTCCCGTGCCTAGGGGAATAAGACCTACAGGAATACTTAATTTTTTTTCCCTTTTATGAAGACCATTTATAATTTCATTGAAGGTACCATCTCCTCCGAGGCCTAAAATACCATCAAAAAGGTCAAAATTATAACCTTTGATAGTTTCCTCAATATGACGAGCATATTCGCTGTTAAAGATCTCTATTTGGATATCATTTTTTTCAAAAAGGGCCATAATTTGATTTTTGATTTTTTCTCTCTTTTTATTACTTCCACTTTTTTGATTATTAAACAGAATGAATCTTTTTTTTGCCACGGGTCTAACCTTTTTAATCAGGAAAAATAATCTATAGGATTATATAAAAAATACGATAAATTATGAAGAGGAATCGCATATATGGTGAATGTATTCAAAAAGTATAAAACAGTTGTTTTGCTATCTGTTGTTTTCTATTCAATGAATTCGCATTCTTGGTTATATAGGAAAGGGTGGAGCACTAAAATTGGGAATAAAAGGTTACGCTATACCCTGGGTGCAAGTGTTGGTAAAGCCTATTTTAATGCGAGCATGAATTTTGTAAAAATAAGGCCTCAGAAAAGGGCCTTAGATGAAAAATATAGTTTTGGTAAAGAGTTAGAGTTTTATTTCAATCAGTTTAAAAAAAGTTTGAGTCCAAAGTTTATCCTTTTTCAGGCAGATTATTATCCTTTCACTAATCTTGGGATTTATCTTAAAAAATCTCATCACGGCCTTTATAGCAGGTTTGATATCGATAAGGATAAAGTATGGAATATGGTTGAAATCATAGGGACAAAATATAAAGTACCTTACCAGTACTCTGTCTTTCTAGGAAACCTTGAACCCTACTTTATAATGAGTAATAAAAAAAGCGATAAACTATCGAAGGGGAAAAAAAGAAAGAGGCCTTCTCAATCGGGATCTTCTTTGAGTGGACTTGTTTTTTCTTTTGCGCTAAATCGTTTGGTTAAACTCGATAAATATGCAAACCGTTGGTACAACTTGAGTTATAAATTTAAAGGGAATAATAGAACAAAAAATGTTAAAAAAAGCTGGACCTTTGAATGGGGATATCTCAAAAACTCCAATGAAGTTTTTTATGATGGCGTCTCTTTTTATCTAAAAAGAGATTGGGCATCTAAAAACGATCCATCAATTCTTGCCAATATGATCCTTGAGTATCGAGGAGTTATTCCGACTAACAATAAAGACAGCCTAAGAGGGCCAAGAAAAATAACAACTTTTCAAGAAATAACACTTGGACGAAATTTTACCAACTTTAAGCTATGGGGTCTAAGTTTCAAAAGCTTGAAGATCGAAGGTGGAATGCGTTGGGAAGTTTACAAAACCAAGGACAACGATTCAACTGAAGAAAGAAACTATTACCTTATTCCAAGTTTTAGCTGGTAATTTTATAGAAAATGAAACTAATCCGTTACTGATTCAACCCACCAGTCATCATCTCCTCCGGCACTCCCATCTTTTGAAAACCTTTTATCAAGTTGGCTTTTGAAGGCCATCAACTGTTCTTGACCGATCCCTTTAAATTTTGATTTTTCTCTATCAGATAAAGAAAAATCCCTAAGGGCTTCGTCTGGGTTCTCAAGAAGCATCTTGCGGAAATTGTCGTCTTTGTGGGCCTTGTCTAAAACAAGTTTGACGTCTTTCATCGCCATAATCTAATCCTCCTTAAACTTTTCTAAAGTTATTAATTCTCCCACTGGTTCACAATGGTTACATTTTAGCACGTTTTTAGTTACCAAAACTTCCGTTTTTTTTGCCTGGTCTTCTGAACTTTGAGCAACAGAAACAATAAAATTTGCTGAATTGAAGTGATCTTTGCAAAGTGCTCTTCCACAAAAACGGCAATTTCCGTTTGCTGGTCTGTCACATTCTATACAGTTCATAGCTAACTCCGATTAATTTTCTTTTTTAGTAACCGAGAAATCCATTTCTTTTAATCGTCTTGAGCTAACTCTTTCTAAAGTTCTTTTTTCTGAAAAAACGTGCGAAAAATCCATTTTTTCTATGCTTAAAGCGATAGTTTTTCTTATTGCCTTAACAGAAGCAGTTCTTGTTATGTCTTTGAATAAAGCTATTTCCCCAAAAAATTCCCCTGCTCCGAGTGTTGCTAAAATACTTTTTGTTTGGCCTTCATCTGATTCTGTCAATATTTCTACTTTACCTTCCTTTAAAATATAAAAAGAATCTCCCTTGTCACCTTGCCTAAAAATATAATCTCCTTCCCCAAATTCCTTATATTTTATTTTAGGTGCCAACATTTTAAGTTTTTCTTCAGGTATTTCTTTGAAAAGAGGGACAGACTTTAAAAGGCCGTAAAACTTAAAACTTTCATCAACCATCTTTTGAATTTTATCTTTAAAAGTGTTTGATTTTTTGAGAAGCTTTTTGAAATCCTCTTGGGCCATGGTGAGAATAGAACCCTCTCTCTCTGTAATTATCGTTGCACTTCTTGGTTCTCCAAGTAGGAGTGTCCTTTCCCCAAAGACATCTCCTGGACCTAAAATGGCCACTTTTTCATCTTTATTTTTTTCTTGGTTGTATTTAAATACGTTGACGTTTCCTTTCAGGAGAATGAACATTTGGTCACCTTCTTCTCCTTCTTTTGTTAAATACTCTTGATCTTGGAAGTTATAACTTTTTAAATTGGATAAAATAAGTTGAAGGTCTTTTGTCTTGAAAGTTGAAAAAAGGTCTAATTTTGAAAGAAATTGAAGATGGTCTTCGACGAAAGAAGAAAAATCAAATATTTCTTTTTTTCCGGTGGCCATAACATATTCTTCGAAAACTTCTCTTAAGACCCACTTTTCTTCATCGAGAATTT
>JAOMEV010000094.1 GCA_028346125.1 Bacteriovoracales bacterium | reverse complement strand
ATCCAAAGCCTTTACCTCTCTAAATTGTTTTCACTTGATCTTGACTCATTTTTTTGCTATGGGTAATTATTTCTCAGTTTATTTTGACATCTTATAAAAAGCAAAGAGGTAATATATGCTTTCCAGAAAAGACCAAAAAGATAAAGGAATTTCTCTTCCTAAAAATTGGTGCGAGGAAGTCGAAAACGCCCTAAATCAGGTCTATGAAGACCAAAAGGCCAAGTTCAATAAATCCTTCTTTGTTTGCGGAGAAACTTTTCCAAATGAACTTCTTATAGGTGTATCGTTTTTAAATGAAAAAAATGACTCAGAGCAATCACTAACCGTCATTCTTTCGTCTGACATCAAAAAGGATGAAAATCAAGAAGATTTTCTCAAAGTCGTTCTTGATTCCCTTGGAGTTTTATTTGATGAAATTTTCTCTATTAACGATTGGAGCGATTATCACCTTGATTGGAGAAAGCTTGAAAACAATAAGAAAGAACTGCACTTCCAAATATCAAGGGAGAACCTGAAGGTATCCCTTATGGCAGACAAAATTTTAAACGATGATCTTTCTTAAATTAATCATTGAAACTTCTCGAAGCCGATTTCGATTCAAAAGAAAGGTCCTGATCATCTTCACCAGACTCCTCTGAATCTTCAAAGGCTTCTTCTCCAGCATCGATATTCATTTCCTTTAAAATAGAAAAGAATGATTTCTCATCTGATAAGTCTTTTAAGATTTCTTCTACATATTTCAATGGGTATTTTTTGACAATTTCTCCAATAAGAGTCTGGAGCTTGTTTTCGGCCAGGATATTTTCTTTCTTTTTGATTGAATCCCAAAACTTTATATAACACAGACGACAATATGAACCTGTGGTCGCCGGATTATCACAATTCTTTATCAAGCACTCATCTGTTTGACCTTCAAAAAAATCAACCTGATTTAGGGCATCAAGTACCTCTTCAAAGCTGAATTCATCTGTTAAATTTAAGATATCTTCGGTGAGATTTTCTTTGTTCTTTTTTCGGTTTTTTTTCGCAGAGGCACCTTTTTTCTCTTCGTTACTTTTTTTATCAACGCTCTTAGCCTTCACAGGAGCAACTTTTTTAGGAGTCTCCTGAACTTTTGTCTTTTCCTCAGCTTTTGCCTCAGTAGTTTTCTTTTTTACACTTTTCTTGGCCATAACCGGAGCTTTTTTTGCGACTGTATCTTTCTTCCCTCCTTTAGGAGAGGCTTCCTTCTTCACAGTTTTCTTTAATGGTGCTTTAGCAGCGACTTTCTTAGTAATTTTTTTTGCTGTGGCCTTTTTTGCTGTCTTCTTAGTGGCCTTCTTTACAGCTTTTTTCGCCACTTTCTTTTTTTCTGCTGAAGATTGTTTTTTGGCAACTTTTTTGGGGGCAACTTTCTTTGTTACTTTTTTAGTAGTTTTCTTGGTCACTTTTTTTTTAGTTGTTTTTTTTTTCACCATCTAAAACTCCCCTTAAAGGACACTGTGCACAACATATATCTAATCAGGTGTGAGCGATCCCCTTCACCCAAGTCGAGGGAAAGCTTACAAAAAAAGGAATCAATTAACAACGCTAATCGAATTTTATTTTCCCGAAAATTGGGCCTGCCTTTTTTCAAGAAAAGCTCCAGTACCCTCTTTCATGTCTTGAGAAGCAAATAATTGGGAAAACTGCTCAGACTCAAGTTCTAAACCATTTGATATAGTTAAATCGTTCCCTCTATTCATTACCTTTTTGGCCTTTGCAATAGCAAGTGGTGAGTTTTTAGACATCAACTCTAAAGTGGCCCTCGATTCATTCATCATTGATTCTTTGTCCTCAAAAATTTTTAAGACAAGGCCAATTTCGAGCGCTTCTTCAACTTTTAAGTTTCGACCTGAGAAAATAATTTCTTTTGCCCTATTTCTACCAACAACTTTTGCAAGTCTTTGAGTTCCCCCAAAGCCTGGAATAAGACCTAGCTTGACTTCAGGTTGACCAAAAACAGCATTCCTAGTCGCAAAAATAAAGTCTGCACTGAGGGCCATTTCGCAGCCTCCACCTAATGCAAAACCATTCACAGCAGCGATAACAGGAAATGGTAAATCTTCTATAAGGAGGGAAACTTTCTGACCTAGGACAGCAAAATGCTCTGCCTCCAAAGGACTCATTTTAGACATTTGCCCTATATCTGCTCCTGCGATAAACGCCTTCTCGCCAGAACCAGTAAAAATTAGTCCTCTCAAAGGGAAGTCCTTAAGCTGCCTAATGTTACTCGTAGCATCATCAAGCTCTTGAAGCAAAGTAAGATCAAGCGCATTAAGTTTTTTCGGCCGATCAATAGACAAAGTTAATATCCTATTATCAAGATTTAACTTCAAAAACTGGTACGAATCGCTAATAGAATCAATATTCATAGAAACCTCTCCCGGATTTTTTTCCAAACCTTCTAGCAGCAACATACTTCTTCAGAAGCGGACATGGCCTATATTTCGTGTCTCCCAAACCATCATGCAGTACTTCCATAATGGCCAAACAAGTATCAAGGCCTATAAAATCTGCCAGCTGCAAGGGACCCATAGGTTGATTAGTACCTAATTTCATTGCATTATCAATATCTTCAACACTTGCAACACCTTCGTAGAGAGCATACACGGCTTCATTGATCATTGGCATGAGAATACGATTAACAGCAAAACCTGGAACATCGTTAGCCTTAATAAAAACTTTTCCCATTTTCTCTGCAACACTTGCCACAGTTTCAAAGGTTTCATTTGAGGTTTCAAGACCCCGTATTCCTTCAACAAGTTTCATAACAGGGACAGGATTCATAAAATGCATTCCTGCAACTTGTTGAGGCCTCTCTGTTTGTGCAGCTATCTCTGTAATTGAAATGGAAGAGGTATTAGAGACTAATATGGCCTCTCTTTTTATTAATTGATCACACTCTTGAAAAAGCTTAAATTTTATTTCCTTATTTTCAGTAGCTGCTTCGACAATAAGGTCACAGTTTTTTAGCTCTTCCAGTGTCTTATTTATTTGTAGCCGCCCAAGAGCTTCATCGGCAAAATCTCTAGACCACTTGCCTTTTTCAACCCCTCTTTTAAGCTGAGATTCAATAAAGGAAAAACCCTTGTCTAAACTTTCAGGAAAAGCGTCATAAAGGGACACTTCATGACCACTCAAAATAGCGACTTGGGCAATCCCCCTTCCCATTTGACCTGCTCCGAGAACCCCAATAGAATTTACAGACAACATTTTACTCAACCTTTTTTATTTAACCCGAGGAATACATGATTTTAAGCCCTTGAAACCATCTTTTCAAGGAACTTCAGTCGATCTAAACAATCATTTTTTATTCAAAATTCCTAGTAGAAAAAGCCTTGCCAACCTTTTGGATTTAGCATAAAAACAACTCCTGTTACCGCTGAACATAAAAATTATAAATTAAGGAAGGGGTTTTTTGTGGCCAATCATAAATCTGCAGCCAAAAGAGCAAGACAATCTTTAAAGAAGATGGAACAAAATAAAGTAAGAAAGTCTGAAGTTAAGACTGCTGAGAAAAACCTAAGAACAGCACTTTCGGAAAAAGACAAAGATAAAGCGGCAGAGCTTTTCCCTAAGCTCCAAAGCCTTATTCAAAAATTGGCCAAGTCTGGAATTACTAAGAAGAGAAATGCTTCAAGAAAGACTTCTCGTCTCGCTGATCAATTAGCAAAACTTTAATCTTTTAAAAGCCTGCTTCTCTACAAATAATAGCTCATTTGTGAAAGTCGCAGGTTCTAGTTTCTATGACCTGTATTTTCAAGTAAACTTCCTTCAGACTTCTTTTAGCACAAATCTGGAGTTCTCCAAATAACCTGAGAGACTTTTGAATGTCGACTTTGTCCCAAAGCTTATTCTGGGTAATTATCTTCCTGTCATAGGAAGTTAATTTCTTCTTTTCCTTCAAATAGGTCGGGTCTGCTAGCTTAATCAGATGAGACTGCATAAAGCCAAAAAACTCTTGAAAATCTCCTTCCTGAGCATCAATTTCTAGTAACTTTCGCCAAAAAGTACGATGCTTCTTCACACAAAACAAATCGGCCATAAAAAATGAATCTATCGACTCAGGAGGAATAAGGGTCTTTACTTCCTCTAAAGAAACTTCTCTACAGTCTCTCCCATAGTGGAGCTTTAGTAAGTTGAGGGCCTTAACATAACTAGATGAATTTTCTGATAAAGATTTCAAAAGATAAGCTTCTATTTCACTGCTTAAAAGCATTCCTAAAGTGTTGACTAAGAAACAAAAAAACTGTTCTCTTTCCCAAAACTTAGGTGCTTGAATAGATAAAAAGAGGTCTCGATCATACTTTTTGGCCAACTTCTGAAAGTACTTACTCTTTACACTAAAAACAAATACGACCTTTCTCGATATTTTTGAGTAACTTTCCACAAAGCATGAAAAAAAATCTTCAGAAATTTGTTCTGCTTTTGTAATAATAAAAGGGTCATTGGCAGAGAAAAGGTCTAAACTGGCCAAGTTTCGATCAAACCAATCAAGGTCAAGGTCTTTTCCATCCACAGAAATCGCGTTTCGAAAACAGTCTTCCTTTTTTAAAAAGTGTATAAATAACCTTTCAATAAAGGGATCAGATACCTCTACTCCAAAAAATTGGCCTTTATTCCTACTAAGATTTTCTCGAAATTTTGGAAAAAAGACCCAAGGAGGAAAGCTAAAATGCATTTAAAACCTCTTTTCGAATCCTTTCAGAGGCCACTTTCGCCAATTCTTTTAACATTATTCTAAACCAACCTTTACTTTTGGTGAAGTTTACAGACCTTCCTTCAACGCCTTCCGAACTATTATCACCAATCCCTCTCGCAAAGCTTGATCCGAGCGAGAAGCTCTCATCTAGTACAATTTGAGGTGAACCTTTTATGTGATCACCCAACGGGCCCTGCACCAACTTTATTAACCTTGGATCAGGCCTTTTCAAGAGAACAATTCTTAAGTTCATTTTATATGAAGTACTCGAATTAACATAAAAAGAGCTCCTTCCAGAAAGTAGGTCTTTAGAAACAAGACTTTTATCTCCCTGCTGAAAGACTTCTACCACTCTTTGACCCGATGATACTATCCCTAAAAGAACTGCATCTGTGTCTCTCCGATACCCAGAGTAGACTTCTAAACCTGAATATCGGGATAAAAGGAGATGAACTTCCTGAGTAAATATACTACTTACGTTTGGAACAATTGATTGATTTACAAACATAGGGATAGATATAGATTTTATACCAAAGTGCGAAAAAGGATTTTGCACTTGCCTAAAATGGTACCCGGCACAAGAAGATAAAAAAAATAGAGCAAACAAAATATTGACTAGTTTCATGGTGCCTAAAAGCTTACTTTAAATCTTTACTAGTAAAAATGACATAACTAAATCAAAATGCTACGGACTCTTTATCAAGAGTATTATTATAAGGAAACGTAACGTTGAAACTAATCGGGACTTTATTAGAAGCAGGGAATAACTTCAACAACTTTAAAAATAAAAGTAAGAAGCTATGCGCAAACTCTATTTCCTTAGATATAGTTGAGCTTCAAAAAAAATGGCCCGCAATTGTTGGGAAAGGACTCCTTTTAAATCACACTATACCTTACAAGCTCCTCAATGGAGAGCTTCACATCGTAACAAATTATAGGTCTCTCTTAAATGAATCTTACTACATGGGGAAAATCCTCAAGAAAAAACTAGAAAAAGAAAATAAAAACAAGAAATTTATAACTGGAACTATGTTTGTTTTTGATGATGCCCTTTTTACACAACAAAAAGAAATTATAAAAAGGCTTTATTCAAAAAATAAAAGTAAGCGCTACTTTCACCCCTTTTCACCTGAGTTCAAACTCTTAAGAAAAAAGGCCGACCAAGAATTTAGTTTTATTGATGACCAAGAAGTAAAAAAACAGCTTGTTTCTTTATTTATGCAAAAAAGTTGCAACAAAGATTGAAAC
>JAOMEV010000093.1 GCA_028346125.1 Bacteriovoracales bacterium | reverse complement strand
TTTAAAAAACGAGAAAAACTCATCTTTAAGAGGGCCTTCGAGATTGTCTCTTTCGAGAAAGCGGGACCCAAAGATCGCAACTTTTTCAAGATAATCCGCCACACTTTCAAGTTCATCTGAAATTTTTATGTAAGAAGCAGCTTCGGATGATTGCTCCGCAGACATTTCTTTTTCCATAACTTTACAAATAAAGTTAGTAACTTCGCCTTGAATATTGTCCGTTGCCTTTTCGTAATTACTTATTTTTTTTAGGTTTTCCTCAGTTCGTTTTGTTCCATCGAGGTAGCTTTTTGATAGGCCGAACATCCTTTCTACAATTGACCTTTGTTTCTCAACTTCTTTTTGGGCCTCAAAGAGGGCCGTGGCAGGTCTCAAGTCGGCCAAATTCCCCAGGACGAGGAGCTTTTTTTGTTCTTTTTTACCCTCATCATTATTAGGTGTAATTCTGATAACAAAATTAGCTAAATAATGAAGAAAAGGGAGAAAAAGGAGAGTCGCAACGACATTAAAAATCGTGTGTCCCATAGCAATGTGTTTGGCGATAAGGGGCTTGTCCCCTGCTGCGGTAATAAAATTTGGGTCTCCTGGGACGATACCGTCTATAAACTCAATGTACATTGGAAAAATGAGGATCATAACAACGACACCAAGGAGGTTAAAGATGGCATGCGCCCGGGCGGCCCTTTTTGCGTTGATATTTCCACCGACTGAAGCAAGGAGTGCTGTGATCGTCGTTCCAATATTTTCACCTAAAACCAATGCAGCAGCAGTATGAAACTCAATAATACCTGTCGTCGCCATGGATATGGTGATTCCAAGCATCGCTGATGAGGATTGAACAACCATGGTGAGGATACAGCCGACAGCAACACAAGCGAGGTAGGCCCCATAATGTTGCCCAGAGAAAAAGCTGATAGCTTCAAGAAACTCAGGCATGCTACGAAGCGGCTTGAAGCCGTTACTCATAATTTGAAGGCCGAAAAAGATCATCCCAATTCCGAAAAGGGCCTTTCCAATTTCCTTCATTTTTGTTGATTTTCCAAAGAGTGCAGGAAAGATCCCCAGCCCAATAAGGAGAAGGCCGTATTTCCCAATTTTAATAGAGATAATCCAACCGGTTATTGTTGTACCAATATTGGCACCAAATATAACACCAATAGCTTGTGTTAACCCCATAAGCCCAGCGTTAACAAGGCCTACAACCATGACTGTCGTAACTGAGGAACTTTGGACAATCATTGTGACAAGAGTTCCAACCATAACTGCAAATACTCTATGGGTTGTCAGAGAGTTTATGACTTTTTTTATTGTTCCACCGGCCATGGATTGGAAGGCTTCAGACATCGTTTTCATGCCGTAAAAGAAGATTCCAAGTCCACCCAATACTGTATAAATAATTTTGAATGTCGCCATTTGAGCTTGTCCTTGAAGGTTAATTAATTTTATTTAATGTGAGTTTATATAGAGTTTAAAAAACATTAGTATGCAATAACTCGTTGATGGGGAAAATGACAAGAAAAAGGGTTTTTTTTTCGCTTGATTGCAGTTTTTTCAGGAATATTAGTTTAATAAAAAACTCTTAATTGTCGATAGGTTAGAGAGTTTTACCTATGGGAATTGAGATGGTGGCAAAAAAGACGATTCGAAGACGTCCAAGCAATATCAGGCGTACCGCGACAAAAAAGGACAATAAGAAAAAAGAGATTAACCCTGAGCATTATGTCAGTCGCGACATTTCCTGGCTTCACTTCAATGAGAGAGTGTTAAGTGAAGCAATGGATCAAAGGACTCCCCTTCTTGAGAGACTTAAATTTTGCGATATTTTCATTAGTAACCTAGATGAGTTTTTTATCCAGCGAATTGGGCGTCTAAAAAATCAGGTTGATTCTGGCTACAAAATGAAAACTCTCGATGGAGTTATACCCTCTGAGCAGTTAAAGCGTATCCGTGAAATGATTTTAAGACAAAATAAAGCTTTAGCAAAAGGTTTAAACGATATTATATTTCCGGAACTTTCCAAAGAGGGGATATATTTTGCAAAGTGGGATAGCCTTGGAGAAAAAAATAAAGAGTTTATTTCTCAACATTTTCAAACGAGTATTCTCCCGATACTAACACCTTTAGCAGTGGATTACGGACACCCTTTTCCTTTCATTTCAAACCTTTCTAAGTCATTGGGGATAAGCTTACTAAAGCCTTCGAGTGGTGAAAAAATCTTTTCGAGAGTCAAAATACCTGATGAGATACCACAATGGGTAACTGTTGAAGAAGGAAAAGAGGGGATAACTTTTATTCACCTCGAAGAAATTCTCCTTAACAATCTGAACCTTCTTTTCCCAGGCACTGAGATATTAGACAAAATGATTTTTAGAGTGACAAGAAATATCGATCTTGAGGAAGAGGATGAGTGGGCAGAGGATCTTAAAGAAGTCATTGAGGAGGGATTAAGGGAAAAAAAATTCTCCCCAGTGATTCGATTAGAAGTTGAAAAAGGTTCAAATGAGTGGATCAGTAATTATATTTCTACGGAACTTGAACTTTCTCCAGATGATATCTACGAAATGGGCCAGATTGTCCATCATACTTCTTTTGGGGAAATCACAAAAATAGATAGGCCTAAATTGAAATATAAATCTTGGACACCTAAGATTCATTCGGACTTTGTAGACGAAAAATCCAATATCTTTAACAAAATTAAAGGTAAAGACATCATTGTCCATCATCCCTACGAAAGTTTTAACTCCTCTGTCGAACGTTTCATTGAAACAGCGGCACATGATAGTAAGGTTTATGCCATAAAGATTACACTGTATAGAACAACAATAAATTCAAAAATCATCGACTCTCTTATTTATGCTGCTCAGAATGGAAAGCAAGTTGCCTGTCTTGTTGAATTGAAGGCCCGTTTTGAAGAGGAAAAAAATATAAGACTTTCTGAAAAACTGGAAAATGAAGGAATACACGTTATTGGCGGAATGGTTGGTCTTAAAACGCATACAAAGATGTGTATGGTTGTGAGGCAGGATTCGGATAGGGTAACAACTTACGTTCATTTGGGAACTGGAAATTACAATCCTCTAACCTCCAAACTCTATAGTGACTTGAGCTTTTTTACCTGTAGGCAGGAAGTCGGAGAAGAAGTTGTACAGGCCTTTAATTACCTCACGGGACTTTCTCTTAAGAAGGATTATAAAAATATCATGATTGCCCCTATAACAATGAAGAGACAGTTTTGTGAGCTTATCTATGAAGAAATAAAAAATAAAAAAAGAGGAAAGGAAGGCCTAATTATCGCTAAAATGAATGCGATAGAAGATGTTGATATTATAGAGGCCCTTTATATGGCCTCTATAAATGGAGTTAAAATAAAACTTATTGTTAGAGGGTTTTGTTGTTTGAGACCTGGAGTCACTGGGCTTAGTGAAAATATTGAGGTTATTTCGATTATTGGTAGATTTCTAGAGCATTCAAGGATCTATTATTTTAGTGGAGGACAGAGCGACCCATCTAAAGGGAAGTTTTTTATAGGTTCTCCAGATTGGATGCATAGGAATTTGAATGTCAGAGTCGAGGTAGCAGTTCCTCTTGTGACAGATGAGTCCAAAAGTGTTGCCTGGAAAATTCTTAATGTAAACCTCAATGATAAGCGCTCGTCATGGAAAATGAATCAAGATGGTTCCTATACTCAAAAGGTTCCCGAAGGAGAGAAAGAGAAGCTTGGGTCTCACGCCGTTTTAATGAGTGATTCAGAAGAAAATAACTTTAGTTGAAGTGGTACTTTGTTTTATTATTTTTTTACAACAATAGCAAGAATTAGCAGTATTATAGAGGAAGGAATCATTTTATGACAAGTCAAACAAGCGACGCCTTCTTTGTAGAAAGAAAGCTAATGATAGAGCGGTATATAAAGGGCCGAGGGATAAGTGACCCTAGGGTTCTTAGGGCCATACTAGATGTACCACGGCACCTTTTCGTCACTGAGGACCTCAAGAAAAATGCTTACTCAGATACCCCGCTCCCGATTGGTTTAGGTCAAACGATTTCCCAGCCTTATGTGGTCGCTTATATGAGTGAATGTTTGGATATTAAATCAACCCATAATGTTTTGGAAATAGGAACAGGATCTGGTTATCAGGCGGCCATTTTATCTCGCCTTGCCAATAGAGTTTGCTCTGTTGAAATTAAACAGGAACTGTCTTCAAAGGCCTGTTTGGTTTTTGATGAACTTGAATATAAAAATATATTTTTGAAAGTGGATGACGGTGCTTTTGGTTGGGAGGAAGAAGGACCTTTTGACCGTGTTATTGTGACTGCCGCTCCCAAAAATATTCCAACGACTCTTTTAAAGCAGCTTGTCCCTGGTGGTAAGATGATTATTCCTATAGGGGATGGGTTTCAAAATCTCTTTCTTTTTGAAAAAAAGAAAAATGGAAAAATAATTCAAAAGCTTCTTATGCCTGTTATTTTTGTTCCAATGACAGGGAGTTTACTCAACAAGGTTTAGGCCTTCATCCAATCGATACACTTTTTAAGCTCCTTTTTCATTTGCTTTGAATGAAAAGGTGCTCCATGCCCTGGCAGGACATATTCAAATTGAAGTTGGAGAAGTTTTTCCATACTTTTAATTTGCTCTTCGAAGTTGTACCAGCAGTGATTTTTAAAGGCGATTAATTGTTGTAACTTTTTTGAATAGGCCAAATGATCTCCCGTAAAGAGATATTTGTTTTTAAAGAGGAGAACGCTTGAACCCTTGGTGTGTCCTGGTACAGGGATAATTTCTAGGTCATCATCTAGGGAAAAGGAGTCATTTCCTTTGAGCTGTATTTCATATTTTCTTAAGTCTTCCCTCGTCGCATCATCCTGGTGGATGATTCTTTGAGTTTGAAAATGTTTCCAATAAGAGTCTGTATCTCCTATATCATCTCGGTGGGTGAGGTATTGAAACCTGAGCCCTCCTTTTTTTTCAAGCTTGGTTGCCATCTTTTTAAGGTATCTGGGAGAATCAATAAGGATATTTCCATCTTTTCTCTGAATGAAATAGCTAGTGGCACCAAATGATTTTTCCGAGTGGTACCCAGTCAAAAAAACGAGGTCTTCAGGCTCTCCGAAGGGGAAGGGGAAATAGGACTCCACCTTTTTCTCGGAGCTTCCTATGGAAAATGTTGGGCAGCTAAAGAGCGCTTTTAAGGCCTCTTCTTCTTCCGTGCTGTTTTGTGGTTGACTATAAACAGCAGATTTTCCTTCACTGCTTTTAAAGGTATTAGGGGCCATCCAGTAGCATGTTCCGCACTCAATACAGCTTGTGTCTACAAAAAAAGGTCCATTCTTATTCTGTTCTCTCTTAAGGGAAAGTCTGGCCACAAAAAACTCCGTGAAAAACCTTACCTTCATTATAGCATTTTTTTGTGAGAAGACGAGGACCCAGGAAAGGGTCCTCTTAGATAAAGTTATTCAAGATATTGTTTTACAATATTTTCGTATTTACCATCGTTTTTTAATTTTTGTAGGTTTTTGTTGAAGATTTCAACAAACTTTTTGTCCACAGATTTTTTACTGAACATGACATGGATATTTGCACTGAAAACCTTAAGAGGATGGAGAACAATTTCATTTCCAAGTTTTAATTTTTTCAAATAAGCAAACCCAGAATAACGGTCAGCTAAAACCCCTTGAACTCTGTCTTTTTTTAACAATGTGTAGAGTTGTTTTTCCCCAGACATTTCCAAAACGATTTTTTTAAATGATTTTTCTTTTTTAAGTTTTTCAAACTCATCACCATTAAAGTTTCCTCTCACAACACCTAATTTAAATTTTTTGATACTAGAGAGGTCTTGGAGAGATGAAGGTTTAAATCTATTTAAATTTCCTTTTTTGACAAACATGACAACTGACTCAGTTCTATAGGAATCAGAAAAAAAGGCGAACTTTTTTCTATCATCTGTCATTGAGGCGCCAGGAGCTAAATGAACACGACCTTTTTTAAGCTCTCTAAGATGGGCCTTCCAGCCAATGGCCTTTAACCTAAAAGGGCATCCTGTACTTTTCAAAATGGCACTGAGGAGGTCGACATCAAGACCTGTCACTTTA
>JAOMEV010000092.1 GCA_028346125.1 Bacteriovoracales bacterium | reverse complement strand
AATAACTTGTTTTGTAATTGGTTTTGCAGACGTTTTTGGAATTTTCGCGGCCGTACCTTGAGGAACCGGAACACCTTTTGTATTTAGAATGTTGTCCAGAGTACTGGGATTGAAGCTAGTAGAGGTTGTTTGAGCGACAGTAACGGTTCCTTCTACAACAGTGACGGTATCAACGACACCTGTGCCAACTGTAAAGTCAGTACCTCTAACACCCATGGCAGCCGTCTTTGTTTTAATAAAGAGTTTACTTTTCTTTCCCTTTTCTCCCTTGTTCATGTAATCCTTCACAACTTTAGAACGAATTTTTCCTTGAAGAAGGTTAATAATCCCCGCTTTCTTTTTTGAAAATTTAGCAATGGTGATGGAAGATTTTGGTGCAATGTTAAGAGACGACTTATCAATAAAGAGTAGTTTGACAAAACTTTTGGCCTCAGTCTTAACAATAGAGCCTTCTGGTAGCCAGTCACCTCTTTTTAGTTTTGTTGTGGTCCCATCTTTTGTAGTTACTTGAGCTGTTCCTCGTAGAATGATGACTCTAGCAGCTTTCGATTGAGCAAAAACTTCTGCGGAAATAAAGGAAAAAAGGAGGCACAGTGAAGTTAGTACCATCTTCAAATTTTTAACAGGACAATGTTGAACTTCAGTTGAGGTCATTACCTACTCACTAATTTGTCTATCCCCGATATTGCTTCGGAAATAAAAAAAACTCTTTGAGTATTATTATATTTGATCTCAATATTCGGGTTTTAAGTGATTGATTTTATTAGCAAATAAACTTTATTGACGAAAATAAGTGGCAACAATGGTTGGTTATTTAGGAAGTGGGAAAATCCCCCTTCCCAAGTGCTCAAAGTAGAGAAAGAATTTCTTCCGGAGGCCTTCCGACAACCGCTTTATTATCACCTTCAAGGATTGGCCTTTCAAGAAGTTTTGGGTTTTCTATAAGCACATCGATCCATTGATCTTGAGTGAGTTTCTTGTCCGCGAGCTTAAGCTCTTTGTAGAGGGCCTCTTTAGTTCTTACAACTTCTTGAGGTTTTTTTTGAAGTTTTTTAAAAAGGTTTTTAAGTTGAGTCTTTTTAAGAGGCGTTTTTAAGTATTCAAAGACTTCATAAGTGGCCTTCTTTTTTTCAAGAATTTCAAGCCCTTGGCGGCTTTTTTGACATCTCGGGTTGTGATAGTAGGTAAGGTTTTTTGCCATGGTTTCTTTTCCCCCATTTTTTGTTTTTCTTGCGCTTTACAATCTTTTCCTCTTTAAAGCATAAAGAACACAAAATAAAGAATTAAAGTAGAGAGGATTTTGTTGTGCAAGAAGTTAAAGATTCATTCCATAAGCATGTTTGGGACCTCCAGGATCTGATTTGTTCAGAGCTTAGAAAGGTTGATCCCGAGATTCAAATGACTGAAGACCTTTGGGAAAGAAAGGACTTTGCAGGAAATGAAGGTGGAGGGGGAAGAACCAGAGCTTTTGAAGGCCCTCTTATTGAGAATGCAGGAGTGAATACTTCTTTAGTTTATGGAGAAGTCTCTCCGGAGTTTGCTTCTAAGCTTAAAGGCAAGAGTACGAAAATGTGGGCCACTGGAATTTCTCTTATTATTCATCCGAGAAACCCAAGAGTTCCTACTGTCCATGCTAACTTTAGAATGATTGAAAATGGGGGACAGGTTTGGTTTGGGGGCGGTGCTGATTTAACCCCTTATTACCCTCTTGAAGAAGACTTCATTCACTTTCATAATGTTTGGAAAAAGGCCTGCTCACCTTATGGTGTTTATAATGATTTTAAAAAAACTTGTGATAATTATTTTGTAAATAAGCACCGTGATGGAGAAATGAGAGGTATTGGGGGGATCTTTTACGATCACTATTTTAGTGGTGATTTGGAAAAAGATTCTAAATTTGGGGTGGACCTTTCAAACTATTTTATTGAATCTTATTTTCCTATTGTTGAAAAAAGAATGAAAGAAGAGTGGACTCCAGAGGATGAAGAGTTTCAACTTCATCGTCGTGGACGATATGTCGAATTTAACCTTCTTCATGATAGGGGAACAAGCTTTGGGCTGAAGACGAATGGAAGAACAGACTCTATTCTTATTTCACTGCCGAAAAGGTGTAAGTTTACTTACAAATATCAACCAGGAGTGGGAAGTCCTCACGAAAAGATGATGGAATACTATAGGCCAAAAGACTGGGTTTAGTAATCTGGTGCTATGTAGACTTCTATCTCTGGATTACTCATTTCGTCTCTGAGAATGCCTTTGATCGCTTCAAGTGTTCCTGTTGTTGAACTTGGGCAGGTTCCACAGGCCCCCTGATATTTAACGACGAGGATATTGTCTTCAAAGCTTAGGCATTCGATATCTCCCCCGTCACCTTGGAGTCCGGGTCTGATTGTTCTGTCTAAAATTTCCTCAACCGCTTGAACTTCTTTAGGAAGTTTTCTTCTTCTTTCCGCCGCTGGGTCTGGGTCGTAATAGTTGGGATTATGAATTGGCATTTTTTCATGAATGCAGTCTGAAACTTGGGGTTCAATATTATCCCAATCTTCGTAACCAAATTTGGTTATAGTGATAACATTATCAAAAAAGTGAATTTGGTCTACCCCGCGAATGGTAAAGAGAGCACTTGCAAGAGGGTTCTCAGAGGATTCTAGAGGGGACTTATAGCTTGAATTACCTTCTTCTTTAACTTTTGTATTAAGAATAAACTTCAAGGCATTAGGATTTGGTGTTGGTTGAACTGTTAATTGAATATCTGACATTTTTGCCTCGTTTAAAAAAATTCTTTTACTTTATGGAGTCCATTAATGAACTCATCAATTTCTTGTTTTGTATTATAAAAGCAAAATGATGCTCTTGCTGTTCCCGATATGTTAAAAAAGTCCATCAAGGGCTGAGTACAATGATGGCCTGTCCTAATGGCGATACCTTGTTTATCAAGGATTGTCCCTATATCTTGAGGGTGAATTCCTTCAAGGACAAAAGAAATGACACTAGCTTTTTTATCTGAGGTACCAATAATTTTTAGGCCTTCGATATTTTTAATTTTTTCAGTTGCGTAGTTGAGAAGCTCTTCTTCGTAAGCAGAAATATTTTCGAGACCAATTTCTTGAACATAATTAATAGCACTTTTAAGAGCAATGACGCCAGCAATATGAGGTGTTCCCGCTTCAAATTTGAAAGGCAGATCATTAAAAGTCGTTTTTTTGAATGTTACCCGGTCGATCATTTCTCCGCCACCTTGATAAGGAGGCATTTTGTTGAGAATTTCTTCTTTACCGTAAAGAACGCCCACTCCAGTTGGCCCAAAAATTTTGTGAGAACTGAAAGCAAGGAAGTCGCAGTTAAGCTTTTTGACATCGAGGGGCTTGTGAGCAACGGCCTGAGCAGCGTCGACCATAAACTTTGCCCCCACATTATGGGCCATAGGAATCATTTCCTCTATGGGATTAATGGTGCCTAAAGCATTGGAAGTGTGGGTGACCGAGACTATTTTTGTTTTGGAGCTTAAGAGCTTTTTGTATTCTTCTAAAAGAATTTCACCTTTTTTATTAATGGGAATTTCTTTTATCACGGCCCCTTTTTTTTCAGCGGCAATTTGCCAGGGAACGATATTAGAATGGTGTTCTAAAGTGGAAAGAAGAATTTCATCTCCTTTTTCCAAAAAGGCTTCACCATAACATTGGGCAACAAGGTTAATGGATTCTGTGGTTCCTTTGGTAAAAATAATTTCACGGGAAGATTCACTTCCAAGGAATTTATGAACACATTCACGTGTCTCTTCAAATTGGCGAGTTCCCTTTTCACTTAAAAAGTGAAGGCCTCTGTGAACGTTGGCCGTATCTTTTTGATAATGCTGGTCAAGGGCCTCTATAACTGGTTTTGCTTTTAAAGTAGAGGCAGCATTATCAAAATAAATAAGGTCTTTTCCATTAACTTTTTGATCAAGGGCGGGAAAGTCAGACCTGACTTTTTTAATGTCTATCATTGTCCTCCCCTTTTGTAAGAATTTGGAACTGCTCAAAGCGCTCTTTCAAAATAGGGCCAAGAAACTTTTTAATTTCTTCACTTGATATTTTATCAAGGGCCTCTTGTATAAAAGCATGACAGAGGATCTCTTGGGCCTTTCTTTGGCTCATTCCTCTTGTTCTCAAATAAAAGGCCTGATTTTCGTCGATTTGACCGATGGTTGCCCCATGGGCGCATTTAACATCATCAGCTTCAATTTCAAGGATCGGTCTTGTATTGACCTTGGACTTTTTACTTAGGAGAAGGTTTTTATTAAGTTGAGCAGAGTTTACCTGTTGGGCGTCTGGGTTAACGATGACTTTTCCTGTAAAAATACCATGGGCATTTTCATCCAAAACTCCCTTAAAGAGTTGGTCACTGGTTGTGTGTGAAACTTTGTGGTCTATAACACTAAAGTTATCGCATTGTTGTTTTTCTTTAATAACAAAAAGACCATGGACAGAAGTGTTGGCCCATGTATTTTCAAGGTAAGAATAAACATTATTTCTAGAGAGCTTTGCCCCAAGACTTAATGTAAAAGATTTGAAGTGAGCGTCTTTTGCAACTTTTGCATTAACTTGAGCAATATGAATTGCTTGGGAGGAATCCCTTTGGCATTTGACATGTTCAACAAAGGACCCTTCTTCGCATTTAACTTCTGTCAGAGCATTGACAAAGTAATAGGGAACCTCATTTTTGGCCATACAAATAAAGTGCTCCAAGAAAAAGGCTTTAGAGTAATTTTTGGCCTCAATATGGATTTGTGGACAATTTATATGTCCATGATTTTCATCGAGGGCGATATGTAATATTTCGATGGGGTTTTCAAAAACTTTATTTGCCGGAATTGTGAGCCGGAGATTTGTTTTTGAAGTGGCCTTATTGAAAAGTTCAAAGGGGCCTTTTCCCTCAACAGGAGACTTTTCCTCTTGAAAGAACCCAAGTCCTTCTTCAAGAGAGGTAAGCTCTTCATTAAAAATTCCATTCACAAAAACAATTTTATTAGAAAGTGTTTTTCCTAGTGAGATTTCTTTAAGTTTCGTTTCTCCCAATGTTCCTTGAGGTGTTCCCAGTTTTAGGTTTTCTGTAAGAAAGGAAGAAGCATGGGTATATTTCCAAGTTTCATCTTTTTTATCGGGAAGACCTATCTTTTCAAATTGGGTTAGGGCCTCTGTTTTTTCGGTCAAAGAAGCACTGTTCAGTTGTTCCTGATATTTCTTTGCTTCTTTCACTAAATGGGAGGACATATTGTCAACCATTCTTAATTTCCTTTTTGTTCAGCTTCTTTAATAAGCCAGTCATAGCCTTTTTTCTCAAGCTCTAAGGCCAACTCTTTTCCACCAGATTTAATAATTTTTCCCTTATAAAGAACATGGACATAGTCAGGGACAATAAAGTTAAGAAGTCTCTGATAGTGGGTTACTAAGATGGTGGCGTTAAATTTATTTTTAAGGGCATTGACACCTTTTGCGACAATTTTAAGCGCATCGATATCGAGTCCGGAGTCAGTTTCATCTAGGAGAGAGAGTCTGGGGTTTAAAACCGCCATTTGGAGAATTTCATTTTTTTTCTTTTCTCCACCTGAAAAGCCTTGATTAACAGATCTATCGAGAAAGCTGCTTTCCATTTCAAGAAGGTCTAACTTGTTTTGAAGAAAGTTTCTAAAATCAGAAACATTCATTTCAGGAGCACCTTGATGGGAGCAGATAGAGTTAAAAGACTCTCTCAAAAAGCCAATGTTTGTGACACCGGGAATTTCAATGGGGTATTGAAACCCAAGAAAAATTCCTTCTTTGGCCCTTTCATCGGGTTCAAATTCAAGAATATCAGTTCCTTTACCATTAACTTCGTAGTTAATGCTTCCGCTTGTGACTTCGTAAGAAGGGTGACCAGCGATGACCTTGGCCAACGTGCTTTTTCCGGAGCCATTGGGCCCCATAATGGCATGAACTTCACCCGCTTTAACTGTGAGATTAATACCATTTAAAATCTCACTTCCTTCAACATTTGCATGTAATTCTTTAATTTCAATCATTTTTTAACCCACACTATTTTCTAATTTCATTTCTAATAATTTAACTGCTTCAACTGAGAACTCGAGAGGAAGTTCTTTAAAAACTTCTCCACAAAAACCATTAA
>JAOMEV010000091.1 GCA_028346125.1 Bacteriovoracales bacterium | reverse complement strand
GCTTATTAAAATAAATATTTTAAACAAAAGAAAGAGGTTAAACCAAAAGGATTGGTGATGCTCAAAAATGTAAATGCTATTTATAAGACAACTTTAACCGCAATTTTTTTTATTTTTAGCGTTTTTGGCTACGGATCAAATCTTAAATCGTTCAATTGGAGTTTAAGTCCAAGTCAGCCAGTCCAAAACAAAGAGTTTAGTATTAGTTTTAAATTTGTCCATATAGGAAACAGTCAACCAAAAATAAGCTTTGAACTTGATAGGTGTGAGTTATTAAACCTTACTAAAGTTTTAATAGCTTCAGATAAAAAAATTATCAATGATAGATTTATAATTACTAAAAGGTATGAATATAAGTATAAGTTTAAATCCAAGTCTGTTGGAAGATTTAAAGTACGGAATTTGAAAGTTTTAGATGGCGTTAAAGAAAAAAAATTAAAAAGTTTTTCCTTTTTTATTAAAAAGGTTAAGAAACCTCTTTTGGAGTACTTTTTTGTCGCATCTACTAATAAGTTGAAATATTTTCGTGGGGAAGGATTTGATGTTAATTATTATCTTTATTACAGGGGATATATTTTAGGAACCCGGATTATTCAGTTTCCAAAATTAAATGGTTTTATGAAAAGGTATAAAAAAATAATTGATTCAAATGACGAGTTAGCTCAATTTAGAGGCGGGGTTTATAAAAGAAGAGCAATTTATTCAGCACGGCTTTTTGGAACAGAATTAGGGCATAACTTCTTGGATGGAATGAAGTTGTCAATAGATCACCCTCAACGTAAAAAAAATGGTTTCAATAATGACTTATATGTTGGGAAAATTCAGACAAAGACTCTTAGTAGTGAACCAATTAAGATAAAAATAATCTCTACCCCATTAAAAGGTAAAAATAATAATTTTACTTATTTGGTTGGCCGACATTCAATTAAATTTAATTTACTAGAAGGGGAGCGGAAAGTTAATAATCCAATATCTTTCAACTTTCAAATAGAAGGGTCAGGGGCCATCGAAAACTTTGATCCACCCTCTTTTTTTGATGATCCAAATGTTGAATATTTCAGTTCTAGAAGTACCTTTACTGAATCCAAAAATAGAAATACTTCAAAAAAACAATTTTTTTATACAATAATGACGAAAAAACCTTTGGAAATTAAGAAAAGGGAAATAACTTTTTCTTTTTTTGACCCCAAGAAAGAAAAGTATGAGATTCAAAAATTAAAAATTCCTTCTTTATATATAGAAGGCCCTAACTTAAAAAAAATGCCACAAAATAGGTTGCCTTCTTCAGTTGAAAAAAATCAAAATAAAATTATTTTTAATGACAAATATATTGCCCCTACCTTTAAGCCTACATTAGTTCAGTATTTTACTGGACAAAAAGTAAATATTTTATTGTGCTCCGTGTTGCTCCTTCTTTTGCTTGAACTCCTTTTTTCTAAAAAATCTGCTGTTAAAAGCGATATTGATGAAGAACTTAAGGCCATTTTAAAAGATGCAAAAAAAGGGAAATTAAATTATTCAAAACTTTTTAAGCTTATTCAGCGCTTAAATCGAGAAGATGGAAATCAAGGCGTTTTGTCTCCAAGAAGTATTATTAAAAATTGTAAATTAAATATTGAGACCAAGAAATATTTTGAAAGTCTTTTAGAAATTTTTGAGCATAGTGCATTTGGTGTTCATGGGGCCAAAAAACAGTTTAAATATGAAAAAAAATGTTTTAAAGAATTGGAGAGAAATATTTTAGAGACCAAATAACAGTATGCGTTTAATAAAAGATTTAAAAGAATTAGAAGGTAGCAAGAAAGAGCAATTTTTCGGTATTACCTTAGGAAATTTTGATGGCCTTCATCTTGGTCATAATGAATTTATAAATTTCATGGTGAATGATTGTAAAAAGAACAATTTATTACCTATAGTTGCCACTTTTGTTCCGCATCCGAAACTAGCACTCAGTAATATTAAACACTTTTTAATTAATGACTATGTTGAAAGGAGAGATCTTCTTTCGGAAATGGGATTAAAATACCTATATGAAATAGAGTTTACTAAAAGTTTAAGTTTAATGGATTCAACTGAGTTTCTTGATAAATATCTTTTTACGAAAAAGAATATTATAAAGATTTATTTAGGTCATGACTTTTCATTTGGTAAGGGAAAGTCATTTGGCCCAGAAATTATTAAAAAGTATTGTTTGGCACACAAGGTCAAATATCATTTTCAAGATCAATACGCATTCTCCGGTCATGATGTTTCATCTTCTAAAGTTAGGGAAAGCCTTTCTTGTGGAGATATAGAAACAGCGAATAAGCTTTTGGGGCGTTCATATTTTATTTCCGGTTCTGTTGTGAAGGGGTTTGGCCGAGGTCAGAAGATAGGCTTTTCTACTGCTAATCTTGATATTTCAAGTTTTAAAATAATTCCTAAAAATGGAGTGTATGTAACCCAAGTTGAAATTGGAAATAATATATTCAAGTCTTTAACTAATGTAGGAAACAATCCTACTTTTAATTCAAATTCTTTTTCTGTAGAAACCCATATCCTTGAGTTCAATGAAAACTTATATGACAAAAATTTAAAGATATCATTCCTAAAAAGAATTCGGGATGAAATTCGCTTTGAAACAGTAACAGATTTAAAGGCCCAAATACAAAAAGATATCAGCTATGCAAAGGAATTTTTTAAAAAATGATTTCTCTGGCTTTAATAGGAAAAGAAATTCAGCACTCAAAATCTCAAAACATGTATGAAGAGCTATTGGGTCAAAAAGTAAACTATGATTTGATAGATTGTCATAACGAAAATGAAATACCAGAATTGGAAAA
This sequence comes from Bacteriovoracales bacterium, assembly GCA_028346125.1. Classification (GTDB taxonomy): domain Bacteria; phylum Bdellovibrionota; class Bacteriovoracia; order Bacteriovoracales; family Bacteriovoracaceae; genus UBA7317. The sequence goes on along the minus strand of JAOMEV010000091.1, from coordinate 3,411 downwards.
ACTTTTTTCTAAATTCGATGGTGTGAGTATAACAAGTCCTTATAAAACCTTTTTTCTAAACAAGCTCAAGCTAGATAACGATGTAAAAAAGATTAATGCTGTCAATTGTATTGCCAAAGTTGGAGGCGTCTTTAAGGGTTTTAATACAGACTTGATTGCTTTAGATGAAATTATTGATAACTACATTAAAAAATATGATAAATTAGGGTTTCATATTTTGGGCGATGGAGTTATGTCTAAACTTATCGTTTATATTTTATACTTAAAGAAAATACCATTTCGAATTCATTCAAGAAAAAGTTGTAAAGATTTAGAACAAATATCATTAAAAGAAGAGGTTGGAAATGAAAGGAAAACATTTATAGTTAACTGTTGCTCAAGAAATTTTATTTTTAAAGGTGTGGCAAATAAAGAATTTATATTTTGGGATATGAATTATTCTTTTTTGGCTCATCAACAATCGTTGCCTCTTATTTTTGAAGAATACATTGATGGTCTTGACCTCCTCAAATTGCAGGCCAGGTATGCTTTGGATATTTGGGGAATTTTAAAAAATCAATAGTATTTGTATCTATTACTTCAATTAGTTCTTAATAATTTTTCAAATTAACCGATAAAAAAGATAAACTTTATTTGAAAAAATTATGTTTAGAAAAGAATTTGCAATAGTTATAGGCAATACTGGAATGATTCCTGCTAAGGATCTAAGACCTTTATTGCAAAATAAAGAACCTCTCCAAATCAGTGAATTTGAACTTCTTAAATTTGACTTTTTTGATGATATAAAATTTTCAAAACAAGTAGCTGAAAACTATGAAATGACATTCCTTGATTTAGGGAATGCTAAAATTGAAAATAATATATTAGGCTTGTTAAAAAAATCCAACGTAATTAAATATCGATGTATTCCTATTAAAAAAACTGGAAAGTCTGTTAGCGTTGCTATTTTTGACCCTTCTATTGTTGAAATTAAAGAAGAGATACAACGGATATTTCAACACCCTGTTGAGTTTATATTAACTAATTTGGGCGCATGGGAAAAAATATTTTCTAGATTAACTGAATCATTCGATGAAATTATAGGATCTGTTAAGGAAATAGGTAGTACTCAAGAAGAAATAAAAGAAGAAGAGATTGATGAAAAAGATATTGGAGAAGATGTAATTTCATATGTTAACAAGTTTTTAGCTGAAGCCTTCATAAAAAAGGCTTCCGATATTCATATAGAGCCTTATGAAAAAATATTCAGGTTAAGGTTCAGAATTGATGGAAGTCTTATCGAAGCAGATAGGCCAAGCAGAAAATTGATGTTACCTATTATTTCTAGAATTAAAATTATGGCGACAATGGATATTTCTGAGAAAAGAAAACCACAGGATGGAAGAATTAAACTTTTAATTAATGAAAAGCCTATAGATTATAGGGTTTCATCCTTGCCAACACTTTTTGGGGAGAAAATAGTTTTAAGGTTACTAGATTCTTCAAATTTACAACTAGATATGACTAAACTAGGCTTTGACAGTCATCAACTTAAAATTTTTTCAGAAGGTATTTATCAACCCTACGGGATGTGTTTGGTCACTGGTCCAACAGGGTCAGGAAAAACAACTACATTATATTCGGCATTGTCTGATCTAAATAAAGTTAAATCCAATATTTCAACAGTAGAAGATCCAGTTGAATTTAACCTTCAGGGAATTAATCAATGTAATATAAAAAAAGAAGTAGGTTTGGACTTTGCTGTCGCATTAAAAAGTTTTCTTAGACAAGATCCAGATATTATAATGGTTGGAGAGATTAGAGATTTAGAGGTTGGCGAAATCGCAGTAGAAGCAGCATTAACAGGGCACCTTGTGTTATCTACTTTACATACTAATGATGCTGCTTCCACAATTACAAGGCTTTTGAATATGGGAATTGAGCCATTTCTTGTAGTTGGGTCTCTTAATGTTGTTGTTGCGCAAAGGCTTTGCAGGAAAATTTGTGATAATTGTAAAATTGAGGATCCCACATCGGAGGCTAACTTGATCGCTTGTGGTGTGACAAAGTCATCGGCTAAAAACCGTAAAGTTTTCAAGGGTCAAGGGTGCGATAATTGTAACAAAACAGGATATAAAGGGCGAATAGCTATTTATGAAGTTCTGAATGTTTCCCCTAAAATAAAAGAATTAATTTTAAAAAATAAATCAGCAGATGAAATAAAAAAACAGGCCATTAGAGAAGGAATGGTCTCTTTGAGGATGTCAGCTTTGTATAAGGCTATTGAGGGACTTACAACGCTAGATGAGGTTGTTACCAATTCTGGGCCTGATAAGTTTTAAAAAGGATTAAAATGGTAGCTGAAAGAAAAGAAAAGGAAAAGACTGTAACCAAGACAAAAGCTGCTTTGGGTGCAAGTCATTTAAAAATTCAACAACTTTTTAAATTAATGGTGGATAATGGAGGGTCTGACCTTCATTTAAATGTTGGAGCTCCTCCCGGAATGAGAGTCAATGGAGAAATAATAAAAGTAAAGGTGCCAAAACTAAGTGCTGAAGACACTAAAAGAATGATTTATCAGATATTAAGCTCGGATCAAAAAGAAGAATTAGAAAAAAATATGGAATTAGATTTGTCTTTTGGAATAAAAGGACTTGCAAGATTTAGGTGTAACGTTTTTCATACGAAAGGAAATATTTCAGCTGTTTTTCGACTAATACCAAGCGTTATACCTGACTTTAAGTCCTTAAAGCTCCCGAATGTGCTGATGGAAATGACTGATATTTCAAATGGCCTGATTTTAATTACAGGTCCTACTGGATCAGGAAAGTCTACAACATTGGCCTCATTAATTGATAGGCTAAATGAAAAAGAAGCTGGCCATATTATCACTTTAGAGGATCCAATTGAGTTTATCCACTCCCATAAAAAAAGCTTTATAACCCAAAGGGAAATTGGTTCTGATTCGATAAGTTTTTCGAGGTCTTTAAAGGCCTTATTAAGGCAGGATCCTGATATTGTATTAGTTGGTGAACTCAGGGATATGGAAACTATCGAGGCGGCCCTTACGATAGCGGAAACCGGCCACTTGGTATTTGGTACCCTTCATACGAATTCTTGTGCTCAAACAATTAATAGAATAATTAATGTTTTCCCTTCTGATAGGCATGACCAAGTAAGAACATTACTCTCTTTTGTTTTACAAGGAATCGTTGCACAACAACTTGTTCCTAAATCTTTTGAATCTGGTAGAGTATTAGGTATGGAAATTTTGATTCCTACAACTGCAATAAGGAACCTTGTTAGAGAAGGAAAAACTCATCAAGTTTATTCCCAAATGCAGATAGGCCAAGAAAAAACTGGAATGATAACAATGAATCAATCTTTAAAAAAATCGGTAGATTCAGGTCTCATAGATACAGAAACAGCGTT
>JAOMEV010000090.1 GCA_028346125.1 Bacteriovoracales bacterium | reverse complement strand
AAATGAATCCACAACTTTTTCCAATTCATCACTTTTCTTTTGATTTTCTCTGTCTAGAGCAAGGTCATCTCGATCAAGTTCATTCAAATTGAAACTATCTGCGTAGGATGCCATTTTTTGGAGATGCCTTGAAACGAATTTTCTAAAAACATAATAGATACACAATGTAATAAGAAAAAACTGGACGCTTTGAATAATTGCAAACACGAAGACCTGCTCTCTCATTTTTTGAGTAATTCCTTTTAAGCTTGCAACCATTTTCATCCGACCAATAACTTCTATTTCTTTCTCATCTTCATCTCGCTCTTCTTTGGGCAGAAGGATCTCGGCCAAATGAGAGATATTAGCACCTTCCTTAATTTCTCCAACCTTAAACTTTATTTCCTTTGCTTCCTCTTCAACACCAGTAATTTGAACATACATAAAATCAGGTGTTCCTAGAATTCCCTTTAAAATATTTTCAACTTGCTCATTATCTTCTGAATAAAGTGAGGTCGCTAAAGTATCCAAATAGGTCTTTTCAACATTTTTAAAGCTCGACTCTAGATTTTTTTTAAACTTTGTATAGTCTCTTCTTAAAGACAGAAAAGTCCCAGCGATTGCCACGAGAAGACCTGAAATAACAACATAGAGAATAACTTTTTTAGCAATTGAAGTATTCTCTTTCTGAGGCTTATTCATGCTTTTTTCCAAAACCTACTGACGGTTTAAAATTTTTTCTACCATTGTAAGAAACTTCTTATCCGAAACCGGCTTAATCATCCAAATTGAAACTCCTGCTTCCATTCCATCTTTTCTCAATTGAGGGTTGGCCTCAGTCGTTACCATCATAATGGGAGCAGTTTCTACATTCTCTTCTTTTAATTTTTTACACATTGATAGGCCGTCTAAATTAGGCATATGGAGATCGGATATAATTAAGTTTAAATCTTTATGTGTTTTAATTAAATCTAAGCCCTCAATTCCATCACTTGCCTCAAGGATTTTATAATCAAGGTCCTCTAAAAGCTCTTTCATCTTGTGTCTAAAGTCCTGCGAGTCTTCCACCAATAAAATTTTCATCTAAAGCTCCATACTATTCAGTCACAGAACTCACTTCGGACTTATATAACGACACTTTAACAATTATAAACTGAGTAATGAGATCAACTGTTCTTTCGAACTATGGTAAACGGCCTATTGAAAAAAGAAATATAGAAATTTTTTGGGAGTAGGCGAATTAAACAATCAGGTACCTTTTAACATATTTTAAAAAAGGTACCCGACTTTTATAATTATTTTAAAAGTTTCCTGTCGAAAAATTCATCTACGCTGGCCCTTTTAAAAAGGTCCTTAACAATGACCGGAAAATGTTCCCCATTTTCCCAACGAGAATTCCCTCGGTCCTCTGAAGCACAAAAAGCTGTTTCTAATTCTATCTGATTTTTAGATGGCACAGCACTGTCCCCATCAGACACAACCAGATAAACATTATCAGGGTTTTTAAAATGGGCAAAATAGACAGGATCAAAAAGGATAGTTTCTTTTAATTTTCTGAGATAAGAATTCGTAGAAAGTCCTTCTCTCCTCTTTCTTACACTTCTATAAAGGGCGGCCATGGCCTGACTCGAGTTAGTCATAAGTTCTGCAAACTTTCCACCTGCCAAAACGGTAGAAAGGGCCTTAATGTCTTTATTCACGGTAAAAACAGTACTTGCAATGGCCCCACCTAAACTAAACCCAAAAATACCGATTCTTTTCTTGTCGATATTTTCATGTCTTGTTGTATATTGAATAACGCGATGGACATCACCAATTGTTTTAAGCAGTGACTCACCCATGGCCTTTATAGGCCTATATGGACTCACAAAAGAGATTCCTCCCAAATCCAAAATGGCCACTTTATATCCTCTACCAACATATGCTCTGGCCTGCCAGATATCAAAAGGGGAAATATCATAAATCGGAGGAATAACGATAAGAAGTGGTTTCTTCTTATCCTCATCATCTCTTTTCTCATAAAGGTAAAACTTCGCTTGCTCTAGGTTACCTCGTCTTTTTGAGGACAGAACAATTTCACTTTTTTTAATTCCCCTTTCATCTGCATCTCCCCTAAAACGTGAAACTAGACCAAAAAAAGAATCACTAACCCTTGAACTAAGAGACCTAACTTTATAGCTTAAGGCCCAAGGTCTTTTGTATTCTCTATTGAGAATCCCTAATCGGTAATTCATTTCGTCATCACTCAACATTTCATATTTAGAGCAAGTCTCATCTTCTTCACATTTAAGGTTCACAAAACAGGAATTAGAAAAGGCCGTTCCAGAAAAGAAAATGGCCAATAGAAAAGAAAGTAGTTGATGTTTCATTTGATATCCTCCCTCAAAAATCAACAACAACATTTAGGCCTTTGTATCGTTGACCGTCAAGGTTTCTCGTATTATGTAAGAATTAGTAACTCATAACGCAAATTCCCCCCTTACTTTATTTCAAAGTGGTGCAATAGCGCACCACAAAACCCTCTTTTTAAGTTTTTCTAGACAAGTCCCCTCCTTAAATCTACAAATTTTTAACAAAAGGCGTCTTATCTATGAAAGTTTGGCTCATTGAACCCTACTTCTCCGGTTCCCATAAAAAATGGGCCACAGACTATCAAAAAAAATCTTCCCATAGCGTTAAAATATTCTCTCTAAAAGGCCGAAATTGGAAATGGAGAATGCACGGTGGAGCAATAAGCTTAGCAAAACAAGTCCTCTTAGAACCAGACTCCCCTGACCTTATTTTGGCCACATCCATGCTCGACTTAACGACCTTTATGGCGCTCACTCGCAAAAAGCTAGGCAATATACCTGTCGTCTATTATTTTCATGAAAACCAATGGTCTTATCCTTTATCTCATCATGATAAAGACATATCACTTCAAAGGGATCAACATTACGGTTTTATCCAATTGGCCTCTGCTCTTTCTGCGGACAAAGTCTTTTTTAATTCCCAATATCATTTAGAGAACTTTTTATTCGAGTCCAAAAAGTTTTTAAAGTCTATGCGAGACTGCAAAGAACTAGGCAGTATTTTGGACCTTCAAAAAAAATGCTCCCCTCTCCCTTTAGGAATGGATCTTAAACCCTTTGATTCTTTTAAAAAGGAATTTCAAAATAAGAAACCTCTTATCCTTTGGAATCACCGGTGGGAATACGATAAAAACCCCAAGACATTTTTTGATATCCTCAAAAAAATAGACCAAGAAAATATCCCATTTGATCTCGCCCTTTTGGGCCAATGTTCTGGGGAAATTCCCATAGAGTTTAAAGAGGCAAAAAACCACTTTAAAGAAAGAGTTCTGGCCTACGGTCACCAAGACTCCTTAGAGGAGTACGCCAAATGGTTATGGAGGTCAGATATAGCTTTTAATACTTCTCATCATGACTTTTTTGGAATGAGTGCTGTTGAGTCTCTTTACTGTGAATGCTACCCCATCTTTCCAGACCGATTAGCGTACCCAGAGCATTTTGAGGGACCAGTTTCACTTTATAAAAGCGATCAAGAGGCCTACGCTCAATTAAAAAGGGCCCTTTTGTCCTATCCCAAAATAGAAAAGGTTCCCACTAATAAATCTAGAAATTATGATTGGAAAATAATGAGTCGAGTTTACGACGAAACATTTGAAAGCATTTAATGCTGAACGAGCATTCCTCTTTCTCCACCTTTATCTACCTCGCAAAAGTCCCAGTAGATAGAAACTCTCTTACAGTTTTTTAATCGCAAGACTTTAGTTTCCACTGTGTGAAACGCACAGCTTGATAAAAATAAGAGTGAAAGGGCAATTAAGGTCATTTTCATTTTTTACCTCTACCAGCAATATTTATCAAAACAGTACATATCACCGTAATGGTCATAACATTTTTTGGACAGGAAGCTTCCCTGGCACATTGTCCCGTTTCCTGGAAAAGAATATTTTGATGAGCTCGAACACGCGCTAACCAAAAACAAGATACTTAATATAGATATTATTTTTTTCATTTTAGACTCCGTCTTAATTCCAAAACCAACAGTATTTATCAAAACAATGTTTGTAGGTATTTTTCTTTTCTAGTTGGTAGTAATGAGGGTAATGATATTTTTTCCTTGGCCTAGAAGATGATGAACATCCGCCCAAAATGACCAAACTTAGGACTAAAAGTGAAGCTTTCTTCACCCGACACTTTACCAATTTTTCCTTTTTCAATTGCTTTGCAACCATAGACCCCTGGCCTTTTTACCTAATATGAAGACATTCAGTTGATGGAATGTAGAAGTGGTATCTGTGGCAAATAGCATCTGATCTTGAAGCATCATAAAAACTTGCTCTTCTTTTATTAGAGCTACAAGAGGTGGCAAACAAGGTTATAAACATTGCTATCCAAAAAGTTTTCATAAGCGTTTTCCTCTGGGTTCAATAATATTTGTGACTTTAAATAGCACACCTGAAAGGCCCAAAGGTGGAAAAGTGGCGCATTGTGTAATTTTTCATCATTTTTTTATAAATAAGGTTTATTGATTTTAGAAATCACAACACTTTATTAGGAAATAGACCTAGACATATCTCCCCAAACCGATGATTCTGCAGTTATTTAATAAGGAGAAACACATGAAAAACACAGCTCAGAAGTCGCTACTCTGCTTGGCGATCCTACTTTTCAACTTTACAGCACATGCCCGTAGCCAAAGAATGACCTTAAGGCCTGTCGATAATATGCAAATAGAAAGATTTATGGGGCCCTGGTATATCATTTCCCACATCCCTACTCTTTTCGAAAAAAACACCTATAACGGAATTGAAAGCTATGAGCTTCAAGAAGACGGCCAAATCGATGTTACTTTTACATTCAGAAGAGGCTCTTTTGACGGCACAGAAAGAACGATAAGACCTAAGGCCTTCCTTAAAGAAGGAGCGAAATCTTCAGAATGGGACATCCAGCTTCTTTGGCCCTTTTGGTCTGACTACCAGATTCTAGACCTCGATGTTGATTATCAATGGACAGTTGTAGGAGTTCCCAACAAAAAATACGCTTGGATTATGGCCAGAAAGCCTCATATGGACCCACGTCTTCACTCGAAACTTGTTCTCAAATTAAAAGACTCTGGATTCAATACCAAAAAATTAAGAATGCATCCTCAAAAATGGGATTAATCCCACTTATAAGGAGATGGTTCATCCATCTCCTTCCCTAAAAATTTTTAAACTCAAACTTGCCCATCAATATTTCAACCGCTAGAATTTAGAAAAAAAATTTTTAAAAAACGAGGTCAAGGATGTCCCGTCTAATTTTCTTTCTCTTATTCTTTTTAAGCTTTAACTCTCTAGCTGCTCCAAAATCAGCAAAGGTTATAATCCTCAGAGGAAACGCTTTTTATCAATTCCCTGATTCGAAAGTAAAAAAGCGCCTAAAAAGGGGGATGCCCATACCAGAAGGTGCAAAGATTACAACCTTACCCAAAAGTATGGTGAAACTTCTTTTTAAAGATAACACTTCGACAATATTAGGTCCTAGAAGCTCAATGACCATTACTCAATCTCCAATTAAAAAAGATGGTAAAGTTGGAGTAATTTCCCTCCTTAAAGGAAAATTACGAACAAAGTTTGTCCCAAATTACCTCGACCCAAAAACTGGTAAGTCAAAAATGTTTGTCAAAACAAAGACGGCTGCTATGGGTGTTAGAGGTACTGACTTCACTTCAGTTTACAACCCGGTCCTACAAAACACTTCTGTCATTACCTTTGAAGGAGATGTCCGCCTAGCGAAAATTGACCCAGCTGAAGTCGCTGAGGTCAATAAAGATCCTATTGCTCTAGCAGAAAACTTGGAAAAGGCAGTGACTGACAAAACCGCAGTTTCAGTTAAAGCTGGAAAATTTTCTAGTTTTAACCCTAAGGCAGAAAGACCTAACCTCCCAGTTAAGTTATCTCCAGCACAATTTAATGCCATTAAAGGTAATGAAAACTTTAGAGAAACTTCAAAAAGAGATAAAAAAAGAATACAGGGCAAGAAGCGGTTTAGATCTATTATTCCACCTGGTGTTGACGCAAAAAGTATGATGGCAGGAAACAAAGAGATGAAGGCCCAGCTTATGAGAGCTGTAGGTAGAGATGTTTTAATGACAGTCTTTCAAAGAGATGCTGTAGAAAGAGCAAGAAAGGCCGGACTAATGCCAAGGCCTGGACAACCAGGAAAGCCTGGACAGCCAGGAATGCCTGGGCAACCGGGAATGCCTGGGCAACCAGGAATGCCTGGGCAACCAGGAATGCCTGGGCAACCAGGAA
>JAOMEV010000009.1 GCA_028346125.1 Bacteriovoracales bacterium | reverse complement strand
AACAGAAAAAATTGAAGAAACAACTGATTTTGTAATTCAAGGTCTCAAACACCAAATTTCTTCTTTAGAAAATGAGAAAAAATCTCTTTTAAACGAAAATGCTGAAAATAAAAATGTAAAAATCAAAATGGGTAAAGTGTGTGAACAGTTTAACCAAATGAAAAAAGCACTTGATCAATCACAAAGAGGTGAAGTCGACCTCACTAAAATGGTTAGATCATTAAAAAATGAAAAAGTGGATTTGGAGAATTCTCTTTCCAAAGTAAAGAAAAGAGAAATGAGTTTAGGCTATGAACTTGATAAGTACAAAAAAAACATGTCCCAATTAAAAAGTGATTACAAAAGAGATAAGAGTTTCTTTAAAAATGAATTTAAGAAACTTCAGGAAAAATTAAAAATTAATTTTCAAAAGTTAGAAAAATCAGAAATGATGAATTACAAAATGGAGTCGGAGCTTTTTAGGCTAAATGGAGATATAAAGTCTTTAAGGCCATCAGATATGACGGAAATCTTGCGACCGAAGGAACAGAATGGGTCACAATCAATTTTATAGCTATAAATAAAAACTATTTTAAAGCCGAAGAGCCCCATTTTGTGGTGCGGTGGGCTATTCTTTGAAAAATAACTCTTAATTTTAAATCATAAGACTTTAAGAATTATAGGGGCTTGTGGGCCCAATAAAATTAATTTTCGTTTAATCAACATCAACACTTTCCCCTCTTTTATGCATATAAAAATTACCAGAATTGGGAATGTTTAGTAGTTAAACATTGATTCATTTTAATACCGGGTGTATTAATTGACGCACTTAGAAAAATAAAACTAAAAGCCTCGTTAGGTCTTTTGTTTCTAAATCTTATTAACATTCATTTTAACTTAAAGGAGTTATTCAATGAAAAAACTAGTTGCTATTTTATGTGCAGTTTTAATTTCTGTTCCTGCTTGGTCAATGTCTTATGACGAAGCTGAGTCTCTATGGGAAACTCGTGGTGAGAACATCACAAATGCTTTCTCCGCATCTAAAATGTATGGTTCTTTAGCTAAAACTGAAGAAGCTGGAAGTTATGAAAGAGGAGAAGCTCTACTTCTTCAAACAGAAGCTTTATTCTTTTATGCAGACACTTCATCAAATATTGATACAAAGAAAAAATTCCATAAATCAGGTGAAGAAGTTGCTTTAAAAGCAGTTAGAATCTTCAAAAATGAAGGTGACGATGAAAATACAGCTCTTTCATACTTTTGGGCAGGTGCTCACTTAGGAAAATGGGGAATTGCTAACGGTATTCTAGCTTCTCTTTTTAAAGTTAAAACAATGAGAAAGTATATTGACCAAATCAAAAACAATGATGGAAAAGAATTACTATCTTTTGGTTATAACCGTCTTTTAGGAAGACTTCTTTTCAAATTGCCTTGGCCAAAAGGTGACAAGAAAGAAGCTCTTAGATTAGCTAAAGAAGGTTTCGAAAGTACAATCAACGAAGACTTTGGTGTTTCTGAACATGGTCTTAACAACATTTACTATGCTCAATCACTTATCGCTGCTGGTAACAAAGGTTTAGCAAAAAGTATCCTTACAAAATTTGTAAATATCAGAAACTATGAAGATTTCAACTCAGAAAGAATGCCAGAAACAAAAACTGAGCAAGCTTTAGCAAGAAAACTTTTACAAGGTCTTTAATTAAAAAGATTTATACAAAAAGAGGGGGACCGTTAGGCCCCCTTTTTTTGAATCAAAAAAAATATGACACGAGGAGTATTAAATGAAATTAAAAAATAAAATAGTGGGCATGATGGTTCTTCTTACATCTACCCCGGCCTTAACCGCAGGTTTAAGTGCTCCTATGAGCTTTGATGGAACTGCGGTTCTTCCAAAAGGTATTAGAAATTTACGTTACACAGGCGTAATGATTAAAGGAGAAGAAAAGTTTAATAAGGATGGACAAGCAGTGACAATTGCATCTCCTTTTTTCAAAGATGTAAAATTCAAAGATCTTATAAAAGGAAAAGATGAAGCTGAAAGGCAAGGTTTAACTGAAGGTTACCTTAGGGCCCATGGCTTTAAAAATGATGAAATAGTTGGAAAAACAAACGGAGATGTTTCTGTGAGTGCTGCAGCTCATGTTGCAATCTTCGGTTATGGATTAACTCCAAAAATAACTCTTGCAGGGGTTCTTCCTGTTGTTAAATATAAAGTTAATGTTGCCACAGGCTTTGAAAGCACCGGCCGTCTAAAAGAATTCGCCAGAACTCTAGAAAAAGACGGAAGAATGTTCGAATTGACTGAATTAGGCGAAAAGATGGCAGACCCTATTGGTACTAAGTTGGAAAAATATAATTACCAAGCTTTGAAAAATGAGCAAGGAACAAAAATAGGTGACGCTAAAATAGTTGCCAAGTACCAAGCTTTTAAAAATGATAAAAATGTTGTTGCCGTTCAAGGAGCCGTTACGCTTCCAACTGGTGTAGAAGAAGATATCAATAAAGCTCTTGATATACCAACTGGTGATGGGCAAACAGATATTGGTTTAGGAATCATTCATGATTTCAAACCTTCAGATAAAATGACTTTAACAAGTTCTTTTGAATATACTTACCAAACTGGTGATGAGGTAGCAGCGAGAATTCCTGAAGTTAACGACTCAAAAGTTACTGGTGATATTGATGATGCTGTTCAAAGAAAGTTAGGTAATGTTGTTAAAGGTCAATTTAATATTACATACAATGTCTTTAAAGGAATTACCTTAGGTTCAGGTTATACTTACCAGCATAAAAAAGAAGATAAGTTTAGCGGTTCTAAATTTTCTGCTGAAAGATATGAATGGATGGGCGGTTTAGGTCAAGCTCCTGAGCAGTCAATGCAATCTCTTCTTTTACAAGTGGATTTTAGTACAATTCCTCTTTTTAAAGAAAAGAAATTTCCAGTACCTCTAAAGCTAACTTTAAATCATGCTTTAGTCGTGGGCGGAAAAAATGTAAGTAAAGATCCAAGGTCTTCTTTAGACTTCGCTCTTTTCTTCTAAGGTAAATGTAAATAATTAATAACTTTAAAACAGGTTAGACTCGATATGAAAAAATTAAATGTATTAACACTAGCTTTTATAACAGCAGTGACTGCTTGTGGACCTCAAGCTCCTAGAGATGTTAAGGTCAGCAAAGATTTAAAACCTCTTCACGCTAATGTGCCAACAAATGTTAAGGCCATAGCACCTAGTTTTGTTTCTGAAAAAAGTCCATCTCCAGCTACATGGTTCTTTTGGCCATCAAAAAAAGATATTAAGGAAAATGGAGAAAAACTTGTACCTTATCTTTCAAAAAACCTAAGTTATGATAAAAAAATTAGGGAAATATCAGCTTTTGTTAGCGAATATGGTAAAGAATATTTAGATAAGATTATTGAAGAAAACAACTCTAAAAAAGAAAAAAACATAGTTGAAAGTGAGCTTAAGTCTCTCGAAACAGAAATAGAAACATTATCAAGTGAAATGCAGTCTCATACTGAAGAGTTAAAATTTCTTTCTTGTAAGGAAAAGGCACCTCTTTATAAATTTAAAGTTGATGGAAGGAAAAGGCTTAAGGTATTGAAGGCTTCAAGTTCAAGAGTAAAAAAGATTATCAATGAACTTGGACCACTTGAAGTGGAAAAGAAACCCGTTGATGTTTGTTTGCCAAAGAATGAAATTGTTTCTTGTAAAGAAATTTTGAGTAAAAAAGCTGTTAATAAATATAGATACTATAAAAAGGTTTTTAAAACTATGGCCAAAACCTCTCGCTATGGTTGGACGAAAACCGCCGGGTGGGATAAAAAAGTCAACGTTCTTGAAATAGCTGGAGTTAAGTATCTTTGTCCTACCGAAAATACTTTTAAATATGCCCAAGATAAAAAAGAAAATTTTCCTTACTCAATTTCTAAGAAAACAGAGCTTAATATTGAAGAAATTGGAGAAAAAGAGGAAATGTTAAACGTTTCGATCGAATCTATTAGCAAAAAATTGGATGAGCTTTCAAACCTGAAGGTTGTTCTTGAGAACAATTTAAATGAAGCTAATTCTGAGTATAACTCTTTAGGTGCTCAATCGACTGAAATTCTTGCCCAAATTATGGGTCACTTGGATGTCGACTTAGACAACGATGGTAATATTGAGCCTGAAGAAAACAAAAATTTTCTTAAAGTCAACTCTGAAGAAACGAGTCTAGTTTTTGAAAAGTGTGGTGATAAGACAGTTCCTGTAATTAAGATAAAAAGAGACATCAGTATTAAGCATAGCCTTACTTATGAATCATCTTCTTGTGGATTAAATGAAGATGCAACAATTACTGACGTTAAGTACTTTGTTGAAAAGAATACTCCTGTTCTTAAATTCAAAATTAAAGAGCTTGGGCAATCTGTAGATGTTGAAACAAAAGAAATTGTGAATGTTCCAACAGGTAAGTTCTTTCATGTTAAGCTTAAGCAAAACAAGGCGCCTTTTGGAATCGAATATGTTGGAGAGTTTGATTACAAAAATAAAGCTGGAAAAATTCTAAGAACTGGAATTATGAAGTGGGCATTTATTAAGTAAAAAAATAGAGACCATAAAAAGAGTGGGCCTGCCCACTCTTTTTATTTCAAAATATGGCGCTACTGAATAGATACGGAGCGCTGCAAATAAAAAAACATCAAAAAAAATTTTTACCCTAAAACTGACCTTTAGCGCTTTTGCTTGGCGCAAGATGATGGTCTGGTAAAAAGATCCTTTTAGGCAGAGCTACTTTCATTTATATGTTTTGCGACAAAGTTAATAATTTAAATCCTTTAGAAGGCTTTCGTTTTTATTGATTAAAATCAAATTTAAAAAAACAAAAGTGGTTTGTTAACTTTGAGTGCGGAAAATTAACAAATATCTGCAAAAAATTAGTCTTTACGCGTTTGAATAACTTCTATATAAATGTTCCTAATTTAATTCTAGTAACCTTAAATTTAGGAGATCTCCATGAAAAAGGCACTTTTAGGTCTTGCATTTGGTACATTATCTTTCTCTGCGTTTAGTGTTTGTAACCTTCCACAGGCTGAAGAAACTTTTGGTCGTAGAGGTGAAAACCGCGCGCATGCTTTGAAAGCAGCTAACATGTACGGGCAGTATGCCAATACTGTTTCAGGTGTTGAAAAAGCAGAATGTTTAACAAACAAATCAGAAGCTCTTTACTTTTATGCTTTAAGTTCGAACGGTAAAAGAAAAGCAAAAATGGCACTTTACTGGGATGCTTATGAAGCTGGTCTTCAAGCTGTTAGAATCCTAGGAGATAGAGCTGGTGATCAAAAAGCAGCTGTTAACCCAAAAATGAGAGGCAACGAAAGTGCTCTTTCTAAAGCTATGTGGGTTATGGGAATCAACATTGGTAAATGGGGTAAGCTAAAAGGACCATTTTCTGCTCTAGGAAAGTGGAACAAAATTCTTAAGCCAAGAATCAAAGACGCTTACAGACTTGATAAAACAGTTGCTGACTATGGGATCCAAAGATTAGCTGGAAAAGCTCTTCTTGTTCTTGGTGGTAATATTAATGGAAACAGTGGATTTGATTTCCTTAGAGAAGGTTACCAAGCAACTAAGCACGCAAACAGCATGCTAACAAGAAACCTCGCTACAACAACTTACTTCCTTGAAGCTCTTGCAAAAAGAGATGATGTTGATACTTTCTGTGATCTTTATGATGAGCTAGCAGATGTTATGGACAGCGGAAGAAACAATGATTCAATTTTAGAAGAAACATTCTTTCTTAACCTTCCTACAGGTGGAAAAAGAGGACTTGCTCCAGATTCAAGATTGGAATACAAAGAGTTCTTAGGTGAAAAGAAAGTACACAAGCATTACAACAGAGAATGTTAAGAATTATTTAAGTATAATTTGTTTTCTTGAAGAGGGGGATTTTATAATCCCCCTTTTTTTGGAGGAATGAAATGATAAAAAAAAGTATGTTAATCTCTTCTTTATTACTTGCAGGCCCAAGCTATGCAGGTATGTCTAATATGAAGGCACCGACGGATTTGCCTTCAGCTGCAGTTATGCCAAAAGGTGTAAGAAGCCTTAAATTGCTTCGTGTGTCTACATCTCCAGCAAAGAACTACCAAAATGATGGAAGTGAAAGCTTTTTGGGTGATGCAATGAAGAAAAATATCACCTATGCGGAAATTCTTAAAACGAAAAAAGGAATTGAAAAAGCAGGAATTAAAGGGGCCATGTCAGCGATTCCTGGACATGATATGGATACAGTCCTCATGACAACTAAAGGTCAGGTGAATATTCAGGCCAATGTCACAGTACCCGTTTTTGTTTATGGTATTAGTAAAAAATGGACCTTTGGTCTAGCTCTTCCTATTACAAAGCAAAGTACTAATGTTGATACAGGCGTTGAACAACAGGCACCTATCGTTTCTCTACGTAAGTATTTAAGCGAAGAGGGTGGCGTTCCTAATTCTGGAAATAGATTGGTTCGAGATACAGTAAACCCTGTGGCCAAAAGCTTGAGCGATAATGGCTTTGCACCTCTGAAGAATGAAACCACCACAAAAATGGGTGATTTGAAAATTATTAATAAGTTCAGAGTTTGGGACAACGACAAAAATGCTGTAACCTTGGGCAGTGAGTTGACACTTCCTACAGGTGAAGAAAAAACTTATGTTAATAAGCTTATCGACAGCGCTGGTGGAGATGGTCAGACAGATTTAGGTTTTGGAGTTAACCATGATCTTAAGGTTATGAACTACTTAACTTTTTCTTCTGGCCTTAAGTATACAGTCCAGTTTAAAGACAATTTTGCAGGTAATGTTCCGAAAAACGGAAGTCCTATCTCAGATCAAATTGATTACAATATGAAAAGAGATTTAGGAAATGAAGTTGAAGCCGCTCTAGCAGGTACTTTTAACTATAGAGGTGCCAAGGTCGGTCTGGGATATTTTTACAAAAATAAACAAAGAGATGAGTATACTGGCGAAAAGTACAGTACTGAAGATTATTTAGAAATGGGAAAAGATACAGATCAAGTTATGCACTCTGTTCTTGCTAAAGTTGGTTATGATACGATTACTCTTTTTAAAGAGAAAAAGTTTCCTATCCCTCTTTCTGTAAGTTTAGTCCAAACTTTTGTACCCAAGGGAAAAAATGTTGTTGCTAACAATATGACAACTTTTGACTTTTCAATGTTTTTCTAAAATTTAAAGAGGTATATTATGAAGTTCAATAAATTATTTTTGGTTATGCTTTTGGCCTTCTCTTGTGGTGGAGAGGTTGAGCAGCTTAAGGTAAAAAGTAAAATTTTACTTGATCAAAATGACTCAGGAACTTCTCCTGTGAGAAGTGATGTCCAGCTTGATCTTAATGTTAGAGAAGTTATGGCGGTTACCCTACCTAATGCTGAAGATATTAGTCCTCAGTATGCAGAGGATGACTCAGAGAAGTTAAAATCTTATTTTTCCCATTTGGAAGGTTATAAAGAATTTAATGACCCTATTACAAAGGGAATGACTCAAGAAGAGAAAGCAGATGAAGTGGCCGAAAAGGTCATGGTTCTTGGTAAAGTAAGAGATCGTCTTTTTGAAAAAATGCATGCAGCAAGCACAAAGCTTACTGAATTATCAGAAGAGCAGGCCAAAATTGCAACTGATCATAAAGATGAAATTTTAGCTCTTAATAACGAATTACAATGTCATATTGTTAAAAGTTCTTATGGGTTTAATGGTAATAAGTGTTACCTAAAGGCACTTGAGGGTAGAAAAACTCGTAGTCCTAAGCCTTTCATTGAAGATGTCAATAAGCCTTGTGAGGTTCGTTACAGTGATTGGAGAGAAAGGTATTCAAATTACGAAGCTGATGGAAACCTTCCAGCTAATGAAGTTGATCAGTACCAGCTTTCAGCAGCTCGTTTCGAAGCTCTTTTAAGTAGTCCTGTCATTACAAAATGTGGGTCTCTTTCTGGTCAGGTAAAAGATCTTGAAGAAAAAGTTAAAGAGTATGATGAATTAAGGTCCGAGATTAAAGCTTATGTTGGTTCTTTTCTTGCTGGAATTGGTGAGTTGAGTACTCTCGCACAAGAAGATCAACCTAAGTATTTTATGCTTGCAGTGACAAAAACTGATGTTAAAACTGGCGTTTGGGGTAATAAGCCTAATCCATACGATGAAAACTGGAATTCAGAGAACCCAGAGAATCCTTGTATAGATGCCTGTGCCAATACAAAGAGTGTTGTTGAGTTTGATCTTAAGAACAAAGCTTTTGGGAAATTTCAACTAGCTCTTCAGATGAAAGAAAAGAAAGAAAATGTCGGTGGAGAAGATCTTTTAGATGATGAAAATCCACTTGGAGAGTACTCACTTGTTTCATCTGGTAATGGAATGTCAGACCTTAAACTTGAAAAAGTTGGGAGTGGTATCCATGACTACGTTCTTAGACTATCTTTGACAGGTCCAAACTATACTTTGACTACTCATAAAGATGGATTGGAACTTTCTGTTCACCCTGTTTATGGAGTACGCTTTAGTGGAAAAACTATTGTGAGATACCTTGACGGTACAATCAGAAATGGTGTTTTAAGAATTGATCTTGATTATAAAAAATAATTTCTTAGGAAAGAATTTTCTTTAGAAATTTTTAAAGAGGGAGGTTTTTTAATCTCCCTTTTTTTTTGTCACATAATCAATAAGATAATCAAGGTTGTATTTATTTTGGTAATCTTTGATCGTGAGCTCGATAACTTTTTTTGCCTCTTCGACTCCATAGGTGTGAGTTATTTCAACTTTTGCTTTGCTCTTTTGTCCTGGAATTTCTTTATAGGTTAGAAAGTAATGTCTGAGCCTATTAAGAATACTTTCAGGACAGTCACCTATGTCTTTCCAATCACCGTAAAGTGAATCATCTTTTAAAACAGCGATGATTTTATCATCGACTTCGTCGTTATCAATCATTCGGAGGCCCCCAATGGGAATGGCCGTAACCATTATATCTCCTCTAGGTATAATTTTTTCAGTGAGAACACAGATATCAAGAGCATCACCATCACCTATAAGGTCTGTTCTATTAGTGACCTTATTTGTGTATTTTGCCAGCTCTTCTGAGCAATAGGTTTGAGGGATGAAGCCATATAGAGCAGGAATAATATTTGAAAATTTTTGAGGCCTATCAACTCTTAAGTATCCAGTTATTTTATCCATTTCATATTTTACAGAATCGGAAGGGACAATTTCTATAAATGCATTATACTCATGTTCGGAATATTCTTTAAATTTAAGAGGAATACCATGCCAGGGATGGGGCTTTAAAACTCTACTCATTAATTTATAAAGGTATGTAAGCTTTTCTTTATCTTTTTCATCAAATGAGAAAGTTTCTTCCATGACCTATCCTAGTCAAATTGTTGGTTTTTTTTTAGTGTCTAACCTAATGATAAATTTTTTTGAATGAATAACAAGGGAGCGAAAAGCTTACTTGAGCTTAACACTCAATAACGTTAACTGCGAGACCACCTAGAGACGTTTCTTTGTACTGCTCTTTCATATCTTCACCAGTTTTCATCATGGTCTTCATGACTTTATCTAAACTAACAAAGTGTTTACCATCTCCTCTAATTGCAATTCTTGCGGCATTAATGGCCTTTACAGAGGCCATCGCATTTCTTTCAATACAGGGAATTTGAACAAGACCGCCAATGGGATCACAAGTAAGACCGAGGTTATGTTCCATGCCAATTTCAGCAGCATTTTCAATTTGTTCTAGGGTTCCACCCATGACATCGGCCAGGGCGCCTGCGGCCATGGAGCATGCGACACCAACTTCTCCTTGGCATCCAACTTCGGCCCCTGAAATTGAAGCATGGAGTTTATAGAATATTCCTATGCCACCAGCGGCAAGAAGAAAGTTTCTAATACCTTCTTGACTAGAGTTTGGATGAAAATTTGAATAGTAGTGGAGAACTGCAGGGATAATACCAGCAGCTCCGTTTGTTGGTGCTGTAACAACTCTGCCCCCAGCAGCATTTTCTTCGTTTACTGCTAAAGCGTAAAGATTAACCCAATCCATTATCTCCAAAGGATCTTGGGACGGCCCTTTTAAAGCATGTTTAAAAAGCTTTTGAAAAAACTCGGGGGCCCTTCTCACAACTTTTAGTCCGCCAGGAAGCACACCTTCTTGTTTACATCCCCTTTGTACAACTTCTTGCATAACTTCCCAAATATGGTCTAGTTTTTCAAAAATTTCCTGTTTAGACCTCCATTGCATTTCATTTTGTAAGACTATTTGACTGATAGTGCTTAGCCCTTCTTCTTTTCCCTTTTTTAAAAATTTGGTGACTGTAGTATACGGGTAAGGAACTTCTTTTTTTTCAAACGTTGAATGGCCCTTTTTTTCCTTGGATTGGGATTCTGTGAGAATAAAACCTCCTCCAGTAGAATAGTAAACTTCAGAAAAGAGCTCTGTGCCAGACTCATCCATTGCAGTAAACTTCATTCCATTGGAGTGAAACTCTAAGAACTCTTTCCTTTTAAAAAGAAAATCACCTTTCATATTAAAAAAGATCTTCTTTTCTCCCAGAAGATTAATTTCATTTTGATTTGTGGCCTTGTCTAAGAGAATAGGTATCTGGTCAGGGTCAACTTTCTCAGGAGATTCTCCGTTCAGTCCTGCTATGATAGCCTTATGTGTACCATGCCCCTTTCCAGTAAGTGCAAGCGAGCCATAAAGCTCAATTTTTTGGGTGACAACTTTCTCTAGAATTGCCTTTTCTTTTAACAATTCTACAAAGTTTTTGGCCGCTCTCATCGGTCCGACAGTATGAGAACTCGAGGGGCCAATCCCAACAGTGTAAAGGTCAAAAATACTAAGTGCCATAAATCCACTTTTAAAAAAAACCGTTCTTCCTAAAAAGAAGAGGGAAAAGTTTTATTACGTATCGTCCTAATTGTACACTAAGAATGTTTTCTGGAAGCATTATGCCCTACCTAAGAAGTGGCAAAAGGGCCCCATTTAATAGGGATTTTCGATAAGAATTGTTTAAATTTATAAAAAAAAAATAAATTAATATGACTTTTGGGCAAATTTAAAGAAATTTTGTTGATATCAATTTGGCATGGAAACTGCATCAACTTAAGTGCGCATCTAATGCAAGGAGGGTTTCCATGAGGAGAAAAATTAAAGAAACTATTTCCATCCTTTTTATTGTAGGTTTTGGAATTGTATTCGTTCTTGTGGCCGTTGGGTATGCTTAAAAGGAGTTTAAGCTATCTTTTTGAGGTTTTTTATTATTGTTTCCTTTGGGTATGAATCCTTAATGTGTTCGGCCACTTCTTGGATCTGCTCAATCTGTAGATTTTTTTTCAAAATTTCTTGAGAAAGGTGATGGGACATTGAGAAAAAAACAACATCTGTAGAAAATTTCCCGTTTTCGACATCCTCTTTAAAGCTATTTGAAAATTGAGGGCCATGATGATTTTCTATGAGAGTTTCAATTAAGGGGTCGTGTTCACAAATTTTTTTGAAAAAACCTATAGATTTTTTAGGATGCTCTTGAATATACTTTTTATAACTAGGCACTAACTTTAAAAATGCCTTTTCGTTGAGATCATTGATATTAACGAGTTCTTCATCTTCAAGAGAAACGTCCATAAAAATTGACGCCTTAATAAATTGAGAAAACTTTACGTCAAAGTTCTTTTCATCAGTTTTAGAAAGAAGATGACAAGATAAATAACTATTGAGTATTCCAAGTTGAGAGGGAAGATGAGGATGGACTTGGACATGTTCTAGAATTTTTTTGAAGGGGACACCGCTTTTAACTATGTTTAAAATTGAAGAAGAAATTTTATCTGGGAAACCTTTAAACATTTCTAGATTAATATTATGTCTTACAGATTCGTGGGTTATTTGGATCGCATCTAACTGAAGCGTGATATCTTCATCTAGGTCTCGATGGGAAGAATTAAGCTCATTGTTAATTTCCTTAAAAACAAGCGCCAAGAACAATTCAAACTGGTTTTTTTCAAAGTAAATATACTGAAGGTTTCTTTCTTTATATTGCATATAAAGATTTTCGGCTTGGTAGAAGTCATCATGGCCAAGTATTTTGATTTTGTTTTTTTCAAAAATATCATTATATTGAAAGAATCTATTGAGGTGGATTTTTTTAATTAGTTGATTCGATTGTGGGCTAGTATGCTTAGTGATATATTTGACGGCCTGAACGAGGCCATCTTTCCTAAAAGGTTTGGGAATAACAGGAAGAACTTTTTTGTTATTAAGGAGTCCTTCGAGTTTCGGTAGTGTTTTTATAGTCTGAGCATCTTCTCCACAAACGAGAATAAAAGGAATACTCGGACAATTTTGAGTAACATATTGAAAAACATCTCCCCCATCTCCTTTGGGCATGTTGTAGTCACAGATAATAACTGAAATATTAGAAGTTTTTTTTAAGATTTCGATGGCCTCATTACCATTGGCAGCTGTAATTATGGGATTTTCAAATTCACTTTCAACATAGAGTTCCATTATTTCGAGAGCAGCATCACTATCGTCGATCATCAAAATTTTTTTTTCATCTTCTTTAGTCGACATATATAAAAATCCTTTGGAAAGAGATGCTCTTAATTTAAGGATATCATAGACAAAATTATTTTGTGGAGAAGTTAATAACTTAGTAATTTAGTGGAAGAATTTCTTTAAAGAGTCCATTTAAAAATTGTGAAAAAATACCTGATTCTATTTCTACAACTTTTTTTCTAAGATTCCATAAAATAGGATAATCTTTCAATTTTAATTCCATTTCCTCAAGGTGGTTTTCTTCTTCTTTAATGATGGATTTTATAGAAACCTTAGAGTTATGTTGGGTTAACTTCTCTTGATAGGAGTTGTAAAGGTTTTCTGCCCGCTTTTCTATTGCAAAAGTTGTAAGTAGATAGGCAAAGTAGCAAAGTTGTTCTTTTTCAACAACTTTTTCTTGTTTTAGAAGCTTCAAAATTTTTACATCGAGGAGGTTTAAAAGATTTTTTGCTTTCATTCCTCCCAAAAGAGGAACATCTAAATCCGGGTCCAATCCTAATTTAAGAATTTGCTTTTTCATAAAGTAGGTATGCCGAAATTCCTCACTAGCATGCTGAAGCACAAAAAGAGGAACATTTTCTTTAAAAATTATTTGAAACCTAGCAATTTTTTTTGCCCCACAATTTTCTAGATAGCTAAGGGTATAAAGCCACCTTGCATGGAGTTTTTTGTCAGAAAGGATGGCCTCTAGAAGGCCATCCAAGTGAATCTTTTCAGAAAATACAGTTTTTGGTGTTTTCATTTATAGTTCCTAAAGAGTTTCTAAAAAATCTTCAATACATTTAAAGGTACATTTGATTTCATCTGTAGGCGAGCTATAAGGTGGAACAAGATAGATGACATTCCCTAAAGGGCGTATAAGAATATTTTCTTTTAGGAAATATTGACCTATTTTTTTCGCGGCTTGGTTAAAATAACCACTTTTTTCGTTGGTTTTTAGCTCTATCGCAATAACGGTTCCTTGATGTCTTACTTCTTGTACTGTTTTTAAGTAGTGGTGAGATTTTTCAATTTTTTCTTTAAATTGGCGGTTTAAATTCTCAATATTTTCAATCTGGTTAATTGTTTCAGGTCTGTCTAAAAGTTCTAAGTTTGCTATTGCAGAAGCACAACCTAAGGCATTACCTGAATAAGAATGGCCGTGGAGAAGTGCTTTATTTTTGTCTTCTGAAAGAAAGGCCTCATAAAGTTCTTGAGTACAGGCAGTCACCGCGAGTGGAAGGGTTCCCCCAGTAAGTCCTTTTGCCAAGCAAATAATATGGGGTTTTTCCTCCATATGGTCAGAGCCAAAAAGTTTTCCTGTTCGTCCAAAGCCTGTCATAACTTCATCAGCGATACATAGAATACCATTTTCTTTACAGATTTTAATAAGTTCATTGAGACCTTGTGCTTCGTGGACAAGCATTCCTCCTGCACCTTGTATCATGGGCTCGTAAATAAAAGCCGCGATATCCTTTCCTTTTTCAATTTCATTTTTTAAGTCTTGGACACTTTTATTAACGGCGTCTACTCTTCCTTTCAACGGAGGTTGTATAAAGTCGGCCTTAAAAAGGTGAGAGAGAAAAGGGGTCTTTTGTGCTTCTAGGCCTGAAACACTCATAGCGCCAAAGGTTTCTCCGTGATAGCCATTTCTAAAAGCAAGGATCCTTTTTTTACTTTCACCTTTATTATGCCAGTATTGAAGGGCCATTTTGAGGGCAGTTTCGACTGCAGTTGAGCCATTATCTGAATAAAAAACTTTTTTGAAATCCTGAGGCAACTTCTTGAGAAGTTTTTCTGCAAGCGTAATTGCTTTTTCATGAGTATGTCCTGCCAATAGGATTTGCTCAAAATTTTCCATTTGATCCTTAATTTTTTCTTGGATAAAGGGGTGGCAGTGCCCATGGAGATTAACCCACCAAGAAGATATCGCATCAAATATTTTTCTTCCATCTTTGGTATAAAGGTATGGTCCTTTTGCCTTTTCAATAAGAAGCGACTCAGGAGATAGTTTTTCCTGGGTGTAAGGGTGCCAAATGAGTTCTTTGTCGAGGTTTGATAATGTCATTGATGACTCCTTGTTTTATAAGTCTATTAGAATATTTCTTAATTATTTTTTTTGAAAGATATTTTTCATCTTGGATATTTAATAATTTAGGAAGGCCTGATTTATGGCAAAGGAATTCTTCTAGTTCAGAGTTTTCCTTGCCATTAAAAATAAGGCCCAATATTTGGATATTTCTTTTTTTAAGGACCTCAATGGTAAGAAGAGTATGATTTAGGCTTCCTAAATAGTTTTTGGATACAATAACAACGGGTAATTTTAAAGTCATTATTAAATCAAGAATTGTATCTTTTTGGTTAAGGGGAACGAGAAGCCCTCCGGCACCCTCAACGACAATCAAATTACTCGATTGAGGAAGAGAAAAATCTGAGATGGATATTTTTTTTCCTTCTCTTTCAGCAGCTTGATGAGGGGAGAGAGGGTTTTCAAGAGCATATGTTTCAGGATGTATCGTTCCTTTATTTTCTGTAAGTTCCTGTACTTTTAAAGTATCACTGTTATCGAGATCTCCGCATTGAACAGGTTTCCAGTAATCAGCATTAAGAGCTTCTTTTAATATTGCTGAAGCAATTGTTTTACCAATATTTGTGTCTATGCCTGTAACGAAAAGGCCTCGGGAGGTTGTCATTGATAAACTCCCATTTTCAAAGAATAGCTTTTTAACTTATCAGCAAGACGAGTAATTTCATTACTCTTGTTAAAAGAGTGAAGGCAAATTCTTAGTCGCTCACTTCCTTTTTGTACAGTCGGAGAAAAAATAGGAAGAATTGCAAACCTTTCTTTTTTTAAATCGTCTGAGATTTCTCTAAGTTTTTTGTTTTCCTTTGCAAATAAAGTAAAAATAGGAGAAAGCCACGCTTCTTCAAGCCCGGTGAGCTCTGAGAATAAGTCTATATTTTTTTTCAGATTTGCCCTATTTCTTGAATTGTCCTTATGGAAATAAAGAGACTCTCTTATTGAAAATAGTGAGTGCTCTGGCAGGGCGGTTGTATAAATAAATGAGTGGCAAAAGTTGACAAGGAATTGTTTAAGGAGGTCTGTTCCTAAAAGGGCCGCACCGTGGACACCAAAGGCCTTACCAAAAGTAATTATTCTAGCAAAAACCTTTTCCCTTAGAGTATTTTTATAAGTTAACCCTTTTCCCTCTTCTCCGAGAACTCCAGCACCATGGGCTTCATCAACAATGAGGTGGGCCCCAAAGTTTTGGCAAAGCTCTGCCTGTTCTTCAAGGGGGGCCAAATCCCCATCCATTGAAAAAACAGATTCTGTAATTACAAAAATATGTCTACCTTTTTCAGATGAGTTTTCAAGTCTCTTTTGAAGGTGCTCTAGATTATTATGTCTGAAAAAATAGGTCTTAGCGTTGCTTAGTTTTGCGCCATTTTTTAACGATGCATGTGCATTTTGGTCGATAAGAATGATATCTTGGTCATTTGAAATTGCTGGAAGAAGGCCCATGTTCAGGTCGTAACCAGAGTTGAAAAGAAGGGCCGCTGGTGCCTTAAAATAGACGGCAATTTCTTTTTCAAGAGATTCTGCAAGAAGTGAATTGCCTGAAAGAAGTCTTGAGCCTGTAGAACCAGATTTTTGCGTATATTTAATCTTGTTTTCAATCTTTTCTTTAAGAATATTAGAGTGAGCGTGGCCTAAATAATCGTTAGAAAAAAAGTCGCTTTCCGAAGGATTGATAATCGGTCTCAGCTTTCGTAAAACTCCCTCCTCGCGTCTTTTATGTAGGGCCGAATGAAAATCTTGCTCTAAAGAATTTATCATTTAGTGCCTTAGTGTTTCATAGTTTTGCTGTTTTTGATGAGATTCAAAAGCTGGAGTTTCTTTAAGCCCTAAAAGTTCAAAAAGTTCTTTATCCTCATTGAATTCAGGGTTTGGGGTTGTAAGCAGTTTTTCTCCTGAAAAAATAGAATTGGCCCCTGCTAGGAAACAAAGTGCTTGATCTTGAAAGCTCCGGCTATTTCGACCAGCTGAAAGCCTAACCATGGAATGAGGCATGATAATTCTAGCGGTTGCTATCATTCTAAGAAGGTCCCAGATTGGTATTTCCTTTTGCTTTTCCAAAGGGGTTCCTTCTACAGCAACAAGGGTGTTAATGGGAACAGAATCAGGATGAATCGCCAAATTACTGAGAGTTTTGAGCATGCCAAGGCGATCTTCTTTTGTTTCTCCCATACCAATGATTCCCCCACTACAAACTGATATTTTTGCCTTTTGAACATTTTTTAAGGTTTTAAGGCGGTCTTCGTAGGTGCGGGTGGAAATAATACTTTTGTAATAATCTTCACTTGTATCGATATTATGATTATAAGCGTAAAGACCTGCTTCTTTTAGTTTGTTGGCCTGAGATTCAGTCAACATTCCGAGGGTACAGCAGACTTCGACTCCCATACCAGTAATACCTTTAACCATACCAAGGACTTGATCAAATTGTTTATTGTCTTTAACTTCTCGCCAAGCTGCCCCTAAGCAAACTCGTGAGGCCCCCTGATCTTTAGCCTTTTGGGCCAAATTCATAACAGTTTCAGTTTTCATTAGGCCTTCAGAATTGACCCCAGTCTGGTAACGGGCAGCTTGAGGGCAATAGCTACAGTCTTCAGGGCATCCGCCAGTCTTTATGGAAATGAGGCTACTTACTTGAACTTTTTGAGAATCAAAGTTCTCTCTATGAATCTTTGATGCGTCGAATATAAGGTCTAGCAGAGGCCTGTCATAGATCATCTCTATTTCTTCCATTGTCCAATCATGTCTTAAATTCATATTTTGTCCTCATTACAATAATTTTAAGACCTTGCATTTTTTAGCAAAAAATAAGAAAGGTAAAGATTAGTTTTTGGAAAAGAAGTTTACCTTCTAAACTATTTCATTTATAAACCAGTTATTATGGAAATTGACCAATATTTGCGGCAGAGTCCTATTTACCTTTTCAATGAAATTCACCAAATTCTCTTTAGGGATATAAAGCTTATTCTAAAGGAAAAGGGAGTGAATTTTCTTCAGGCCCTTATTGTCATCACTCTTTTTTTAGAAAGAAGAAAAATAAAAGATAATAGAAAAAAAATATCCCCTGGGGATATTTTTAAATCACTCAAGGTTTCGAAAGGGGCCATGAGCCAGAACCTTTCCTTTCTTGAAGAGAAAGGTCTTTTAAAAAGAATTCTAGACCAAGAAGATGCACGATCCTTTTCTTTAGAGTTAACAGAATTAGGTGAGAAAAACGCCCTTGAACTTATGCAAATAATGGAACTCAAAGAGAAGAATATTGAAAAAAAAATGGGGAAGAACCATTTAGAGCAGCTTGTAGATACCTTAGAACAATTCAAAAAAGGTTATTTTCTAAATTCCTGATCTTAACAGTCGGGAAGCCGAAAGGTCATCAATACTTTTTTCAAATTTTTATTTCAGAAATTTACGTCTTGGTCCGAATAAATAGGAGTATTTCTTGGAAAAATATTTGGGAGGGATATCCATGACGGAGGAATTAGAAGATGTCCTTATTGTTGATGACGATGAGGATATCTGTGAATTGCTAACTGATTATGTAAAAAGCACGGGGGCCTTTAGAAATATTGTCGTTGCTGAAGATGGTAGCTATGCGATAGATAAACTTAGAAATCAGCAATTCTCGCTTATACTTCTTGATTTAAACCTTCCAAGAAAAAGTGGACTTGAAGTTTTAGATTATATTAGAGGGGAAAAGGATCACAGCCTTGACTCTGTTATTATGATTTCTGGAGAGTTCGATGAGGGTACGATAAAAAAGGCCGTAGAAGTTGGTGGCCGTTGTTTTTTAGCTAAACCATTTTCTCAAGAACTTGTCGTCGATAAAATAAAAAAACATGTCATTGATAAACTCGTAAAAAAAAGAAGCCTCATAAAATATATTACTTCTTGATTTTAAAAAAAAAATTATTTAGAATCGCCTTAAGTATTAATAAGGTTTTTTTATCGTGCAAAGCTTTTCTATATATATTAAATTTTTTCATTGGCGTTGGTGGTCCTGGCAAGAGAAATGCTATTGATCACTAACGGTTGACATCCCCTCAAATTAATTAACCGTTAGATAACCTGGAAAAGGAGTTTAACGTGTTAATAAAAATTGAAGAAATAAAGAAAAAATTAAGAAAAGAAAATATAGTACCTATCGCAAAACAATTCAGTTGTGACACTCTTACGCCAGTTTCTGCTTTTTTAAGGCTGAATAAAAAGTCTGAAAAATCTTTTTTTCTTGAAAGCGTGGAGGGAGGAGAGAAATTAGGGCGTTATTGTTTTCTAGGAATTAACCCTTTTGAAATAATTAAAATAAAGGGGAATGTTGTTTCTATTGAAAGAAAAGAAAAACCGATCACCTATTTTAATGATTTAAATCCTTTTGATGTTATTAAATTTCATTTAAAAAAATACAGATCTCTCATTTTTCCCGAGCTTCCTCCTTTCTGTGGCGGTGCGATTGGGTTTATAGGTCATGAATGCGTGCATTTTATTGAGGATCTCCCTTTTAGACCTAAAAATGAAAATCAGTTAGAAGATAATGCCCAACTCATGCTTTTCAGGGATGTGATTGCTTTTGACCGTGCAAAAAATAGAATGATTATTATTTCAAATATTTTTTTAGATGAAGAAGGCTTTGATGAGGGTTTTAAAAGGGCCGAAGCTAATATTGAAAATCTCTATTATAAACTTTTTCAAGAGTCTAAAGAAGAAAAAGAGGGTCCTAGAGATTTTAGTTTTGATTTAGAGGAAAAAAGTGTAAAAAATGGCCTTTTTGGTGAAGAATATTTTAATAATTCAGTTAAAGTGGTTAAGGATCATATCAGGAAAGGGGATATTTTCCAGTGTGTCCTTTCAGATCGTTTTGAGTTTGATTTGAAAACCGATCCTTTTTCTATCTATCGCTCTTTAAGGGCCACGAGTCCTGCTCCATACCTTTTTTATCTCTCTCTGGGAAAAGACGATGTTCTTTTAGGCGCTTCTCCTGAAAGACTGGTTAAGGTTCAAGGTAGTCATATCCAAACCTGCCCCATTGCTGGAACAAGGCCTCGTGGGAAGACAATTGAGCAAGATAAAAAGTTTGAAAGAGATCTTCTTCAAAGTGTGAAAGAAAAGGCCGAACATCTAATGCTTGTTGATCTCGGTAGAAATGATGTTGGAAGAGTTGCAAAAGCAGGGAGTGTAGATGTAACCCAATTTATGGAGGTTGAGAGATTTTCAAATGTTATGCATTTGGTAAGCCATGTAGAGGGAAAACTTCCTGGAAATAAAACAGCATGGGATGCTTTATGTTCTTGCTTTCCTGCAGGAACCCTTTCCGGAGCGCCAAAAATAAAGGCCTTAGAAATAATTGATAAACTTGAAAAAGGGCCAAGAGGAGCTTATGGGGGAGCTATAATTTATTATGATTTTTCAGGAAATTTAGATTCCTGTATTAATATAAGGAGTTTAAGGGTCAAGGGAAAAAAGGGCGTTGTACAGGCCGGAGCAGGCATTGTTGCAGACTCGAGGGCCAAAAATGAGTATTTAGAAATTTATCATAAGTCTAAGGCCATAAGAGAGGCGATCATGATAGCAAATTCAATAGAGGAGAAAAAATGATCCTTCTCATTGATAATTATGATTCTTTTACTTTTAACCTTTTTCAATACATGGCCGAGGAAGGATTTAAAGTAAAAGTTTATAGAAATGATAAAATAACCTTAAAAAAAATTGAATCTATTGGCCCTAAGGCAATTGTACTTTCTCCTGGACCAGGAAACCCGAATGATGCTGGAATTAGTTTAGATCTAGTTAAAAAATTTCATCAACATTTTCCAATGTTAGGGATTTGTTTGGGGCACCAGACCATTGCCCAGTCATTTGGGGCCAAAATTATACGCGCTCAAAAAATTATGCATGGTAAAATATCGCCTATTTATCACAAAGGAAAAGGACTTTTTAAAGGAACACCGAATCCATTTGAGGTCGTTCGCTATCACTCCCTTATTGTTCAAAAGGAGGGGCTTCCAAGTTGCCTGGAGGTCACTTCAGAAACTAAAGAAGGGGTTATTATGGGTATTAGACACATTAGTTATCCTTTAGAAGGTCTTCAATTTCATCCTGAGTCGATAAAGACAGATTTTGGTAAAAAGCTGCTCATTAACTTTTTAAAAAAGGCCTATAAATGAAAAATTTCTTAAAAAAAGTTATGGAAGGTAATTCTCTTACTGAAGATGAAGCCGAAAGTGCCATTGCACTTATTTCAGAAAAAGAACTTCCTTTGGCACAAATTGGAGCTTTCTTAGGTGCTCTCAGAACCAAAGGAGAAAGTAGTCATGAAATCTCTGGTTTTGCCCGTTATTTGAAAAAGAAGGCAGTTTCTTTTCCATTTGAAGGCAAGGATATATTAGATACGTGTGGTACAGGAGGAGATGATATTGGATCTTTCAATATTTCAACAGCTGTGGCCTTTGTTTTAGCTTCGGCAGGAATAAAAGTGGCCAAGCATGGAAATCGATCTGTCTCTAGTCAATGTGGGTGTGCTGATGTCTTGGAAGAACTGAATGTTCCCTTAACCCTAACATCAAATGAAAGCGCTAAAGATTTAGAAAAAAATAACTTCACTTTTTTGTTTGCTCCATCTTATCACCCGAGCTTTAAATCTTTAGCATCTATAAGAAAATCCATACAAGTGAGGACGATTTTTAATCTGATGGGGCCACTTTTAAACCCAGCTCGAGTTAATAAACAATTAGTGGGAGTTTTTCATCGTTCTTATGTCTTAAAAATGGCCGAGGCCTTAAAGAACCTAGAATTAGATGAAGCACTTGTTGTCCATGGTGATGATGGAATGGACGAATTTTCCTTGAGTGGGCCAACTTATTATGCTCATTTGAAACAAGGAAAAATAGAAACAAAAATCCTCCACCCTGAGGAAGTCGGTCTGAAAAAAGTTGGCCTGGACCAAATTAAGGGAGGAGATAGAAGAGAAAATGCAAGGCTTTTAGAAAATATTTTAAAAGGTCATGATGAGGGGCCCAAAAGAGATATCGTGGCACTTAATGCAGCAGGGGCCCTTATAATTTCAGGAAAAGTATCAAATTTTAAGGACGGTATTCATTTATCTACTTCTTTGATGAAGTCAGGTAAGGCCTATGAAGCTTTAGAAAAAGTAAGGAGATAGGAAATGGCAAAAAATAACTTTTTAGAAAGGATAACTTTAAAGGTTAAGGAACAGGTAGAAAGGGAAAAAAAACAGTGGCCAGTAGAAAGTCTTGAAGAGGCATTCAAGAAGGATGGTCGTTTTCCCAGTTTTAAAGAGGCCTTTTTGAAAAAAAAATATCCTAGTATCATTTCTGAAATTAAATTTGGTAGCCCGAGTGCTGGAACAATAAGATCTAGATCTGAAGGTGATAGTGTTGAGATCGCAGGTCAATATTTAAAAGAGAGATCAAGTGCTCTTAGTATCGTGACCGAACCTTTTTACTTTAAAGGTGATATAAATGACATAAAAAGGGTTTCTTTGGCCTATCCAAAAGCAAAGATTTTAAGAAAGGATTTTATTATTGATGAATTTCAAATTCTTCATTCCAGAGTATTAGGGGCCAGTTGTGTTTTGTTGATTGTCTCTTTAATTGGTCGTGAAAGACTTAAGGACTTTTTAGACTTAACTAAAAAATATGAAATTGAGGCCCTTGTTGAAGTTCATGATGAAGATGAATTTAAAATAGCTTTGGAGTCCGGTGCCAAAATTATAGGTGTCAATAATAGAAACTTAAGTACCTTTGAAGTAAGCCTTGAGACTTCTCTTCGATTGGCCAAACTAAAACAAAAAGAAACTATTTTGATTAGTGAAAGTGGAATTAAAACTTCTCAAGAAGTAAAGCTCCTAGAACAGGCCGGTTATGATGGATTTCTAATCGGTTCAAGTTTTATGAAGGCAAAAAAACCTGGGGATAAATTAAGAGAAATTTTGGACGTAAGGGAAAAAGAAAGTTTTTTATGAAAATAAAAATATGTGGATTACAAAATAGGGAAGATACTCAGAAGTCGTACGAGCTTGGCGCATGGGCGTTAGGCTTTATTTTTCATGAAAAAAGTGCACGTTATATCTCTCCTTTTGAGGTAAGAGAAATTTTGAGTCATCTTCAATTAGAGGGAAGAGAAACAGTTGGTGTTTTTGTTAATGAAACAGTGGATAAAATGAATGCATTTCAAAAAATAGCGGGTTTTTCAACTTTTCAGCTCCATGGTGAAGAAAGTCCAAAAAAAATTTCAAGACTAAATGGAAAGGTTATAAAAAAAATAAACTTTTCAGACCTTTCCAAAATTGACGCTTTTCTCGAATGTCGTCCTGATTTGACTTTCTTAGTTGATTCACCTCCTTCTATAAAGGGAGAATATGGAGGAAGAGGAAAATTAGCGGATTGGAGGTTTGCTAAAGAGGTTAAAAAAAAAGGGCCACTTATTCTCGCTGGCGGCCTTTGTGAAAAAAATTTGAAAGAGGCCAATCATAAGGTAGGACCTTATGCTTTAGATCTTTCGAGTTCAGTAGAAAAGTCCCCTGGACTAAAAGACCATAAAAAATTAATTAGTCTTTTTTCTTATATTAAAAAGGGAGAAATAAATGAATCCTGATTCGAGAGGCTTTTACGGTAATTATGGTGGAGCCTATATTCCTGAAACCCTTTATACGCCGTTAGAAGAAGTCAAGAAGGCCTTCTTTTTTTATAAAGAAGACTCTGATTTTCAAAAAGAGCTAAGCTATTGGCAAAAAGAATATGTTGGAAGAAAAACACCTTTGAGTTATGCCAAAAGATTAACGGAATATTTAGGTGGAGCAAAAATATATTTAAAAAGGGAAGACTTAACTCACACAGGTGCTCATAAGATTAATAATACCTTAGGGCAGATTCTTTTGGCCCAAAGAATGGGGAAAAAAAGAATTATAGCTGAAACAGGAGCTGGTCAGCATGGCGTTGCAGTGGCAACCGTTTGTGCTCTTTTTGGACTTAATTGTTGTATCTATATGGGAGAAGAAGATACATTGAGACAAAAGCTTAATGTTTACAGGATGAAGCTTTTAGGTGCAGAAGTAAGGACTGTCACTTCTGGTTCTCGAACTCTTAAAGATGCTATAAATGAGGCGATGAGAGATTGGGTTACTCATGTTCGGGAATCTTATTATCTTTTGGGATCAGCTTTAGGCCCAGACCCTTATCCTCAAATTGTAAAAGAATTCCAGTCTATTATTGGAAAAGAGGCGAAAGAGCAGATCATAAAACTTGAGGGACGCCTTCCAGATGAATGTGTCGCCTGTGTTGGTGGTGGAAGTAATGCTATTGGACTTTTTGCACCTTTTATAGAAGATAAAAATATTTCCTTGGTCGGTGTGGAAGCTGGAGGTCAGGGAATAGAAGAAAATCTTCATGCGGCCCGTTTTTCGGGAGGATCTCTTGGTATTTTTCAGGGAACAAAAACTTTTATTCTTCAAGATGAATTCGGTCAAATAAAAAAAACATCCAGTATTTCAGCAGGTCTTGATTATGCTGGAGTCGGTCCAGAGCATTGCTACCTTAAAGAAATGGGTAGGGCCAGATATACTTCTGTAACTGACGAAGAGGCAATGGAAGGCTTTTCTCTTTTAAGTCGATACGAAGGAATTTTGCCTGCGCTGGAAAGTTCTCATGCTATAGCTTACCTGTTGCGTGAGGCCCCAAAAAGAAAGAAGGATGAATTGATTATATGCAACCTTTCTGGAAGGGGGGATAAGGATGTTGAAACGGCGATGAGTTATCAAAAAGGGAGGACGTTGAATGAAACCGATTAGTCTTTTAATGGCAGAATTAAAGGAAAAAGGTGAAAAGGCATTTATTGCTTATATTACTGCAGGTGATCCTGACTTAAACTCCACGGTAGAGCTTGTTCAGGCCTTATCAGAGGCGGGAACAGATATCATCGAGCTTGGAGTGCCTTTTTCTGATCCTCTTGCTGACGGTCCAACGAATCAGAAGGCCAGTGAAAGAGCATTAAAAAATGGCTGTAACCTAGGTGGAATATTTGAAGCCGTTCAAGAAATTAGAAAGAGAGGTATAGAAACACCTTTGGTTTTGTTTTCCTATCTTAACCCAATCTATAAGTATGGTGTAGAGAGGTTTGCTAAAAGGGCAAAAGAGGTCGGGATTCAATCAGTTCTTTCAGTGGATCTTACCCCAGAATCTTTTACGAACGAAGAAGTTAAGTTTAAATTGGCCTGTGAAAGAGAAGGTATTGAGCCTATTTTTCTTCTTTCTCCAACAAGTTTGAAGTCTCGATGGAAAATTATTGAAAGGGAATCTAAATCTTTTATATATTATGTTTCCCGA
Source organism: Bacteriovoracales bacterium (assembly GCA_028346125.1). GTDB lineage: Bacteria > Bdellovibrionota > Bacteriovoracia > Bacteriovoracales > Bacteriovoracaceae > UBA7317. Next base: position 40,797 of record JAOMEV010000009.1, on the reverse strand, counting down.
ACGGGTACGACAGGCGCAAAGGCAGAAATTTCTGATACTTTGATAGAAGAATTAAAAATGGTTAGGAAAGAAGTCAAAAAACCTCTTGTTGTGGGTTTTGGTATTTCTAAAGTCGATCAGGTGAAATCTCTTTCGCCGTATTGTGATGGTGTCATTGTTGGAAGTGCACTTGTTAAAGAATTAGAGGAATCGAGAACTTTTAGTATCGCGAAAAACAAAATATTTAATTTGGCCACTCATTTTAAAAAGGCCTTGGAAAAAGATTAGATTATAAGGAGAGCAAAATGCTTATTTTAATGAAAGCTGATTCAACAGAAAATCAGAGAAAAACCGTGTGTGAAAAAATAGAAAAATTAGGGTTCAGACCACATCCTATTCCTGGTGAGCACAGTATGGCCATAGGAATTACAGGGAATGACGGACCCCTTGAAGAAAGAGAGTTTATGTCCTTGGAGGGAGTTATTAAATGTATCCCAGTAACTGTTCCTTACAAGCTGGCCGGAAAAGATTTCAAACCAAAAGGTACAGAAGTTAAGGTCGGACCTGTTACTTTCGGTGAAGGCCATTTTGTCATTATTGGTGGTCCTTGTTCTGTCGAAAGTGAAGAGCAAACTATAAGGATTGCTAAGGCCGTTAAGAAGGCCGGGGCCCAGGTTTTAAGAGGAGGGGCCTTTAAACCGAGAACCTCGCCTTATAGCTTTCAGGGACTGGGCCTCGAGGGTTTAAAAATACTGAAGAAGGCCTCTGCTGAGACTGGTCTTCCAGTTATCAGTGAGGCCATAGACTTTGAAAGCTTAGATGCTGTAAGTGAATATGCCGATATTATTCAGATCGGTGCTAGAAATATGCAAAATTTTGCTCTTTTGCAGAAGGTAGGAAAACTCCAAAGACCAGTTGTTCTTAAAAGAGGTATTTCAGCGACACTTGAAGAGTGGCTTTCTTCTGCGGAATATATTATGCAAAATGGAAATGAAAAAGTAATTTTATGCGAAAGAGGAATAAGGTCCTATGATAAGTATACTAGAAACCTTTTAGACCTTTCGGCCGTTCCTGCAATAAAAAATTTGAGTCACCTTCCTATTATTGTCGATCCAAGCCATGGAACAGGAAGAAAAGAACTTATTACACCGATGTCTAAGGGGGCTTTGGCGGTAGGTGCCCATGGCATCATGGTTGAGGTCCATGACAGACCCAAGGAGGCGCTTTCTGATGGACATCAAGCGCTTCTCCCTCATGAGTTTGAAGCATTGGCCTCTTCTGTTGAAAAAATATCCTCACTTTTAGTCCCGTGAAGTTTTTCTTTTTTTAGGGGGAAAGATTCCTTTTCCCCATTTTTCTTCTTATAATGAGAAAAAAATTTAGTAAAATTTGAGGAGCTTATCGTGCGCTTAAAGTTCTTTTTGCTTTTTCTAAGTATTTTTCCTTTAATGCTTTCAGCTTCTGAAGAGGAGGCCTTCGGTTGGCCAGGAGTCACAGGTAACTGGTCTCAGGCAAAAAAGGTTCAGGTGGGAACTTTTTATGAAAAAGAAGGGGGCCCGTTCTCCACTTTGGTTTACAAACACACAAGGAATATTAAGTGAGGTTTATTTTCCTACTATCGATCAGGCCCAAATTAAAGACTCACAATTTTTGATTACTGATGGTAAAAGTTTTTTGAGTGAGGAAAAAAGTGATCTAGTTCATAAGGTTCGTATTCTTCATCCTGGACTTGTTCAGATGATAAATGAGGACCCAAAAGAGAAATTTTCAATTAAACATACCTTTTTTACCCTTGGAGATTCTTCAACTTTAGTTGATGAAGTTATTATTAATACTAAAGTTGATGGGCTACAATTTTTTCTTTTAACAAACCCACATCTTAAAAATACAGCTTCAGGGGATAATTTAAAATTAACGGAAAATGGATTCAAGGCCATTGAGGGAGATATTCATTTAGATATTTCAAGTAGTGTGGGTTTTATAAAAAAATCTGTAGGCTTTGTAGGGTTTTCAGATGGTTATCAGGACCTTGTTAAAAACAAAAATATAGATTATCAGTTTCGCTTAGCAAAAAATGGTAATGTGGCCTCTATAGGGGAGTTGAATTTACCCCGGAAAAAAGGGTCTTATAAATTTTATGTTGTTTATAAATTTTCAAATAATAAAAAGGTATCTATACCCAAACCTATTTTTTATGAAAAAGAAAAGGAAAATTATAAAAATTCTTGGAATAGGTACTTTTTAAAACTCAAAAAAATAAGGGGACTTGATCAAGAAAAAGAAGAGTTTTACTGGAGGTCTTTGTACACCCTTAAAGTTCATGAAGATAAAAAAAATAGAGGTGCCTTAATTTCTTCTCTCTCTATTCCTTGGGGAGAATCTCATCATGATAAGAAGACAGGGGGTTATCATCTTGTTTCGCCAAGGGATTTGTTTCATGCATCATTGGCACTTCTTACGTCTGGAGATTATGAAACACCTTTGAATGCTTTAAGATTTTTAAAAAAAACTCAATATAAAAACGTAAATGAAAAATGGCACTTTGGTTATAGGGTTATTGAGAAGAAAGGTGCTTTCCCTCAAAATACTTGGGCCAGTGGAAAAGAATATTGGGGAGGGTTCCAACTTGATCAGGTCGGTTATCCTATTCATCTTTTTTATCATCTTTATTTGAAAGCAAACTCAGAAAAAAAAGAAAAATTACTTTATGAGTTTTCACCAATGCTTTTATCTGCGCTTGATTTTATTCATCGTTACGGTCCCTGGTCTCAACAGGAAAGATGGGAAGAAAATTTTGGTATGTCACCATCTACTTTTTCAGTGGTGACTTCGGCACTTTTTATTGGTTCTACACTCTTCGATAAAACGAAGTGGTCCAACAAGCTTTTCAATACGGCCTCTAATTGGTTGAAAAAAAATGGAGATAATATTGATGTTTGGACTTTCACGAATAATGGATTCTATGGAGATGGAAATTATTATTTAAGAGTGGTTGGATGTGGATCTTATGAACAAACATGGGACCCTAACGGAGCCTTTAAGTGCTCATTGAGTAATAGTTCAAGAAAAATTGATCAGCGCTATTTTCTTGATCAAGGGTTTCTTAAACTTGTTCTTTTAGGGTTGAAAGGTACGGATGATTATAGGGTTAAAGCTTCACTTGAAAAAGTAAATCGTTTTTTACGGCAAAAAACACCCCGAGGTAATGGGTGGCATCGTTATCCGTTTGATATTTATGGAGAGCAAAATAAAGGAAGGCTATGGCCTCTTCTTGGAGGAGAGCATGGGCGGTATTATATAGAACGTTACAGGGAAGGTGTTTCTAGTTGGAAAGAAGTCATAAAAAAAATCGACCCTATCTTGGATAGCTTTATCAGTTTTTCAAATACAGGACAGATGATACCAGAGCAAGTTTTTGAAACAACAGGAGAAGGCACAGGTTCTGCAACACCTCTAGTATGGTCTCATGCAGAGTTTATAAAGCTCTTGTGGAGCAGGAAGTTGAAGTTAAATGTAGAAAACCCCCTTATTTTTTAGAGGAGTTTATTGAGTGCTTTGACAAGGGCCTTTCCAGAGATTGGCTTTTGTATCCATGCGATAACGCCAAGTGCTTTTGCCTGGGCCTTTTGTTCTGGGCTGCTTTCTGTCGTAATGATGAGTACAGGTGTTTTTTTTAGCCCTTCTTCCTGTCTTAAAAAACTTATCATCCTAATTCCATCCATTCCGGGCATATTCATATCGACTAAAATTGCGGCACAATCTTTGTTTGACTTGCAGACAGTAAAACCATTTTCACCATTAACTGCTTCAACAACTTGGTAACCATTACTTTCCAGGTCTCTTTTTACGCGAGATCTATAAGATTCTGAGTCATCTACAATGATTATTTTTTTCATTTAAATTCCAATAGCAAAAATTTAATTTTAATATATATTTTGTTTTTCTACTATAAGAAGAAAAAGGAAAAATTATGGATAAGAATAAAGACATTACGAAAATCATTTTGGCCTTTCGTCAAATTCTTGATAAAACGTGGCCAGAAATTAAGGAGCTTAGTCGTAATGACGACACTGGCTCCTTTATTATGGATTGGGCGCAGTCTTGTTGGGAAAGGATTGTTGAGCAAGTTATTTTTCAAGAAGGAGAAGGAGGGCTTAGGATTTACGGAGAGGGTGCTAATGTTAACGATAGTCCCAGAATATCTTATCCACAAAGGACTGAAACTCATCAAGTTCACTGTTTAGGTAAAAAAAATGAAATTGTTGATGTTTTAAATAAGGAAAAGGTATCAGTTGATAAGGACTCACCTCTTCTTTTTGAGCAATTTGTAACGATGCGTGATAATTTTTATTATGCAGAGCATCCGTTCGATTATTCCCTGCTGAAAAGTGGAGAAAAGGAATTAGTTATAAAGACAGCTGAGATTGTATTTTATTTGGTTAAAAAGGACTCTTAGCCTCGGTTGGGGCAGATTGGGATGGGACTTTTTCCAAAGTGTAAAATTGGGGGCCACCATTTTTTTTAAGCTGGAGGGTTGTAATCTCCGGGTTTCCTTCAGTTCCTAGGATTTCAAAAAGATTAAAGGAGTGGTCCATTCTATTTATTCTGATGAAGTAATTAAATCGACCCGAATGACATGAAGGTAGAACGAAAAGCCCTATTCCACTGATTCCGCGATCAATTTTTTTATTATTTTCAAAATAGGCAAGTCTGAAACCATTGGGATCAGTGCCCTTAGTTTTTATAAGTTTAAAATCGTAGAGAATCTTTTCTTTAGAGTCGGTGGGAAAATCTTTTAATTGCCAAAGGCCTTCAAGGTTAAGGTTATCAAGATTATAACCTATGGCAGTAAATGAATAGAAAAAGCTTAACAAGACGCTCAGTATCTTTTTCATAAAGTTTCTCCAGAGTTTCGATAGTTTTAGAAGTATTGGCAAAACTTAGCAAGAAAAAAATTAAAAGTTGTTTAGTTTAGTGAGCTTATCCCTTACCTCACTAATACTAATCATCTCTCCAAGGTTAATCAGCTTTCCCGTTGGTGTCTGAATAAAGTAAGCAGGAAGACCGAAGACCCCCTGTTCTTTTAGCCAATTTCCTATAATGGGATCTCTTTTTGTCCAGTCAGCTCTAAGTGTTTTTACCTTTTTTTCTTTAATAAGGTTTTCAAAGTCTTTTGTCTGGAGAACCAGTTTTTTATTAACAATACACGTAAAGCACCACTTCGCTGTAAAATCAACGAAAACACTTTGTCCCTGCTTTTTGTATTTATCCATCTTTTGGGGGGCCCACTCTTCCCATAGCCCGAGAGTTGTCTTTTTTACAATTTTTTCTGATGGAACAGTTTTTACGTCTTGGAGTTGGAAGCCAATTAGGTAGAGGAAAGTGCCTAGCGGAAGGACCATTAGGACAACCTTTGCAACCTTTTTAGGGCCCATATTTTTGAAGGCATAAAAAGAAAAGAAGACAAGAATAAGTGTTAGGATAAGGAGAGTTGAACTCATAAAATGAGAAATAATATTTTGAAATACATCAAAAAGCCAAAGCCCTGTCAGAAGAAGAGATAGGCCTAAAACCTTTTTAAATTGCTCCATCCAAGCCCCAGGTTTTGGAAGGGCCTTAAGAAGTACTGGCATAACACCGACTAGGAGGAATGGAAAAGAAAGGCCTAGACCAACTGATAGGAAAATAATGAGTGTGTAAATAAAAGGTGAAGTAAATGCAAATGTAAGGGCCACGCCCAAAAAGGGGGCACTGCATGGAGTTGAGAGTATTGTGGCCAAAATACCGGAGATGAAGTCTCCTTTATAGGATTGATCAGTTTCAATATTTCCTATGAGCTTTCCTCCAGGAGTTTTTATTTCAAAAAGGCCAAAAAAGATTTAATGAAAGTACAAAAAGAACAATAATCATAATGGCCACAAAAGTGGCCGATTGAAGGTGAAACCCCCATCCGATTTGTTCTCCAGACGTTTTAAGGAGGAAGACAATGAGTGATAAAATCAGGAAAGAAAAAAGGATTCCTAGAGAGTAAATAGCGTTGTGTTTTAAAATAGATTCTCTATCCATACTTTTTTGTTTAAGAAGTGAAAAAAGCTTTAAGGATATGACGGGAAAAACGCATGGCATGAAATTGAGGATAAGCCCCCCTAAAAAAGCGAAGAAAAAATAGGCCAAAAAACTTTTTTCTGGCACAGGTTCTTTTATTGGAGGAGCGACCACCTTCTTTATTGGAGTGCTCACGGGAGAAGGCTTTGTAACGCTTATTTTTGGGGTATTAGCTTTTGAGAGGAATCCCTTAAAAGATTTTTCAATGACACTTACGCTACCACTAAGGTCAGTATAAAGAAATTTTAGAAGATAAGGCTTTTTAAAAGTATTTTTTTTTGGAAAAGGTTGAGCGGGCTCGAGGTATTCTCCATCCCATTGAATTCTCATATTGGCGCTGATAGTTCGGCCATTGATGGCCTTTTCTTTATGAAAATCAAAAGGAGCTTGTGGGAAAGGCGTTAAAATATTTCTTTTTTCTGGGAGCCCTGCAAGGTTTTTATTTTTTAGTTTATAGGAGAGAAAGAGCTCTTCGGCCCCTTCCTTTTTATGGAGCTCAAGGTTAAGGCCCAGAGGAAATGCGGATTTTTTAGGGAGAGAATTGAAAGCGGTTTCTAATTCTTCTTGAGAAATATTTGTCCTATTATCCAATTGGCCGTTAGTAAAGTTGCCTTTAAAGGTCTTTTTCCCTGGGATACATATTTCTTTACAGACAAGCCATTTAGAGGTGATTTCAAGCTCTTTCCCTTCAAGGTCTTTTAGAGTTTTAGAAGAAAGAGGAAAAAAGAAGGAGTACTGGTTAATATAACCATAGGCCAGGAGGTCACCTTTTTCATAAAAGCGTTGAGGAACTGGCCATTCAAGAGAGTCGAGCTTTACTTTTTTTCCTGATGATAAAAAACTCAAATGAGAGGGGGATCCCAGCATCTCCGGGGTTTTTCCAATAGGTATGCCATTTGGGACTGTTTTGATAAGTGAGAGTTAAATATTTCCCTTTTTTATGATTAAAAACAGTTGCAGAAAAGGAAACAGGATCCACTTTTTTTGTACTTTGAACCTGAAATTGGGCCAAGCTAAGAGTAGAGAAAAAGATTAAATTGAGGAAAAATAAAATTTTTTGTTTCATGTTTTAGTTCCGCTTTTTCAATATTATATCAGCTTACGCTCAGGGTCTGCCTGATTTTTTTATAAGGTTTATGACTTCGTCCATTTTTTCTTTTCTATCTTTTTTTGAGCCACTTTCGAAGGCCTCTTTTACACAGCTGTCTAGATGATTTTCTAATATTTGTGTTTCAAGGGACTTTAAAGCACTTTTTACGGCCTTAATTTGGGTAAGAATATCAAGGCAATATTTTTGGTTTTCAACCATTTTGATAATGCCCTTAACTTGACCTTCAATTCTTTTGAGTCTGTGAATATCGTTTTTGTGGTTACTTTGAGACATCAAAACCTTCTTATTCTCAAACTGTTTGTAACAACACTTAGGCTACTTAAACCCATGGCAAGACTAGCAAAAATAGGGGAAAAACTCCAACCCAAAAAAGGGTAAAAGAGCCCTGCCGCTAGGGGAATACAGAGGATGTTATAAATAAATGAGAGGAACAAATTTTGCTTTATAATTTTCATCGTATAATTTGAAAGTTGAAGAAAGGTCAAGGCCTTCTCGATATCCCCTTTAACGAGGGTAACATCGGAGGCACTTATGGCCAAGTCGGTTCCTGTTCCCATAGATAAAGAGACATCTGCTTGAGAGAGAGCTGGCCCATCATTAATTCCGTCTCCAATCATGGAGATTTTTTGACCTTTGTTTTGGAGTCCTTTAATTATAGAGGCCTTTTCAAGAGGGCCAACTCGTGATTCAAAATTTGGAATGCCTAACTTTTTGGCCACTTTTTCTGTCACGGCTTCGCAGTCTCCACTTAAAAGTGTACTGTCCATGCCAAGTTTTTGAATAAGGTCAATTGTCGTTTTTGCTTTTTCTTTAATTTTATCTTGGAGGTAAAAAGACCCAATGATTTTTTTGTTTTTGGCGACATAAACTCTTGAAAAACTTATATTTGTATCATTTTGAAGAAGTTCAATGTCAAACTCTTTCATAAGAATTTCGCTTCCAATTAAAAAGCTTTTGTCATCGATTTTTCCCTTGATTCCTCTACCCGGAATAATTTCGAATGAGTCGGGATCTTTAGGAGTTATTCCTTTTTCACTTATGTAAGAGACAATGGCCTTAGAAAGGGGGTGCTCTGAGTAGTGGCAAAGAGAAGCTATTTCAAAAAGAGCTTCTTCCGTGAAAGAGGCCTTTTCTACAATGGGCCTTCCGTAGGTTAGTGTTCCCGTTTTATCAAAAATAATATGATTAAGAGAATCAGCTTTTTCGATGATATCTCCCCCAGAAATAAGAATTCCCTTTAGGGAGGCTTTTCCTGTAGCGGCCACTACGGCCGTGGGGGTGGCCAACCCTAATGCGCAGGGGCAAGCAATAACTAAAACTGCAATCATATGTGAGAGTGCTGAGCCAATGCTGTTTGGATTAACTCCCCAAAAAAACTGTCCCAAAAATGTAATTAAAGAAATAAAAATAATAGTAGGGACAAAGTAGGAACTTATTTTATCTGCGTATTTTTGTATGGGGGCCTTTTGAAGCTGGGCCTGTTCTACAAATTGAGAAATTTGGGAAAGAAATGTATCTTTTCCTACTTTGAGTGCCTTAAAATCGAGAACACCATCTCCATTTATTGTTCCAGCATAAATCTTATCGCCCTTTTTTTTGAGAGAGGGAAGAGGCTCTCCTGTCATAGAGGATTCATCGACACTTGATATCCCTTTAAAGACTTTGCCATCTACGGGTATTTTTTCTCCGGGCCTTACTCTAATGAGTTGACCCTTTTTTACTTTTTCAAGGGGGATGCGCGTTTCAATGTTTCCCTCTAAAAGGCAAGCTTCTTTAGATTGAAGTTTATAAAGAGAATTCATAGCGTCTTTAGTTTTTTTCTTTGCTTTCGTTTCAAGGAACTGTCCTAAAAAAACAAAAGAAATAATGAGGCCAACAGCTTCGAAATAAACTTTGGGGGCCATTCCCCAATTTAAGAAATATTCTGGAAAAAATGTAAGGAGACTACTATAGATGAAGGCCACACTTGTCCCTAGGCCAATGAGTGTGTTCATATTCGATATTCCGGATTTTAAAAAGGATAAAACGGCCTTAATAAAATGAATACCGATCCAAGACCAAACTGGTAGCGTTAAAAAAAATTGTATCCACCAAGATACTGTTTGGGAGACAAGGTTTTTTCCAGGTCCCATGTTTAAAAAAAGAACCATAAGCGAGAAAAAAAGGGCAAGAACAAATTTTTTCAATTCATGGTCACTCTCTTGATCATTTTCACTAGAGTGAAGGGGGGAGATTGTGTGCCCCAAATCACCAATAGTTTTTTCAATGAGAGCAATATCCTGAGAGGTCAGGGTATGACCTTCAAAAGATCCAATTTCTGTCGTGAAGTTAACGGAGACTTTCTGGAGTTGGGGTAATTTCTGAAGAGATTTTTCAATATTAAGAGCACAGCTTGTACAGCTCATTCCCCCAATTTTGTAGGCAATCTTTTCCATGGAGAGTTTACTCCATTTTACTAACGTTAAAGCCGGCCTCTTCAATTTGTTTTTTTATTTGGATCCCCTGGCCTTCACTTTGGTCAAATGTGACGGAAACTTCTTTGTTCTCTAGGTCGAAATTGGCCTCAAGTTCAAAGTCGAGCTCGCTAAAAGAATCTTGTAATTTTTTAACGCAATTTCCACATTTCATGCCGTTAATGGAAAAAATAAGTTTCTTGTTTGTCATAGAGAGTCCTTTTATTCAACATACCCCCATGGGGTATGTTGGTCAATGAATAGTTTCTTAATACCACGATGTTTGGTTAAGTCCAAAGAGTATAAATAGAGTTTATTGACTAAATTCGGAGAAATTCCATAAGCTCTGTGAGGCTAATATTTTTTGGGTCGTCTTCTTTTGTATCTTTAAGAGAGTTGAATTTGGTATTAAGCCACTTAAACCTATTAAAAAGGGCCTTATTGGGGTTGTCTCTAATGGAGGAGCCAATACCCTTTCTTACCTGGTTGAGTTCGCTTTTTAAAAATTCGGCACTATTAAAAAGAATACCAACAACTACCACGGAGAAACTGTCGTCTTTGACACTACTAAGCTTATAGCAAATGGTCTTCATAATATCGCAAAAAAGCCCTAACTCATTATAACTCTTGTCGAGACAAGAATCTTTTATTTCATCAATCTTTTGGTCGGCTTCAATCAGGAGTTCTTTTCTTTCTATTTCATTTTCAAACTTATCAAAAATATCTTCTAACTCAATGGTCAGTCGTCTATTGGCGTCATAAAAAACTTGAAGCTCGTCTTTTTCAAGATTACCTCTACCTTCTGCATCAAGGTTCTCTCCAACTTTCATGGTAGATCTATCAACGCCCAAATATTGTGTTACACCTCTGATTTTTATATCTTCAGCTGAAGGCCCCTTTTTTTCACCTTCCTTTATTTCCATTTTTGAATTTTCCCAAATATGATAGGTCACCCGGGATATTCTTACGAGGTCCTCTTCATCGAGCTCTGGAAGAGCTTTAAGGTGCAGCTTAATTTTGTAGAGGAGTGTTTTAGGTTGCACGTTTCCATAAACGTGATCGGCAAGCCTTATATTTTTTAAGACACCCATTACTTTTGGGGAAGGTTCTTCTTCCGTAATGAGAATTACTTTTGAAGAGGAGCTTTTTACGACTTTGTCGTACATTTTAAGAAAACCTACCGCCTCTTTTGGACTTCCTGTCACGATCACGGATGGTATTCTTTTCATAAATTCTTCTGGATGGAGTTCTTTAAAATTTATCTCATAAAGATCAATGTCTTCATCTTTGATTATTTGTCTTTTCGCTGACTCTAAAACGTCGGAAAGGGGTGTTAAAAGAATAAGAGGCCTTTTTTCCTGTTCTGCCATAAATTTCTCGCTTGTTCTCTCCTATTATCGACTCGTCATATCAGATTCTTTAGTAAGAATTGCGTTGTAACAATTGACTTAAAACTACTTTACTCACCAAGCTAAAAATGTATTAACACTCTTGAAAATATTTGATCTTCAATAAAGTTTTCCCTAAAATCCCAACAGTTTGTTTTTATCAAGAATTGGAGTTCAAACCTTAATTGAAGGCCTTTTATCTAGGATAGGGGCGTTATAAGGAAAAGCATCGAGAAATACTGACTATTAAAAAAGACTTTTTGAGTCAACAAATGGGGAAAATTATGAAGCTTGAGAGTTATATTGAAGGAAAGTGGTTTGGTGCGAGCGGCAAGGGAAAAGATCTCTTTCATGCTGTCAATGGTTCCAAGATTTACGAAATTTCAAGTGATGGTGTTCATTTCCAGCGTATGTTGGAATATGGAAGAGATGTTGGGGGAAAAAACCTCAGAAAGATGACTTTTCATGAAAGGGCCATTCGTCTTAAAGAACTCGCGAAGTATTTAATGGAAAATAAAGAAATTTTTTATGAAATCTCTAAAGCGACGGGTGCAACAAGAAAAGATTCTTGGATTGATATTGAAGGTGGTATTGGAACCCTCTTTGTTTTTTCAGGCAAAGGGAGAAGAGAGCTTCCCAATGAACGGATTTATATTGATGGGGACCTAGAGCCTCTTTCGAAAGGTGGGAGCTTTATTGGACGCCACGTTTGTGTTCCTTTAGAGGGAGTAGCTGTTCATATTAATGCCTTTAACTTTCCTTGTTGGGGGATGCTCGAAAAGTTTGCACCGACATTTTTGGCGGGAATGCCCTCTATTGTTAAGCCAGCAAGTAATACTGCATATCTCACAGAAAGTATGGTTAAAAGCATAATTAAATCAAATATTCTTCCTGAAGGTTCCCTTCAGCTTATTTGTGGTGGGGTCGGCGACCTTTTAGATCATGTGACTGGCCAGGATGTTGTGACTTTTACAGGGTCAGCTGAAACTGGTCTTAAGTTGAAGGGTCATCCTGCAGTTTTAAGAAATAACACAAGATTTAATATGGAAGCTGATTCCCTAAATTGTTCCATTTTGGGTCCAGACGTAAAGCCTGAAGATGAAGAGTTTGGCCTTTTTGTTAAAGAGGTCGTCCGAGAGATGACCGTCAAAACGGGGCAAAAATGTACGGCAATTAGGAGAGCTTTTGTCCCGGAAAATCTCCAAGAAGCAGTTTTGGATGCACTTAAGGAGAGGCTTACTAAAATAACTATAGGTGACCCTTCTGTTGAAGGTGTACGAATGGGACCTTTAGCAAGTTTGGGGCAGGTAGATGAAGTTAAGAGAAGTGTTGAACTTCTCCAAAAGTCTGCGAATTTAGTTCACGGAAGTTTTGATGGATTAAGTCCTCTCGGCAACGGAACAGAAGGAGGGGCCTTTTTTCCACCTTTCCTTCTTCACTGTGAAAATCCTTTAAGTTCGAAAGGGGCACATTCAATTGAGCCTTTTGGGCCTGTTAGTACTGTTATGCCTTATAAAAATATTGAAGAAGTTAATCAACTTGCAAAGATGGGAGAAGGAAGTTTAGTTGGTTCTTTATTTACAACTAGTGATGAGGTTGCAAGGGAAGTTGTTTTAGGGACGGCTTCTTATCATGGCCGTATCATGATTTTAAACAAAGACTCGGCGAAAGAGTCTACTGGCCATGGTTCGCCGCTACCTCATCTCGTACATGGTGGTCCAGGTCGTGCTGGTGGTGGTGAAGAAATGGGAGGTGTTCGGAGTGTATTCCATTATATGCAAAGAACAGCATTGCAGGGGTCTCCAACTACTCTATCTCATGTCACTAACGAATGGATGATGGGGGCCAAGATTAAGCAAGACCGCGTCCATCCTTTTAAAAAATATTTTGAAGAGTTAGAAATCGGTGAAACATTTGTGACCCCGAGAAGGACAATTGCAGAAGCCGATATTGTGAATTTTGCGGGAATCAGTGGCGATTATTTTTATGCTCATATGGACGAAATTGCTGCTAAGGATTCTCTTTTTGAAAAGAGAGTGGCCCATGGGTATTTTGTTGTATCAGCTGCAGCTGGGCTTTTTGTGGATCCAGCTCCAGGGCCGGTTCAGGCAAACTATGGGCTTGATAACCTTCGTTTTATTGAACCAGTAGGAATAGGGGATACGATTCAGGTTAAATTGACCTGTATGAGAAAAACGAGAAAACCACCTCGTGAGGATGAAAAGCCCAACGGCGTTGTGGCCTGGAATGTTCAAGTAATGAATCAAAATGAAGAAATGGTGGCCCTGTACACTATTTTAACATTAGTCGAGTGTAAGGAAAAAAAGGAACTATGATTGTAACAAAGGCCATAATTAAAAAAATAAAAGAAGAAACTCCCAGTATTAGATGGTTTCTTTTGGAAGCGAAAGATAAGAATTTTCAATTCTTACCTGGGCAATGGTTAGATCTTAAGCCGGAAGGTATGGAAAAATGGGGGGGCTACTCTATGATGGGCCCTCCAAGCGACCTTCCTTTTTTTGAATTGGCCATAAGAAAGGGAAAAAATCATCCTACAACGAAGTGGCTTTATGAAGAAGCAAAAGTTGGAGATACTGTTGATATTCAGGGTGCCGGTGGAAAATGCTTTTACTCCCCTAAAGATAATGACCAAGTCGTCTTAATTATGGGAGGAATTGGTCTCACTCCCTTAATGTCGATGGCCCGTACTTTTTTTAAAGAAAAGTCTTTATCCAAGGCCCGAATGAAAATCTTTTATTCTGTTAAGAATAAAGATGAATGGGCCTTTAAAGACCTTCTATCTGAGCTTGAAAAAGATGAAAGAATTCAAGTTAAAACTTTATTTAGTCAGGAAGAAGGGCATTTAGAAAAAGGAGATGTATTTGATTCTTTGAAGTCATCTCATTATTTTCTTTGTGGTCCACCTCAAATGATAGAAGACCTTAACAAAGGACTTCTTCAGGAAGGAGCCCCTCAAGAAAATATACACTTTGAAAAGTGGTGGTGAAGTACTTTATTGGGGAGTTTAATTAGAAAAGCCTTCTACTTGGGGAATTTAAGTAGAAGGCGCCTATCTAAAACTTGGAATATTTTTAGGCCATTCTCGCTTTAATAATGGTATAAATTTTCTGAACTTTACTACGAAACTCTCTTTGGTCAAAAGGCTTGGCCAAAAAGTGTTTCACGCCTAAGGACTTCGCTTTTTCGATGTTATCTATACCAAGACCGCCAGAGACAATTATCACTCTTTGAATAAAGGTATCATCTGCTTTATGTTCTGCTTTAAGTTTATCGATAACCTCAAATCCATTAATTCCAGGCATGTTAAGGTCAAGAAGAACGATAGAGTAGTTTTGATTTGTAAGTTTTTTAAGGGCCTCATTCCCATCCATTGAAATAACAATTTCCTCAAAAAAGCCCATATTTGAAAGGAATAACTCTAAAGTCTCGCAAACACTTTCTTCGTCGTCGATGATAATAGCACGGTCCGTTTCTTGCTCAGCCACTTGTTCTTCCCCTTGGTACTATAAAACTATTTTAAGAAATTTTTCTAACTTTGATTATAGACTGAAAATTTATTGAAAGAAATAAATTCTTAAATGACTAAATGGCCTGGTTTTATAGAGAATCAAAAAAATCAAGCTCTTCTTGTTTGAGAAGGTTATTCCATAGAAAAATATCTGACCAAGGGGTAAGAGTAATAGAAGTGGGGATACCTTTTTGTTCTTTATCAATAGCACCTTTAATTTTAGGGTATTTTCGAAGAAATTCTTCTAGGTTATTAGGAGAAGACTTATAGGTAAATCCAAAAGGAGAAAAAGAAACTTTAACCTTTTTGAGCCATTTTGCTCGTTTTTTCTTTTTCTTTTTCTTTTTCTTGAACTTAAAACCTCTAAAAACTTCCAAAGATGAGTTTAAATTAGGTAAGTCATTTTCATCATCTAAAAAGACCTTTTTTCTGAAGGCCCTAAAATTGCTGATTTTCAAATTTAGATCATAGCCTTTTTTAAATTTGATGGAAGAAACAAAATGGGTTCCACATTCTTTAAAAAATTGAGGAAGGCCTATGTTCATTTTATCAACAAGGTCTTTTGGTAATTTAAACCTTGATAGAACTCTTTTAGATGTTTCTAAAAGGGTTAATGAAGAGTTTACTTTAGCGAAGAAAAGGCCCTTTTTTTGCGGTGAGTAGATGGTTTCAGCATAATTTTCATTGTTAGTTTTTTGTATGTAAGGCAGGTCGACATTTTTGAGGCAATTTTTGTATTTTGCACCCTGCGGGTCGACTCCAAGGCCAATTTTAATTTTTGGTTCAGGGCTTTTAATATCAATTGTTCTTTCTTGGTAGATGAAAGGTGACAAAAGAGGGTTCTTCAAGCTTAGATTTTGGCAACTTTTTTCTTTAAAGAAGCTCCGGAATTGAACCTTCATATCATAACATTCTTTAATTCTATTACTATTGCCTAAGGGGTATGAGAGAAGATTTTTCTTGCACTCAGAAAGGGTTTTCCAATTCAATATTTTTTCAAGCTCTAATGCTTTGGAGTAACATAATTTATTTGCTGTTTTTTGGGCAATGACTTTTTTTGATTTAAAAAGGAAAAGGTCATTTTGGAGTCTTTGGAGGAGTTTTCGCGACTTGAGTTGTAAGGGTGTTGAGTATTTTTGCTGTCCATTTTCATTATGAAGTTTGAGTAGAGTAGGTAAATCACTCCATTTTCTTTTTTGAAAGCTTAATAGGTATCCATCTTGAGTATTGAGTGACTTTTTAAGAATAACTTTAATGTAATAATCAAGACCTTTTCCTCGCCATTTGTCTACTCCATATAAGAGGTCAGAGTATTCTCCGACACCCTTTTGTAAAGCATCTAAGTGGAAAAAACTATTATATTCAAAATCCTTGAAAAGGCCTAATTGGAAAGAATCTTTAGGGTCGTACGTAACTCTCTTTTTGATTGTTTTTTTGAGAATCCAACGGTCTTTCAACCTGGTTCCGTAGAATGATGTAAAGAGAAGGAGGCGGGACCTTTTTTTCACAGATTCAATAAAGTGATCACCACACTCTTGGAAGAAAAGGTCATAATTTTTGTCATCTAGGGTTTGCTCAATGTCTTTTTGAAAGGAAAGTTTATCGAGCGATTTAAAACCAATGTTTTTATCAATGTCGATGATAATTAAAAAGGAAGAGACTTTTTTCCTTTTAAGCGATCTCTTTTTTTCTTTTAGGAGCTTTAGATTTTTTTTTACAAAGGCCTCAGTTTCATAATCTTCAAACTTGTGATTTTTTTTATTTTCGAGAAAATAAATTTCAGTATTGATCTCTTGCTTTATAAAAATATCTTTTGAGTTTGCCAAACATGTCTTCAGGGATGGCCTTATAAGGTTAAACTTTATTCCTGCTCCAAGTATAGGCATACTGTCTACGCCAAGCATCTGTTGCGAGTAAGAGTTATGGGAAAAAGTAATCTGGATTACCAAAATTGTAAGTTTTAAGAAGGTAGTCCAGGAGAATGGTTGTTTCATAGTGGAACCATTTCAGGAAGACAATAGTGATCGATTAGGTAGTAACTCTGATTTTTGTACGTCATGACTTCCATACAGGCTGGAATTTGGTGATAGCTTACTTTTTTAATCCCTTTTTCGTAAATTTCGTCCAAGCACTTTGTTGCTCCTAGCTTTTTAGTTTCAGGATCTCCATAAAGAAATTTAGTATTTGATTCATAAATATTTTCAATGCTTGTTTGGTTTATAAATGTTTTTAGGTTTCGAAGTGATTTGTAGAGTTTTTTATTAGTTTTGTTATAAAGGTTAAAGAAAAAAGTTTTGTCTGGATCAAATTCAAACTCACTGGTGCCCTCTTTGTACTCTTCTTCAAGTATTCTCAAACAATTATAAGACTTATAGTAGTAGTTCATCTGGTATTCATTGATTCTTTCAATTTCGGCAATGACAGCATTATTTTCTTGAAGGTTTTTTGTTTCCCTAAAAAGATTCTTGTTGATTGAGGTTTTGTCATCTTCCTCAGCTTGAAGGAAGTCGATATTTTCATGCCAGGGGGAAATTTCCATTGAGGTAACAACACCAGCATCAGTAGCTTGCATTAGTTTGGCCGCAGCATTGACTGTCTTTTTAAGTTCACTGATATTAGTTGGAAGTAAGTCAGAAATGTCTCCTTTCCCCAAACCAATACCTTCAACATTAATTCTTAACTTTCTTTTATAGATTTCTTTTGAAAACTTTTTGTCTTCATGAGGCTGGTGATTAAAGCTAAAAAGTCTACGTTTAAGCTTTTCTTTAAAAAGTACGTTATTTTCTGAGTCCTTAGTTTCCTGGTATTTTAAAAGGGCCATAAATGATGAATGTCTACCTAAGGCCCTTATGTAGTAAAAACCACAAACTTCATAAAATTTTATGAGGTCACCATTCAAAATAAGTTTTTTCGCTTCAGAATCCATTTCAGAGAGGGATTCATTGATTGCATTGTAAAAACTATCAGTACTAATATGAATCAAAATATTTTTTACTTTAACTTCCTTTCTTTCGTTTCGTCTTCCTCTCGAAGAGTCAGAGTTATTCGTATGGTCTTTTTCTGAAAAATCAACATGTTTTAATAGGAAGGAATTTAAAAAAGAGTCTTCCAACTTTCCGGTTTTAGTGATTTTCTTTAAATAAGAGTCATCAACTTCTAGGAAGTCATACTTAACATCAAAACTGGGAGTGGTTGTTTTGATAGTGCTAAAACACATGGAGTGGTATGAGTTATTTGTTAAACTGTAACCTCTTCCTAAGTTAGGTGTCACACCAAGGTCACCGATTCTATTGTCTTTAATGACTCTTGGAGACCCAAAGATATTGGTGGCGGATAGAATAAAAATAACCCAAATAAAATTCTTCATAGTTGCCTCAGAATGATTCTAAAGTTTTAAGTTAGGGAAGAACACGTGCCAGCTCAGGGAGGCAGTAATGGTCAAAGATTGGCTTAATTGGTACCATTTGTGATCTTACTTTTTTGCAGGTTTGAATTTCACGATAATGAACTGTATCAATCCCACGGTTTTGGAGCTCTTTAACGCACTCTATTGCCTTTTTGTCCCCGAAGAGAAAGTTTTGATTTTCCTCGTATATTTTTTCAATATTTTCTTCATTTACTGTTTGTAAAAGAAGGGAGAGTTTAATTTCTTTTTTCTTATTTGAGGGCTCCGCAAGGTCAAGAATAAAAGTTTTTTCTGGGTCAAACTCATATTCGTTATTACCAATGGGAAACTTTTCTTTTAGAGATCTTATACAATTAAGTCCCTTATAATACGTATTCATGAAAGCGCTATCAATACGATCTATTTCAGCGATGAGTTCTGAATTGGCCTCAAGGTTTCTCTTTCTTTCAAATTGAATTTTATCGGTCGTGGACTCCAGCCTAAGTTCATTTTGGAACTCAGGGTTTTCCATCCAGGGTACAATCTCAACAGAAGAGATCATGCCTACATCTGAATCTTGCATGGCCAGAATTGAGTTTTTCACAATTCTTTTAAAGGAGTCTATGTCAGTAGGGAGAAGGTCTGCTTGATGATCTTTTCCAAGACCATATCCCCATACACTAATTTGGAGTTTCCTTTTGAAGGTTTCTTTTTGAAAGTCAGTGGACGTGTTATTGTCGTTTGATTTCGATTTAAATAGAGATCTTAGATGAGATTTAAGTTTACTATCAAAATGAGAATCTCTTTTTGTACTTTCTGTTTTGTAAGTTAACATGGCAAAAAACTTAGAGTTTCTACCAATGGAGCGAATATAAAAGGGGCCACATGAATTAAAAAAACTGACAACATCTTTTTTTCTAAGAAGCTGAATGGCATCTCCACTCAAACCTGTTTTGCCTTCATCAAGAGAATGGTAGTAGGAGTCAAGGTCGAGAGAAACGAATATATGATGGTGGTAATACGTTTTTTCACCTTCTCTTATTGTTGTATTTGTAAAATTGTTTGAAATAAAAAGGTGCTTAAGTGAGCCACTCAACTCATTTCGGCTCGAAAATTTTTCCTTCCATGTTTCATCAATATCAATGAATTGATATTGAAAGTCATAGCTTGGTTTTGTCAGCTTTATCTTAGAAAAGCAGGTGGACTGAAGAGTGTTCGTAGACGTCGAGTAACCTCTTCCTACAGTTGGTGTCATTCCTCTATCTTTAAAGCGATTATCCTTAATAACTCTAGGACCAGCGTAGAGAGAAAAAGTATTAATAAGAAAAAAGGCCATAACACATTGAAATTTCATAATATCCCCTAAATAAACAAGATTTAAGCTGGGCACTGTATATAAAAAGAAGATCAGGTGGTAAAGAAATCAATAGGAAAGGGTGCATTAGGTACGGGATTATAGGTGAAAATTTTTTCTAGGGATTGCCTTATTGCCTTAATCACTCTATAAAATGCTTTGATGCGTCGATTCAAAGAGGCTTATACGAGGAAGGACAATGCTAGATTCTGAAAATATGATTTCTCTTATGATGAAAGAGGCGGAAGCCTACACAACATTTGATTCTTTGGAAAAATATGTTCAAGAGGGAAGAGACCTTTCTGTTCTACCCATACAACCACTTTATATGACTTTAAGGTCAAGGCCTTGTGAAGAAATTGCTACCTATTTGCCTCAGCTTGGTGTTCTTCAGAGGAAGGTTTTTTTAGACCTGGACCTTTGGAAAAGAGACGACCTTGATCTGGAAAACTTTAATTTCTGGTTAAAAACCTACTCTCTCTGCCCAGATGAGAAAATAAGGTTAGAATTCTCCAAGAGTTCTGAGTTTTCCCTCTATTTGAAGTCAAAATTTAATATTTGGACTTTCGATGTTGAAGATCCTCTATATCCAGATCATGACAATTACTTTCTTACTGACGATGGTCTTCTTCTATTCGAATTTGATGAAAATTTTGAATTTGTTGAAGAGGTGAAAAGAATAATATTAGACATGTACTCTCAAGAGGGAGTTGAGAAGGCCTATGCGAACCTTTTCAAAATTGTTTCAGAATCATTTTCAACGGCACAGGAAGAAGAGTTTCAATCTAAGAAGGAAAGGCTAAGAGATATAGGCTTTGTTGATTACTACGAAGCTTTGGTTTTTGAATCAGCTTTTCCAAATAAAGATATTTTGAATAATTTTATAAAGAAAAAAGTTAAAACCAAGGGAGAAATTTGTGATTTGGGACAAAATCAAATTTTGCCGAAATCCTCTCTTATCGCCTTTAAGGAAAAGATAGGGCCTCTTGAAGAAGAATTGAATAAGGTTAGTGATGAAAAAAGGGCCTCTTTTCTTCAATTTAACTTTTTAAGACTCGTCAATGGTGTGATGGAGCTCGATGATTCTCTTAAAAAAGGCTCTATTGCTCTCTCCAGAACTGGAAATAAGTCTAGAAGCATGTTGTTGCTTGGACTTGATTACTTAAAGTTCTTCATGAGAGAAGAAGGTTTTGCATTGCCTGAAGGTGCAAATCTTTTCGACCTTTTTGATTTTGTAGATCTTTATAAAATTGGGAACTCTCTTCTTAAATTAGATCAGTTGAAATTAAAAAAATGTCTTAAGAGTACTCTTTTTGATGATGGTAAAGAGAGCTTTTTAGGGAACTTTTTAGCTGAAAATATCGGCCTATCTTTTGAGGCCCCCATAAAGTTTCGTGAAATGAAAGTCGGGAGGACAAAAACTAAGGAAATAAATGACTGGGAAAGTTTTAAAGATTGGAGCAAAATTGTAACTCTGATTAGTTCTATGACTCCCTTTGCTTCAAAGTTCCACGAAATTTATGAAAAACTGAGGAATTCTGGAACAATAAACAGTGGATATTATTTGAATTATGCTGTTGAAGATATAACTTTTGAGTCTATTCTATTAAGTGCGTATGCAAACTACCAACTGGGCTTTTTTGAAAAAGGTCAGGATAATAAAATGGGTATTACGCTTAATGAATATAAAGCTTTTATGGCCAATATCTTAGATGAAAACTTGAAACTAAATAATAATAAAGAAATTGAGACGTCTATTGATAGCTTCTTAGAGTCTTTTGCTCTTAACAAAGTTTCTTATTTTAAAGAATTTTTTAAGTATATCCTTCGTGAAGAGTTGGAAGATGTGGATATCTCTTCTATCGAAGATGTGGAGTTTAGGCATATCGGTGGACCAATAATTCTTAACTCTCTTGATGAGGTTTAAAACTTCTATCAAAAATTTCACCGATGGCCTTGTGGAAGGTCGAGTCATCCTGGGAAAGTTTTTTGTATAATTTTTCTTTTAATGTCTCGAGTCTTTCACTTTCAAAGTGAATGAGGGCCTCTTTTTGATCAAAGTTTTGGAGTGTTGAAACCTTATTGTGAAGGAAGTGATAAACCTTATTGAGCCTATTGTTTTCGTTTTCTAGAAAATTAAGAATTTCTTTGTACTCGATTGTTTGGTCCATATCTCTTCGTTTTGAAACCTTCTTTACATTACTTTTACCCCAATACGTTATGAGTTCTTCAAAACCTTCAAGCTCCTTGATATCAGTTGAGGTTAGGCTATCCCAAAGAGTATTTTTATCTATCATTTCTTAACCTCTTTTTATTCTAATTCATCTAAAATGTTTTTTAAGAAGTTGAATTCTTTAGTGAGTTCGAAAAGATGCTTTTGGTTTTTAGCATTTTCCATTACAAAGTTTAGTTTTGAGCGGTTATCGATATTATTAATTCTTTCCGAATTGAAAAATATTTTTTTCAAAATTGTAACTTCTTTTGCTCTTAATTTTTGTAGGTCCTTTTTGTAAAAAGAAGGAAGGTCATCGGCATTTTTAAAAATTAACCTTGTTTCAAATTCTCCGATATCTTCGAGGTTGGAAATAATATAAACTGGATAAGGAAAATAAAGGTTCAGGTCATTTTTTTTTGCGAGTTCAAAAAAATCATTTAAAAATTCTTTTTGATGTTTTTTACTTAAGTAAGAAATTTGGAAATAAATGGGTACTTTTCCAATTTTGCTTTTTTCGATTATTTTTTCGATACTAAATAGATCTTTTGGTTCTATGTTAATTTCATCATAAAATGGTAACTTAATCATAGGATAATTATATTTGAAAATTTGCGTGAATAAAAAAAAATGTTAGGAAAAAAAATGGAGCAAACAAAAAATTTTAAATCTATCTCGTTACCTGACTATTTTACTTATCTTTTGAAAATTGACATTCACAAAAAAGGTTCATTAACTCAATTCTTAAATACTTATATTTTGGAAAGGCCAGGCTTTCACGGTTTATTACTAAAATCTTTTGGAAAAGAGATCCAGGGAAAGAGTTTAGATGGAATAATTAATTCTATCGGATGGTATACATTAAGAGCAAAAATAGCAGGACTTTTTATGTCCTACAAAGAAAATGGAGAATTTCCAGAAGAGATTGATCCTACAGATGTTGATGAACTTTTAGTTTTTGAAGAAAAAATAAAGCCTTTTACTGTAGAAGGATATTCTCGAGGACTTCTATTTGCTTTTTATTTAAAAATGAGTCAAATAAATGGTAAAGATTCAAAGGCATTTTTTGAGGAGCCTACTATGATTAAGCTCCTTTCTATGACTAAGATTAAGACTGTTAAAATTGATTGGCTTCTTTTTAGTCTCTATCAATTTTATATAAGTTTAGGAGAAGAAAAGATCATTTTTCTTTTGAAGTCGAACCATTCTTTCAAAAAGATAATGTCGACCTTAAGCTCAGATCAAAGGAAGAGGTTTTTTATGGACGGTCTATCCTATGCTTATTCAATTAATGAAAAAGAGGCCCTAACCAACTCTGTTTGCTAATTATAATTCCTCTATGTTTCTATATTTGTCTAGGATGACTTTTTCAGAAATCTTTTTGGCAATTTTTGATTCTTGAATTCTTAAGTAATATTGTTTGCTTTTACTTTTACCAAATCCACTTTCAAGGTTATTTTCTTTTAGATACTGGTAATTGGCTTTTATTTTATATTGAGACTTTGAAGACTGATCATTAAGTCTTGAGTAATCAACTTTTTTCTTTTTTTTTGGACGATCCATTTCGTTGATAGAAGAAAAATCTCCTTTCGGTTTTTGGGTCAAAAACCGACTGGAAAAATCGGCTACTTTTTTGACCGTCGGGATTCTATCTTCCTTACCCGAAAAGGTTTCATTTTTAAATAATCTTTTTGAAACGTCATTAGTAAGAGGAATTGGCTTTGTAATTTTAAGGTTTAGGGAAAGGTTTTTTTTTATAACATTTCTATTTCGATATCTAAAAACGGACCATAAAGAGCGCCCGGAAGAAGCCTTTAAAAGAACTGCCCTGGCAATAATATTTTTTTCATTTCTGAAGAATTTTGCTTGATCACCTTTTTTTAGGCCATTCTCTTTACCTTTATTTAAAAGCAAAGTTTTTTTTGAGGATGAAAAGTTTAGAATTGAAAACTGAAGAGTACGGTCAACTTCTAAGGCCTTACCTATTTTTACCCAAAATATTGCCATAAGAAGGCAAATAACTTTTCTTATCATAGGCTTTTAATACTAACGATTTTACCCGGAAATCCTGTGACCTTTACTTTTATTTGTTTATAAAGAGGATTCCAACTATTAGTTTCTATAACATATTGAGGGGCCATAATAACATCTGCCCGGCTTGTCCTAATAGCATTATAAGCTGCTGCAGACTTTACATTATGTGTAAGACTCAAAGCTCTTTCTACAAAGGGAGGTTGTTTTTCATTATAGCCTAGACCATCGGCAAAGCGATCATCTCCACTAATTTTAAAGAAGTGGAAAAGATACACACCAGAAGCATAACCGATTAGCTTTTTCGAAGTATCGACTTCAATAATTGCTTTCAGGTCGCTTTTGACATTTATTTTTAAAGGAGAGTTTAGGTGACTTTTATTAATAGAAGTGCAGCCAAATGAAATAAGAAAAATCATAAATATTTTTTTCATTATTGACGATACCCCTTTTAGGACAGTTTGAATAATGGGATAAGATCTGTCAATTTTTCTTTTTTTACCCTATTATTTAGGGCAAGTTTATGGAAAGAGGCAAATCATCATTATTGAAAAATAAGAGAAATTTTTTAAAATGAGATAGAGGTTTTTTATTCTGGGAGTGAAAAAAATGTTTAGTAAAGAAACAAAATTTCTAATTGTTGACGATATGTTAACTGCTAGAAAATTCATTACAAAAAATCTTCGTGAGCTTGGGTACACTGAGTTTGTCGAAGCCCGTAATGGCGAAGTGGCCTGGCAAATATTATCTAAGGATGACGCCATCGTAGATTTTATAATTTCTGATTATGATATGCCAGTTATGTCAGGTTTCGAACTTTTGAAAAAAGTAAGGGCCTCAGAAAAGCTTAAAGAAACTATCTTTTTGATGATTACGGCCGTAGGTCAGGAAAACAAAATGATGGAAGTTCTTGATGCTGGTGTAAATAATTATCTCATCAAACCTTTCGATAAAGAAGTTCTGGCAGAAAAGCTTGAGTCTACTTGGGAAAGCCTGAACAGATAAAAATATGAAGTGTTTCATTTAAGAGATGAAGAGGTCCTGAAAATATCTAGGACCTTTTTTTCTATTTTATTATATAGGCATCCAGCCAATTTGCTTCCGAAACAAATCTTATACGAATGGCCCCTTTCTTCCCTACCGCTGTCGCTATTTCGTCTCTTGATTTTAAGATTTCTATTGAAGAAGGAGAAATAGAGTCATCAGAACTTGACTTGAGTTTTGCTGAGTCAATTATTTTTTCAATATGGAGAGAAAGTTCTCTTGTGGGCATAGAAGAAGGGTTGTCTTGTTTTAATTTATTGATGCTTTTGTCTGAATAAGCAAAAAGAACTCCACCTTTAAACTTAGGGTCAAAAAACCTTATAAGTGAGGCAAATTGAACTCCTGGGTCATCAAATTTGATGCAAAGCCTCGGTCTTTCTACTATAACATTTTTACCTTCAGTTTCTTTAAACAATTCTGAACAGGCCGCAAGGAAAGGGTTGATGACGTTTACATTCATCTTCATCCCTGCGCCACCGCCACCTCCACCGCCGCCACCTCCACTTCGTGATGAGGGTTGAGCTTTTGGTTTTTTCTTTACTTCTATATTAATTGTTTTTAAGGCCTCTTGAAGGTCTTTTCTGGGATTAAATGTTCTATCAATTCCTTTATTTTGAAGAATATTCATTAGGTCTTGTGGAATATTTAAAGAGGAGATAGGAAGCTTATTTTTTTCTGACTCTCTACAGTAATCCATGAGGACTTGAATTTCTTTGTCATTCAATCTGTCTCTAGATTTTTTAAAGTCGAGAATTTGAATCATGACATTATTATTTTTTATGGCATCATTGAGATCGCGCAGTTCGTTAAAAAGTGCTGTATCCATTTCGTTTGGAATATAAATATAGTAAATACCTTTTTTAAAGGCCGTTTTTAAAGATTGAGGTCCTTCAGGGTAAGAGTGCGCAATAAAATTCACAAACTCAGTCCCCAAAGATTCAAACTTTCCACTTAGCATAAATTTAACTTGAGAGTTTTCTTCAATGGTTTTAGGGTCTGTGCCTGTAGCTTCATCTTCAACGACAATAATCGGAGTGTTTATATAAAGTTTATCACATCTAATTTTTACAAGAATGTCTTTAGACTGGTGGATCCCTTCTTCACCAAATTGACTATTAGTGTTTGTTATTAAAATGAAGTTATAGGGAAGCAGTTTGTCGGCATTGAGGATCATTCTCTCCCTTGCCATTTTTACTGTGGGTGCATGGTCAACGATCTCGACTTTTAACTCATCGAATATCTCCTTAGCTTTGTTAACCATGGACATGTCGCTAGATATAAGAATGGCCCTTAGCTTGGAAGCATATTTTTCATCAAAGTTTTTATCTACCATCTGCATCCTCATTATTTTTTATGATTATTATTTAATTTTATGGGGTATCAGCATCTTTTTAAAGAGGAATCTATTGGACACTTGGGGCGTTTTTAGTAGATGTTTGCGACGAGTTAAGTCGTTAAAAATTAGTTGACACTTTGACTTTTATCTAAGAAGACTGTCTATTACTTTATTTTTTTACTCTTCTAAATAAAGAAAAAGAAAATACAATAATTAAGTTTGAAAAAAATTGGAGGATAGAATGACTCAAAAAGTAGAAGCTTTAGGAATGATTGAAACAAGAGGTTTTACCGCAATGGTTGAAGCTTCTGATGCGATGGTAAAAGCAGCTAACGTTAAGTTGGTACGTTACGAGAAAACAGGTGGTGGTTTTACGACTGCAGTTATACGAGGTGATGTTGCAGCTGTTAAAGCGGCCATCGAAGCAGGCGAAAGAGCTGCTGAAAAAGTAGGTGAGCTTGTTTCTGTTCACGTTATTCCAAGACCTCATGCAAATGTTGATCTGGCCCTTCCTCTTGGTGGAAGAAGTGAGTATCAGAATACTTATGCTCAGTCTGAAGGACCTACAGTCTAAGAGAGAAAAGATATTTTTTTAAAATAACGAAGTGGGAAGGTTTTTTAAGCTTTCTCACTTCTTTGTGTTTTAAGGAGCTTCACATGCAAATTGGCAAAATCATAGGGACAGCCGTTTCAACGAAAAAGGACGAAAAGTTAGAGGGCCTTAGGTTGCAAATCGTCGAGTATATCGAGCCTTCAGGGAAGTCGACGGGAAGTCATGTAGTTGCCGTGGATTCTGTTGGTGCTGGTGTTGGTGAAGTGGTTCTTGTTGCCTGCGGAAGTTCAGCTCGTTTAACCGAAACCTCGAAAGAAAAGCCTGTTGATGCGATCATCATGGCCATTGTGGATGAGTTGGCAGGAGAAGGCAGCGTTTATTATAAAAATTACTAAATAAAAAGGCCTGGAGAAAAAAGTCATGAATTTTACGGATCAACAGATAAACTCCATCGTTGATAAGGTTATTGGGCAACTTTCTGATGTTAAAAAAGAAGAGCAGGTCAAAAAGCCCTTGAGTGCAAAGCCTCATCCTGAATTTACTTACCCTCAGTCGTCGGGAAAGCTAGGATGCTTTCTTGATATTGAAGCAGCTATAGAAGCATCAAGAAAGGCTTTTGAAGAATATAAGTCTGTTTCGATAAAGCAGAGAAAAAAAATTATTGAGGCCGTTAGAAGAGTTTGTCTTGAAAATGTTGATGAACTTTCGAAGCTTGCAGTTGAAGAAACTGGACTTGGTCGATATGACGATAAAATTAATAAAAATATTTTGGCAATAGAAAAGACTCCTGGAGTTGAAGACCTAGAGCCATTTACATATACAGGAGATGATGGGTTAACGCTTTTAGAAAGAGCTCCTTTTGGAGTTATTGGAAGTGTTACCCCTTGTACAAACCCTTCTGAGACTATTATCAACAACGGAATTGGTATGATCGCCGGTGGAAATTCTGTTGTTTTTAATCCACACCCTTTGGCCAAAAAAGTATCCGCTCTAACAGTTAGCCTTATAAATAAGGCCATTATTTCGGAAGGTGGACCTCCAAATTTACTTACAACAGTTACGACGCCAACTATTGAGTCTGCTCAAAGACTAATGGTTCATCCTAAAATAAGACTTTTAGTTGTTACGGGTGGACCTCATGTTGTTAACCAGGCCATGAAATCAGGCAAGCGTGTAATTGCGGCTGGGCCAGGTAACCCTCCCGTTGTTGTAGATGAAACGGCAGACTTGGAAAAGGCAGGACATGATATTGTTCTAAGTGCAAGCTGTGACAACAATATTATCTGTGTTGTAGAAAAAGAAATTATAGTAACTCACTCAGCTGCTGAGGGCCTTAAGAAGTCCCTCACTAAGCATGGTGGCGTTGAGTTAAGTCCTTACCAAACAAGAAGATTAGAAAAGGTTATTCTTACTGAAAATAGAAAGGCCAACAAAAATTGGGTTGGGAAGGATGTTCAACTTATTCTTAAAGAAATTGGTATGGATGTTGACCCTTCAAAAAGGTTGGCCTTTATGGAAACGAAAGCAGACCATCCTTTTGCTGTAGAAGAGCTACTCATGCCAGTTGTTCCTCTTATTAGAGTTAAGGATATTGATGAGGCCATTGATCTGGCCTATAAATTGGAAAAAAACTGTTTCCATACAGCTGTTATTCACTCGAAAAATATCGATAATATGCATAAGATGGCCGTGAAAATGAACTGCTCCATTTTTGTTAAGAACGGTCCAGCTTTGGCCGGTCTTGCAATGGGGGGAGAAGGACCGACTACTTTCACTATTGCATCCCCTACGGGTGAAGGAAATACAACAGCAAGGCATTTTACAAGAACAAGACGATGTGTCCTATCTGGACATTTCAGAATAACATAAAACTTTTGAGAGACTTCCAAATTGGTAATGAAAAGGAAAACTGAAGAAATTGTAAGCGCTATTAGAAATGCTGGCGTTGTTGGGTCTGAGACCCTAGGTTTACCTTCTTATATAAAGTTGAATGGCCTTGCAGATTTAGTGATTGCTAATGGCAGCGAAAATGAACCCCTTGTTCATTCGGAAAAGGCCCTTTTAAGGGAAAGGCCTGGGCTTATCATTGATGGGGTCAAGGTTGCGATGGAGGCAACTGGAGCCAAAAAAGGCATCATTGCTATTAAATCTTGCGATGTAGACATCGTTGATTCTTTTAGAAAACTTTTAAAAAAAGAGCCTTTGATAGGCCTTTACCTTCTTGAAGATTATTATCCAGTGGGAGATGAGCATCTCCTAGTTTATGAAATCACTAAGAAAGTTGTTCCCCAAGGTGGAGACCCCCTTGATATTGGAATAGTGATTGATAATGCATTGGGGTTTGCTCAGGTCTATCAGGGTGTACATGGTAAGCCTGTTACGGAAAGGCCTGTAACAGTAACAGGGGAAGTCGAGTGTCCACAAGTCGTTTGGGTTCCTATCGGAACTCCTTATGAAGAGGTCATAAATATAGCAGGAGGAACAACGCTCAATTGTAAAGATGTTGTTGTTTTAGATGGCGGCCCTATGAAGGGAAAGGTGATTTCACAACTTCAAGAGGGGATTGGAAAAAGCACAACTGCAGTTTTAGTTCTCCCAAAAGATCATATTGTTTCCAAAGTTAAGCAAAAAACACTTTCCCAAATGGTTAAAGAGAATCAAGGAGTAAGTGGGGAAAGCTCCAAGGTAGCGGATCTCTGTCCTCGCTACCAGCTAGGTCATGATATTTATCCTGACCGGGCCTTTATGAATATTCACTTTCCTGAATCCATTCGTCCTTCTGAGTTAGAGTCTTCTCTTCTTTGCAGCGGGTGTTCCCTTTGTGATTATATGGGTTCGGAAGTTTCGACATTTTCACCTCGTCTTGTCTATCAAGGCCTTAGGAAAGAGTTGAAAAAAAGAGGGGTTAGTAAACCTCACATGCGTCAGGGAATTAAGGTAAGAGAAGGTCTAAAAAATAATAGAGTTTCGACAACTTATTTGAGAAAGCGAATTAATGTAGACCATTATGAGCAAGATAAAATGCTCATTGGTGAGAAAAAGCTACCCAAAGTTGTAAGAATACCTTTGTTGAAGCACAAAGGTTCTCCAGCACGCCCTGTTGTTTTTGAAGGACAACCAGTGCGAATGGGCGACGTTGTTGCTTTTTCCCCACCCAGCGAATTAGGAACAACTTATCATGCCTCGATTACTGGAAAAGTAGGAGAGGTTAATGAGCAGTGGATTGAGATATTTAAAGGGAGGAGTTCATGAAAGAGCCGACCTTAGGAATGATAGAGCTTAAATCAGTTGCACGAGGAATTTTTGTAACTGATGCTATTGCTAAAAAGGCCCAGGTTAAAATTCTTGAGGCCCATGCAGTCCAGCCTGGTAAATATGTGATTCTTATTTGTGGTGAAGTTGCCGATGTGGAGGAGTCACTTAAAGTTGGAATTGAAATAGGATCTGATTTAGTGATCAACCAGCTCTTTTTGCCCTATATTCATAGAAGTATAATTCCCGCTTTAAAGGGAGTTTCTGAAAAGAGTAAGCAGGTTAAATCTGTAGGAATTTTAGAATCTTTTTCAATGGTCTCTTGTGTCGCTGCGGCAGACATAGCCTTAAAGAATACTCCCGTTGAACTCTTGGAAATGAGACTGGCCAAGGATTTAGGGGGTAAAGCCTATTTTATTATTAGTGGCGAACTTCCAGATGTTCAGGATTCAATAAAAGTTTCGAGTGATTATGTGAGAAAAGAGGGGATGTTAACAGCTGTGGAAGTTATTCCAAACCCCCACCCTGAGCTTATTGAAAAAGGCCTTTATTGGTAAGGAGAATGTTGTGAAGTTAGCAACAGTTATTGGAACAGTGGTATGTACGGTTAAGGATCCTTCTCTTGAGGGACAAAAGATACTTTTAATACAGCCACTAGACGACGATCAAAAACCTGCGGGAAGACCAATTGCTTCCATTGACACAGCTCAAGCGGGAGAAGGAGATCTTGTCTATTGGGTTTTATCTCGAGAGGCAGCTTTTGCTCTCCCTAATTCCTTTGCTCCCGTCGATTCGGCCATCGTAGGCATTGTTGATGAGGTTAATAAGCAGGATATTGGAATTTATAACAAAGAAGAAATATTTGGGACAGGTGTTTAAAGATGATACTTGCAAGAGTTAAAGGAAATGTTGTTTCAACAGCTAAACATCCTTGTTTTGAGGGACATAAAATTATGATTGTCCAACCTGTTGATCCTTACGGAGAAGATAAGGGAGCTTCATTTCTTTCATGTGATGTGGCCCAATCAGGTCCAGGTGATTTGGTTTTAGTCCAGCAGGAAGGAAATACGGCCAGGCAACTATTGGGGAAAAAAAGTGATCCCTTCCACGCCGTTATTGTAGGAATTGTTGACGAAGTTCACGTAAATAAAGACATTTAAGGCCACAGTTTAATGGGCCCAAAAAATCATGGAGATTTTCATGAAGGAAAAAATAAATAATTTGGATGAAGTTGTTTCATTAATTACGAAAAAGGTTGCGGAAAGATTGGGAGGACAGGAACAAAAAAAGTCCCACAATGAAACTGAAGTCGCTAAGGCCACTGATTATGATCAAAAATTGGCATCAATGATCGATCATACTTTTTTGAAGCCAGAAGCTTCTAAAGAGCAGTTAGAAAAACTCTGTGGAGAGGCAAGGGCCTATAATTTTGCTACTGTCTGTGTGAACTCTTGCAATATTCCCCTGGTTACTGAGCTTCTAAGAGGCTCCTCCGTTAAGCCTATCGCTGTCGTTGGGTTTCCTCTTGGTGCCGCTACGGTTAAGTCTAAAGTCTTTGAGGCCAAGGAAGCAATCGCTGCTGGTGCAAGAGAGATCGATATGGTTGTCAATCTCGGAGCCCTTAAATCC
Source organism: Bacteriovoracales bacterium (assembly GCA_028346125.1). Lineage (GTDB taxonomy): Bacteria > Bdellovibrionota > Bacteriovoracia > Bacteriovoracales > Bacteriovoracaceae > UBA7317. The sequence goes on along the minus strand of JAOMEV010000009.1, from coordinate 9,436 downwards.
AGAGATTATAAAACTGTCTTTGAAGATATTCAGCAGGTTGTTGAAGCTTCTTCTCCTTATCCTGTTAAAGTTATTCTTGAAACGTCCAGCCTCGATGATGAAGAAAAGGTCGTTGCTTGTGCTCTTTCCAAAACAGCAGGGGCTGCTTTTGTTAAAACTTCCACAGGCTTTGGTGGTGGTGGCGCAACTGTTAACGATATTAAAATGATGAGGAGGATTGTTGGCGATTCGATAGGTGTTAAGGCATCTGGAGGAGTCCGTACAACAGAAGATGCCAAGTCTATGGTTGAAGCAGGAGCGAATAGAGTTGGAGCCTCTTCAAGTATCGCTATTGTAAAATCTCCTTCCGCTGAAAAGGGGGGAAGAAGATCCTATGGAAAAAGGTATGAAAGAAAAACATACTCAAGAAGCACCCCACAGAGAAGAACACAACGTAATGTAAAAAGTGATGGTTATTAATAAATAGAGAATTTAGGAGAATATAAATGTCTAAAGCAAATTTTGAATTAAGAACCTTGAGTTTTATTGATAGTTTACAACCCCAAATCGCCCAGTATATGGCGAAGGATAATAGAGTTTATGATCCGGAAGAATACGATTCAGCACTTTTTATTGAAATCGCACCGGCAATGGAAATTCATGAAATGATCGATGTTGCCCTCAAGTCAACAAGTTGTCGTTTGGGAACAGTTGTAACAGAAAGAGTTTTTGGATTGATGGAAGTTCACCATAAAGACCAGGGTGAAGTACGAGAAGCTGGAAGGGCCATTTTAGAGGCCTCTGGCCTGACTGAAGCTGATAGGGCGGAGGTTAAAGTACTTTGTAACAAAATTATTAGAAGCATTGAACAAGATCATGCCATCATGTTTACAGGCCTTTCTCGCGGAAATATGGTTTTGTCTGGCGAATCTGTTTTTATCATGGAAGTAACACCAGCAGCTTACTTATCAGCGGCATGTAATGAAGCTCTAAAAGCAGCAGATGTTAAGCTTATCGATGTTAAGCCTTACGGAGCTTCTGGACGTCTTATTATGAGTGGAGATGAATCTCAAATAGATTCGGCTGCTGAGGCAGCGAATAGAATCATCGCTAACCTTAATGAGATGAAGCAAACCGGCGGCAATCAGTTAAATTAAGAAAGTAGGGAAAAAAAATGGGGAATAGGCGAGATTATATAATCAAAGGTATTGTTGAGATTTGTCAAAAGCTAGATCAAAAAGGCTTTGTGGCAAATCATGACGGAAATGTTACAGCAAAATTTGAGGATCATTTTCTTGCCACTCCAACTGCGGAAGCTAAAGCGGCCATAACTCCAGAAATGGTTATTTCTTTGGATAAAGAGGGAAAAAAAGTTGAAGGGATTGGAAAGCCTTTTTCTGAAATTAACCTTCATTTAGCCGCTTATAATGAAAGAGAAGAAGTTCGGGCCGTTGTGCATGCTCATCCGCCTTTTGCGACAGCAAGAGGACTTGTCGGGAAGGCTTTGGAGATTTCACTTCCAGAAGCCGTGGTTTCCATAGGTCATGTTATTCCTGTCGCCGATTATTCAATGCCAGGAAGTGTGGCCAATGACCGATTTGTTTGTGAAGCCTTGAGAAAGAGTGATGTGTTTATGATTGCCGGTAATGGAGTTTTAAGTGTCGGCCGAAATCTGGAAGAAGCCTATTTGAGACTAGAGCTTCTTGAGCATGTTGCCAAGGTTGACTTTTATGCCGCGGCCATGGGTCCTGTCATGACGATTCCTGAGGACGACCTCCAAAAACTCTTAGAAAAAAGAGCTAAAATTGGTCTAGGGCCTAAGTCCACAAACCGTGTTTCAAAAAATGTGTTAGACAATTATGATCAAAAAGCTGATGATGTCCACCTCCATCAGCTACAAGATCTCATTGCAAAAGAAGTAAATCGGTATCTCGAAAAATCTTAAAAGGAGTCTTTCATGCGCGTCCCTTTAATCGCAGGTAATTGGAAAATGAATATGACGATTCCAGAAGCCGTTGAACTGGTTAATGGAATAAAAATAGGACTCCGTTGGCCGGAAGACGTTGATGTTGTAGTGGCCCCACCTTTTACCTCTTTAAAAATGGTTTCAGAAGTAGCGAAAGACTCTTATATTGCAGTGTCTGCCCAAAATGTGCATCATGAGGAAAACGGAGCCTATACTGGGGAAATAGCAGCTTCTTTTATAAAGGATGCCGGTGCCAATTATGTTATTATTGGACACTCTGAAAGACGACAGCATTGTAATGAAACGGATGAACTGGTTAATAAAAAAGTGAGGATAGCTCTTAAGAATGAGTTAAAACCCATTGTATGTGTTGGTGAGACTTTAGAGCAAAGAGAGCAGGGCAATTTTGTTGAGGTTATTGAGAAGCAACTTTCGGTAGGCCTTGAAGATCTTACCCAAGTTTTGGCTTCTGAACTTGTTATAGCATACGAACCTGTTTGGGCCATCGGGACTGGAAAAGTTGCTACTGTGACTCAAATAGAGGAAGTCCACGAAAAAATAAGGGCATTTTTGGCCAAAAACTTTTCAGAAGATGTGGCGAACTCCGTGAGAGTTCTTTACGGAGGTAGTGTGAAGGCCGAAAATAGCAAAGAAATTTTGTCTCTCCCCAATGTTGATGGGGCACTCGTTGGTGGGGCCAGTTTAAATTCGGCAGGTTTTATCGAAATAATTAAAAGCTTGCCCCCACGTTAAAAATTCATACGTGTACTTAGAAATATTTTAGGATAGAATTCTTCAACCATAATTTAATCTCTCAAATGAAAGAGGTGTATATGCAATTACTAGAAGGAAAAAAGGCTTTGATCTTAGGGGTCGCTAATGACAAATCAATTGCCTGGGGTATTACGAAGGCCCTTAAACAACATGGGGCACAAGTTGGTCTCTCTTACCTAAATGAAAAACTCAAAACCAGAGTTCAACCACTTGCTGATGAGGTCGGCGCAGACTTTATTTTTGAACTTGATGTGACTAATGAAGAGCATTACAACAATATGAGAAAAGAGGTCATTGAAAAGTGGAAAAATGTAGATATTATTATTCATTCCCTTGCATTTGCTAACAGGGATGACTTAAGACGAGATTTTTCCGAAACTTCCCGAGAAGGCTTTGCCTTGGCCTGCGATGTTTCAGCTTTTTCTCTTATTGGAGTATCTAATTCTTTGAAAGACCTTTTAAGCCCTGATGGCTCAGTTATCGCAATGACTTACCATGGTGCTCAGCAGGTTATAGAAGGTTATAATGTCATGGGAGTTGCCAAGGCTGCTTTAGAGGCGACATCTCGTTATTTGGCCTCTGACCTTGGGAAGCAAGGTGTTCGGGTTAATTGTATTTCTTCTGGTCCTATAAAAACGTTGGCCTCTTCTGCTGTAAAAAACATAAGTTCTTTTACTAAAGTTATAGAGGATAAGTCTCCACTTAAAAGAAATGTTACCCCAGATGATATTGGGGGCGCTGCTGTTTATCTTTCGTCTCCTTTATCAAATAATGTGACCGGGCAGGTCCTTTATGTAGATTCAGGAATTTCTATAATGGGGGCCTGATAAAGAATGAGGGCCTTTCGGATTGAAACCGTAAAGGCCCAATATTTTACGAGGTCGTTAAGTGGAAAAAAAAGTGAAAACATTTTCTCTCTTTTGGGGAAGTGGAATAGTCGAAGAAGAGGCCAAGATTGGAACGCCTTACCATGTTCCTACAATTCAACTTTTGAAATTTACTGATGGAGAGGCCAAGGGAAGTTATGAAATACGGTTTTGCCATTACAATCAGGAAGGTCGCTTCCAACGCTCTCCCCTCATCATTGACGAAAAAGATTTACCAAGACTTCGTAAGGCCTTAGAGAAAACTCCAAAGCTAAAAAAAATGTTGCAAAAGCTAACGAAGTAAAAACCTTTCAGTCGTTAACTGCCAGGCCGAGATTTACCCTGGCACCAATTAGAGCTTGAGCAGATTCTTGCCCCATCACATTCGCAGCTGTTAGTGCACCTGTTTGATCCTAATTTATTTTTAGCTTCATCGTGAATGTAGTCGAAGCTGGTACAGCTTGGTTTAGGTTTAGGTTTAGGTTTAGGCTTTGGTTCTTGCTCGGGTTTAGGCCTGGACTGGCCCTGGCACCAATTAGCGCTTGAGCAGATTCTTGCCCCATCACATTCGCAGCTGTTAGTGCACCTGTTTGATCCTAATTTATTTTTAGCTTCATCGTGAACGTAGTCGAAGCTGGTGCAGCTTGGTTTAGGTTTAGGCTTTGGTTTTGGCTTTGGTTCTTGCTCGGGTTTAGGTCTGGACTGACCCTGGCACCAATTAGCGCTTGAGCAGACTCTGGCCCCATCGCATTCGCAGTTGTTAGTGCACCTGTTTGATCCTAATTTATTTTTAGCTTCATCGTGAACGTAGTCGAAGCTGGTGCAGCTTGGTTTAGGCTTTTCTTTTGGAGGTATCTCCTCTGGCAACATATCTTTGCGACCCTGGTATTGACCTAGGTGAAAAAGGTTATAATTGAGGTCATGAAAATAGCGTTCTGAAGGACTGTTGTTAAAAACACCAATATAGAGATTGTCACTGGTGACTTCAATAGTTCCTTTCGCACTTAACATTCCTCCTGAAATTGTTGTAACTGTTGTAATATCTTTCCAATTTTTACCATCTTCGCTAATGGCGATTGTAATTTTGTAATAATCATTTTTTTTATTTAAAGTTATATTGTTGGCCGTACCAAAGAAATGAAATCTAAAAGTTCCCGGCATTTTGTAGATATGAATTGAATTGATATAGTTGCCAAATTCATTTAACGATTTTTTGGATAGACCAAAAGGAAATGTATTTTTAATATCCTTTTCATTTAAGGGAAGAAGATGACCCTTTTCAACTTTGCCTTTATTTTTACCTAGAATACGATGGCAAGTCCCTATTCTTGTATGCCCTAAACCAATTTTTTTGTCATTAATTGGCCCTAATGGATTACATTTTCCTTGATAGGTTGTAGGGCATCTTGGGTAGCTACACCCAATTTTATTAGTTTCATTTAGCAAGTTTCCAAATTGTTTATAACCCGTATAAAAACAATGAGGGCATTTTCTCTGACATTCTTTTTGGAAGCTTTTTAATTCTGGTTTAGGATCCATACAATGAGTATATGATTCAAAAATTGTAGGGCTTTCTCTATTAATAAAGTATAAGGCCTGTGTCTTTCTCATCCATTTTAGGTCTTTAATCTTTTCTTCAAACCACTTTTTGGATATAAGGTGATCATCATTTTCAGGGATTTTAAGGTTTGAAATATTATAGCCGTTTAGCATAAGCTTTCCGGATAAGTTAAAGTTTCCTTCTAAGTTAAATTTTTCCTTTCCAGGGGAAGGGATACCAAACCTTCCCTGGTCGTCAACGGTATAAGATTCTGGTTTTCCTAATTTAAGCCAACCCTTTAAATATTCTGTTGAAAATGTTTCTATATTTTCTTTCCCTTTTCCAAAGAAAGAGTTTTTTTTCTGAATATTTAAATTAGAAATTTGAGAAAGAAGGTTGTTAAATGGTTGGATATCTTGACCTGGGATAAGTTCTAGGTTTCTGACAGCTTCTTTAACTGTTTTAGAGGAAAGACCTCCCCTGCGTAAAGGAACTTTGTCTGTTGAAGTAAGTAAGCCGGTTTTATCATTAAGAACAATATTATTTGGAACAGATTTTTTGAATTTGGAGCGTTTAATAAGTGCTGTTTTATTAAAGTGTTTATTTTCAATTGCAGAGTTCATTATTTTATCAGAATCAACCGCGTCATCAGATATTTTTGAGATAGTAATAGAGTTATTTAATATTTTTTGAGTAGAAATTACTGAATCTTTAATTTTTGCCCCAGAAATTGAACTAGAGGAGAGCTTTTCTTTTGATATAGAGTTTTTTTCTATATTTTCCTTATTCAAAGTTACAAACCTTGGCCTCCATTTTTCTAAGCCAGAACTCCATGTTAGGATTTGAAGACAATCATTATGGCAGTCATAATTTCTTTTTTCTTCTGGAAGAAGGTCAAGTAAATTAGAAATATCTAAGAGTTTAGATTTATTTTTATCGATATGACTCCAATTATAGTCTCCATTTTTTGGAACTATTTTTCCTTCTCTTCCCTTAAAACTTGAAACTTTTCCAGTATTGTTAATTTTGAGCCATCTTTTACCATCAGAAATGGCCCAATCTCCTTCCTCCCATTGGGTTGTTTCACCTGAAGAAGATATGGTTTTTCCTGACCCTTTTAGAACTACGTAACTTCCCTTAGGTAGAATTATATTTTTATCATTAGGGTATTTTTTATTTTCTATATTCCAAATACCGAAAAATTTAAGCCCATTGATAGGTGTTGCATTCCATGATTCATTGCTGAACTCTATTAGGTCTCCATCATTAATAGATTTATTAGAAAAGTGATTTTTAAGAATTGAAGAATTCTTTATTTTAGAATCTGTAATGGATTCATTTTTAAAAGATTGTCCATTTATTGAATTGTTTCTAATATTGGGAATAATAATAGAAAAATTTGATTGTGATTTAACTTCAGATAAAAAATTAATTTTTATAATAAATAATAAAAAAATAATAAAAAATGTCTTAAGTATTCTATTAATTTTCATAAAATATTTTAATTTAGGTTTCCTATCCTTATTAAGGTATAGTCTATATATTCAAAGGATCTTTCTCCGTCACTGATATTAAATATTTTTATTGAAGCAGGGTCGCCTAAAGAATCGACTGTAAAAATACCTTCTGCGATAATCATTGTATTTCCAAAAGTCTTAGAGGAAGATAGTGTTTCCCAGTCTGATTGGCCATTCTTTTTCATTTTTAGTTCAATATGACTAAATTGCGATGGTGTAAGCCCAGTACAAGTGGCCTTAAAAGAAATTTTGTAAAGTCCAATATTATTTATTTTTAAATTATCATCAGATACTTTAATAAAATTTTCAAAATATTTTGAAGAATTTTTTTCATTGCCATTTATGGGAAATGAACTATTCATACCAATTTTGGTTGATAGGTTTATTTTATTGTTATAGTAAAGGTTAGTTTGAAGGTCTTTAAGTTGGTTAATCGCCCATCCTCTATTTACACCATCATAATCTTTTTCAGGTGCACCTATGCCATTAATTGGAAAAGAATTCATATTTAAGTTACCTCTTAAATTCATATTTCCATTTACTTCCAACCTTTCTGAAGGAACACTTGTTCCTATCCCAACGAAGCCATCTTCACTTACAAAAAATTGATTTTCTTTCCCAAGATTAAGGATTTCTCTTATTTCAGAAGAGTTTTTTAAAACAAGATTGGAGCCATTACTTCCTAACAGAGTGTCTTCTCTAAAATTTAAATTAGTTATATCTTTGAGTTTTGGACTATATTTTTGTACATCGACATCTATTTTCAAACCTAACTTTTCTCTGGCCTCTTTAGGGTTCTTTGCCCCAGTTCCACCTCGTCCAATATCAAGAACATCAATTGAGCTGAGTGCTCCTTCTTCATTATTAATAATGATACTTCCTGCTTGTTCAGGAGTTTTTTCAATTTTTGATCTTTCTATGTTGGCAAAGTCGCTAATATCCTCATCTAAAATGGTACCTTCTTCAATTTTTATTGATGTTACTGAGTTATTGGCCAATTTTTCATTTGTTATCGCATTTTCTGAAAGCTTTTCAGAGCTTATTGAAAAGTCACTTATTTTTTCTGAGGTAATAGCATTATTTTGAATATTATCGTTTTCGATTGAATTTTCTTGTAGATTTATTGTTGTTATTTTTAAGTCAGCGGGCAGCCATGATTCTTCGTCTTGGTTCCATTGAAGAATTTGTTTGTCTGCAGGGATTATCTCTCCAACATCTCCAATATCTGATAATTTAGAATTCTTTTTTTCAATTTTTTCCCAAGAATAATCTCCAAACTTTGGAACAACTGCACCTTCCCTTCCAAAAATACTTGTGATTTTTCCTGAGTTATTTATTCTTTGCCAATTTTCTCCGGTAGAAATAATCCAATCTCCCTCATACCAGTTTTCACCCTCATTTATTATGTTTGAAACTCCTGACTTTGAAATGATATAAAATTCACCAACTTGTCCGGCCAAATTGTCTTCGACAGGAGATTCCGGCTTTTCCTCTACATTCCATGTCCCTCGAAATTGGATACTATTTAAAGGTGAGGGCTCCCAGCTTTTATTTTTTTCACTCCATTTAAGATAATCACCATCTTGTGCCCCCATACTGGAAAGTTTTGAAACTGAGATGGTATTATTTTTAATTTTTTCCCCTGTAATAGAGGAATCGATAATTTTTTCTGTTGAGATGGAGTTATCTGGAAAGTTAATTGTGACAAGAAATGGGGTTTGGCCATATGTATTTTCAATTAGAAAAATGTAAGTAAGCCCACCGGTTAAAAGTTCCAATAAACCTTTTGAAGAGCCTTCCGCCTGGTATTGAGTTGTTGCATCGACAGAAAGGTTATGGTCAATATTTTGTCCCTTTATTTTTAAGGACTTAACTCCTCTTAGGTTTTCTCCTTTAATTACAAATCTATCTTCTTCATAATTGATAGAAGAAATTATAGGAACACCTTTATCTCTTCTATCTTCATCTGATCGACTATAAAGAATTTTAATTTTTTCTTTTTTTAAAGGAATACACGATTGTGAAATAAAAAATAGAATTATAAAAAAACTTAATTTTTTTATCATTTCTTTTTTTACCTTTTTTAGGAGGACAAAGCTTGTTCTCCTTATCGGTTTTTTAATTTAAATAGTTGAGTTTTTTGGTTTGATCAAGCAAAGATTATTGAATGTAGGGGTCAATGGCCTGGAAAATGTTTTTGAGGAAGTCTTTACCTTTTTCAGTTATTTGTAATAACTTTTGTTTATCCTCAATAAGTCCATCTTCTTTGAATTTATTTATTTCTTTTAGAATTGGTTGTGAATTTTTTATTGTATTATCTGAAATTAAGTTTTCAAATAATTGTTGTGTTGAGCTTTCAAGTAAGGAGCGTTTATGGGTCCGCCATAAACTTGTTCCACCCTTACCAATTTCGAAAAGGTATTTTTCAAGAATTCGTTCATTTTGTATAAGGACATCTTTTACTTGACTCATCGAAGAAACACCGAGACCGAGAAGGAAATCACTTTTCTTAGAAAAGATACTCATGAGGTTTCTTTTTATTTTTTTATTTAAAAAAGATTGTCCCAATCTGCTTTCTTTTTTTATGAAGAATCCCATACCAGTACTTAGATAACCGTTTTGTAAGAGAGCGTTTCTTCCTGTTATATAGAGTTGGTATTTTTTTTCAAGAGTAGGAGGAGAGAAATCCCCAAAGGCCATTTGTCCCTTCCTTTGCCAAGGGACTGGTGCGAGTGGGTAAAACGCAATGAGCTCAGGAGACATTTCAACAATTTGTTCAAAGGTCTTTGTCATT
>JAOMEV010000089.1 GCA_028346125.1 Bacteriovoracales bacterium | reverse complement strand
ATCTAATTCATTTTCTAATTTGTTAATAGTAGTATATATTTCTTCTTTTTTTTTTATTAAATTACCTAGCTCAAGCTTACACCTTTTTTCATCAAATTCTTTAATTTTCAAAATTGATTCTAGACTAAATTTAAATTTTTTCATTTGTTAAAGCTCAATTTTAGCTATTAAAATTTTGTGCCTTTTTTACAATATGAACCATACGCTCGAGAACTTGATCTATCATAAGGACTTCAGAACCTTCATGGTCTTGCCGCAACACTTCCATCAATTCATCATGTATAACGATAGCCTTATCAACCCTTGGGTTACTTCCTTTGATATAGGCCCCAACATTAATTAAATCTTCATTCTCTTTATAAGCAGCTAAAAGGTCTCTAAGATCTGAGGCCACTATCCTGTGCTCTTTAGAAACGACTTTATTCATTACTCTTGAAAGGCTAGAAAGTATATCAATCGCAGGAAACTGATTTCTGTTTGCTAACTCTCTACTTAAAATAATGTGTCCATCAGCGATAGCACGAATCGAATCAGAAATTGGTTCATCTAAATCTCCACCCTCAACCAAAACTGTATAAATTCCAGTAATGGTTCCAGAATTTTTTTTGGTACCAACTCTTTCCATTAATTTAGGTAATTTAGCAAAGACCGAAGGGCTATATCCTTTTTGACCTGGGAACTCACCTGCTCCAAGTGCAATTTCTCTACCTGCCATAGCAAATCGAGTTATAGAATCCATCATTAAAAGGACATCTTTTCCCTTATCTCTAAAATATTCAGCTATCGTGGTAGCAACATAGGCAGATTTCATTCTAATAAGAGGCGATGTATCAGAAGTTGCTGTAATTATTATTGATTTTTTTAATCCTTCCTTCCCCAAATCATTTTCTATAAACTCTAATACCTCTCGTCCCCTTTCACCAATCAAAGCAATGACATTTACTTCAGCTTTCGTATTTTTCGCCATCATTCCCAACAAAACTGATTTTCCAACACCAGAACCTGCTAAGATAGCAATACGTTGACCTTTGCCAATAGTCATAAATCCATTAATAGCATTTATACCTAAATCAAGCGGCCGTCTTATTTGCTTCCTTACAAGCGGATTTAAACTTTTTCCATAAATACTTTTTAGCTCATAAGGTCCTGGTAATTGTCCTAAACTATCAATTGGTTCGCCTCTATAATTAAGAATTCTTCCAAGCATAGATTCTGATATTTTTAGCTCAGTAGTTAAATCTCTTAAGTAGACTTTGGTTTCTGAGTTTATTCCAGTCAAATCTTCGTAGGGCATAACTATACAACGGTTACCCTTAATACCTATAACTTCTCCACTACACGTCTTTCCAAATTCAGTAACAAATTCTACATTACTTCCAATAATTGCCCTGGAAAGACTTACTTCATATGAATTACCTACATTACTGTGAACCTTTCCAATTTTTTGGAAAGGACTTCTATTTTCAAATTGTTTATAAATTGATTGGAAATCGATTTTTAGTTCATTATTCATCTAAAGACTCAATATTTACGTTATTAAATATCTTATTAATAATTTCAAATTGTTCTTCTTGTGTTCCTTTTATAATACCATTTTCAGATTCTAAGATCATACCTTTTGTTTCTATTTCGTGATTAACAACTAATCTAACATTATTAAGCTTACCAGTTTTTTCTTCTAACTCTTGTAATACCTCTGGCATCCTTTCAAAGTCATTTTTACTAACATGCAAAATTAAATTTGATTTAGAGTCGACCTCTGAAATAAGCTGTTCTAATAACCTTTTTAAATAATCTCCATCATCTTCAAGCTCTTTTTTTATAACCCATTTTGTAAGTGATTTGACTAAATCTATAATTTCATTTTTTTGCTTTGAAATGATCTTTTTATACCCTTTCTGAAGATCAAAAATCATGTCTGTTAATGAAATCAATTTTTGATCAGCTTCTCCCTTAGTACTTTCAGATACTTCTTTTTTTCCTAACTCTATGCCCTCTTTTTTACCTTCTTCAAGTGCTTGCTCCTTTAAAAGGTCTACTCTTTTTTGGACTTCCCTTAATATTTTTTTTTCCTTTTCCATCTCTTCTTGTTTTTTTAGACCACGATGTTCTTTTACTACAGGAGTAATTGAAAAATTATTTTCTTCGGAAACTTTTCTTTCATTATTTAAAACTTCTTCACTTACAAGGTCTTCCCTTTTAATAACATTTTTAAAGTCTTTGAATTCATAACCTTTTGGATCTTCAGAATCATCTTCGGGAACTTTAAATGCCTGAAATTTATAATCTGAAATGTTAAAATCTATCCCTGAAAAAAAATTACCCTTTCCCAAATGAACCTCTTAGTTATTAAGCGATTTGTTTATCTGATTCTGTAGCATGAATCATTTCATGAACAATTTGAGATGCTTTACTTGGGTTAGATTCAACCAAGGCCACAATTTTTTCACGTAACATATTTCCTTCAATTTTTTCCGGATTCAACTTTTCTTCGATTTGAGGCAGTGCATCCTCCAACCCAGGCAATTTTTGACTTGCCTGCACTTTTTCAAGTTCTTCCAACGTTTGAGGTAAAAAGTCTTCAACAGATTCAACGGTGTTATCAGTTACCCACTGAATAAATGGTTTAACAACCAATAAGAAAAATAAAGTTATTGCCAGGCCGACAGCTGAATACTTCGCAATATTAAGAATTAATTCCCTATTTTTTCTTTCTTTTAAAATTTCTTCTATGGCCTCAAGATCCTCTGTTATGAATTCCATATTTTTAATTGTAAGAGTATCTCCTCGGCTTGCATCTACGCCTATCGCCGATGTAACAATAGCAGAAAAGTTCGCTAAGTCTGCTTCAGACCATTTTTCATATTTTAAAGACTTTTTTCCATCTTTGGTTACAGTATTTCCTTTGTCATCTAGTACTGGAATCCTTCTTCCATCTATCATCACCGCAGCTGTAATCTTTCTTATAGAAGCCGTTGGTTTTTTAGACTTTGTAACAATTGATGGTACATTATAATTCTTTGTTGAAAGGTCTTTATCCACATTATTTCTAGTTTCAGGGATCCCTGGTTGTGGTTTTTCTCCAGGTAAATTACTTCTTGCCCCAGGAATTCCTTGTGGAGATGGTCGACTACCTTTTATTGATTGCTTATTACTCACCTCGGATAAAACTGCGGAGTTTTCACTATTATAATTAGTCGATGTTGATACACTTTGAGTAAAGTCCATATTAACTGCAACTTTTGCGACAACTTTACCATCTCCAACTACTCTTGATAAAATTTCTTCAATTTGTTTTTCATATTGTCTATTCAGCTTTGATTCAAGTGCCATTCTATTCGCAGTATGCGAAGTCATCGGGTCACCAATATTATCTGAAAGTTTCTTCCCTCTATGGTCTAAAATGATAACATCTTCAGGTCTCATTCCTTCAACAGCAGATGACACTAAAGATCCAATACCCTTAATTTCAGCTTCAGTAAGCAAAACACCTCTATCTAACTCTAAAACAACAGATGAAGAAGGTGATTTTTTTTCACTAACAAACGGACTCGACTCTGGTATAGATAAATGAACTCTTGCTCTTTTAACTCCTTTAATATAGCTAATCGTTTTAACTAGCTCACCTTCAAGAGCTCTTTGCTTATTAACTCTTTGAACAAAACTTGTTGTTCCAAAACTTTGCTTATCAAATACTTCATAACCAACTGATCCAGAAAATGAAACACCCAAAGTTGCAAGCTTTAGGCGCCATTGATCAATCATATCTTCTGGGATTCTTACTGTTTTACCATCTCTTGATAATTGATAAGAAATTTTGTTTTGCTCTAAAAGAACAGCTATTTGCTTAGAGTCTTCCTTATTTAAATCAGTATAGAGAGTCTTAAATCTAGTTTTCGAGGCCCAAATAATAATTCCAACAATACCGGCCAATATAAAAAGAGAGACGGCTACTAATGCAATCCTTCTTGCTATCGTTAAGCTTTTAAAAAAATCTGAAAAGCTCCTAATAATTTTTTCAAAAAATTCTTGCAATTTTTATCCCTCTTAAAATATTAAATTTGCATTCTCATTACCTCTTTATAGGCATCTAAAACTTTAAGCCTTATTTGGTTCATCGCTTTAAATGCAATATCTGCTTTCTCAACAGCAAGCAAAGTCTCATGCATATTTTTTGATTTTCCTGTTGCAAGTTTTTCAACTGATGAATTTGCCTCTTGTTGAAGACTATTAACCTTTACTAAAGAGTCTTCCAAAAATTGTCCAAATGTTTTTGGACTCTCGAAGTTAGTTTTTCCTCCTTCTGGTATATCAGAAGTTTTGAATAACTTATTTACTTCAAGGTCATTATTTCTTAACCAAGACTCACCATCATGTTTTTTTATTAAGTGAGAAGCTGAACTAACTGTTTCAATACTCATATTTTACCCCTATAAAATTAACTTTACCTTCCTATTTCAAGAGATTTTAAGGCCATCGATTTAGCTGTATTTAGAGCTGAAATATTTGCCTCATAACTCCTAGATGCAGAAATCATATTCGCCATCTCTTTCATAACGTTAACATTTGGATAAGCAACATACCCTTTCTCATTCGCATCAACATGCCCTGGTTCATATTTTAAAATTGGAGCTTCATTCATTGATAAAACTTCTGTTGCATGAACTTTTCTTATATTTTGACCCATTTCTCCTTCAAGGATATCCGAAAACTTCCCTCTTGCAGGCTCTGACCCAAATACAACCTCTTTTCTTCTATAGGGTCCTCCTTCTACAGTTCTTGTTGTTTGAGCATTAGCAATATTTGATGAAATTGCATTCATCCTTTTTCTATTAGCTGCCATACCAGAAGAACTAATATCCATACTAGTAAGAAAATCCATTTTTTACCCCTATCTATCAGATGTTATGGCGTATTTTAATAACCCTAGCTTTTTATTTAAAAGTTGTACTGAAGCATCGAAGAGTATTTTATTTTTGGCCATTAAGGCCATTTCATGATCTCTATTTACAGTGTTACCAGATTCATTCACAATCCCGTTTGGATCATCAAAAACTGAGGGTTCAATTTCATTGAACCCTCCTCCACCAACATTATAGTGTTTGCCATTGTTTACTCTTAACGACCGATCCTTTTCAATATCAATTGCCCTTGCAAGGGAGTCTTCAAACTCTAACCTTCTCGCCTTGTAACCAGGAGTTTCTGCATTCGCAATATTTGAAGCAATAACATCCTGCCTTAGTTTTCTAAAATTTAAAGAAGTCGCCAAAGCTTGAAGCGTCTGCCCTTCTGAGTTGATCATTTTTTACCCCATTTCATCTCAAATTAACAAAAAATGCATTTCCGTTGTTTCGATATTCATTAATTTTGTTCCTAAGTGTCCTTATAGAAACTCCCAAGATTTTTGCGGCCTGAGTTCTATTTTCACTTGTATGAATTAAAGCTTTTTTAATCAATAATTTCTCGGCCTCTTTAAGTGACATCAAACGAATTCCTTCATTATCTTCTTCACTCATCATATCAACGGTTTTCTTTTCACCAATTTCAAGGTCTTCTTCGGTTATTATATCGTCATTACAATTTGCTATGGAGTTTTCGATAACGGCCTTTAATTCTTTAACATTGTGTGTCCAGTAATGATTTAGAATTTTCCCTAAAGCATCAGTACTTAACTTCAGTTCCCTATCGTCTGTACAATAATCGTAAATCAAATGGTTTGAAATAGTTTCTAAGTCTTCTACTCTCTCTCTTAATGGAGGCAATGAAATTGAATTTGATGATATATAAGTGAATAACCCTCTATAAAAACGACCTGACCCAACAAGTTTTGATAAATTTTTAGTAGTTGTAGCGATTATCCTTATATCAATATCATAGTCGTCTAACTCATTTAAAATTTTATGAAGCCTTTTTTGAAAATTGTCTTCCAACCCATCTATATTAGCAAAAACGACTGTTCCATTATTTGCTACTTCTAAAACTCCTTTAATAAATCTGCCTGTACTTTCATCGCGATAACCCAAAATTTTATTTTCTGCGAATTTTGGATCTGAGTTACAATCGATTATTTCAAATGGTTGATTTAACCTATTTGAACTGTTATGGATAAATTGAGCTAAAACCTTTTTCCCTATACCTATTTCACCTACAATAAGTACTGGAGCCTTCGTCACTGATACGTTTCTAGCGATCGATATTGCTTTTTGAACTTTTGGATCCTTTCCAAATAATTCTAAATTTAAAGTGTCCATGAGACCTCCTGTCAACAAGACTTATTTAAATAGTTCTATTATTTATTTTTAATAATGTTAGTTCAGACTTAACCAATTCTCTCAAATGATTTGGTAGTCCTTTGTA
>JAOMEV010000088.1 GCA_028346125.1 Bacteriovoracales bacterium | reverse complement strand
ACTAAATCATAGGTCTCTTGGACAAGGGTCTCGAATTCCTTTTTTGATTCCTGGTAAAAAACCTCGGATGGGTTTTTTTCTTCTTTAATTTTTTCATAAATTTTAGCTAATGATGTCTCAACTTCATGAGTCTTATTACTGATATAGCTGAAACCAAATTGTCTCGATGAGCCTTTTATAATGTGGAGTAATTTAAAGAAAGTATCAAGGCCATCAAGGTTTGGTCTTTTTTCGTTGTATTGCTCTTTGATTGATTTTGCCCAATAGAGGGCCTCTTTGATACTTTCATCGAGGTGATGAAAGAAGGGCTTTAAGGTACTTCTTTTATTTGAAGTCAGTTCATGGAGAATTGTAAGGCGCTTATTTGAGCTCTCTTGCTCATGTTTCATTTTTACTGCAAAGGCCTCCATTTCGGTAATGTCGTCTATAACAAACATCATGTTGGAGAGAAGCTCTTGTTCATTCCAAATGGGATAATAGGAAACTTTAAGAATTCTTTCACCTCTTCCGTGGGGGTCTTCAATAATCGTTTTTGCCGGGAACTGATTTTCCACCATAATCCACTGAGTCTCATCGGAGTCAAAAATAGTGGCCCAACAAAAATTGATGACGCTGTATTGTTGGGAGTTTCGATCCATGTCTTTAAAGATTGTTTCAAAGATCGTTTTTCCGAGAATTTTGGTGCCAAAGAGGTCTTCTGAAAATTGTGAAATAGGGTGGTTAATGATCATACCTTCATCAACGATAAAAAAGGCCTGTTTCATATTTTCTAAAATATAACCTAATTGGTTATGGGCAGTTGAAAGGTTAATATCTTCGATCATAAGCTGGGTGGAAAGTTCATCATTTGATTCGAGGAGCTTTTTTTCTTTTTGTGTTTTTTCGTCTAACTTGCTCAAAGTCCCATCAATGAGACCTAGAAAAAGAATAATGAGGTGAGCAGCTGTTCCAATCAAAGCAGGGGCCTCTACAAAATTAGAAAAACTTAGAATGTATCCGCTGAGAAGCGCCAACAGGGAAATTGAAATTATTATTTTTTGGATTATTGTTTTTTCTTCTTCTTTAAAAAGGGAAAAGATAATAAGGCCAGTAAAAAGAAAGGCCTGTGTCAGCGTCAAAGGAATGAAAAAAGAAAGGGGAAGGAAAAATCCTAGAGGAATGAAGAGAAGGGGAATAAGGGGGAGCGCCTTTACTTTGGAAGCTTTTACGGGGAGAGCTTCTTCCCAATTAAGGTAATTTGGTAGCCAAAGGAAGAGACCTGTTAAAAAGAGGCAGAAGGAGACAGGGGTTCCCATATAGTTTGAGGTCATTTCTAGCTTCGGTCCTAACTTGAAGAAGGTAAAAACGAATAAAGAGAGTATGTATAAAGTAAAGTAGCTATAGTTCTTGCTTTTCAGCCTTATGGCCGAAAAAATGCCAAAAATAGATACCATGGCGAACAAAGAAAGTACGAACAGGGAAAGTGGTGATTGAAAGCTTTGAGGCACTTCTTGGGAAAAGGCCTCTATAGGGAATAAGAGGCCCATCGCTTTGACTTTCAAAACGTTCTTTTTGAACAAAAATAGAAAAGGTTTTTTCAAAAAACTTTTTCTAGTCATGAACTTCAGATTTCCTTGTTAAATTCCTAATATTAATGAGTTCATCCCTAATTTTATCGGAAATTATTTTGCTAAAAATAAGCAAAAAGTCTTGAATAATTGTTTTGGAATTTTATGGCCGATTAAAATGGTCTTTTTAAGAAAAATTTTGTTTGGAACTATGGTTTTCAGCTCCCTTTTGTTATAGTCTTGGCCATTAAAAGTGGAGTAAAAAACGAGGATAATGCATGAAGTCAAAAGAGCTACCTAAAAAATATAAGGCCAACGAAGCTGAAGCAAAATGGGGTGAATTTTGGGAGTCAAAGGGTGTTTATAAATATAACCCAGAAGTTTCCCGAGAAGATACGTTTGTTATTGATACGCCACCTCCAACTGTTTCGGGTTCTCTTCATGTAGGCCATGTTTTCAGTTATACCCAAACTGATGTCATTGCTCGATATCAAAGAATGAAAGGTAAAAATATTTTTTATCCCATGGGTTGGGATGATAATGGACTTCCGACAGAAAGGAGGGTTCAGGGACTTTATGGTGTTCGATGTAACCCTTTACTTCCTTATAAAGAAGACTGGGTAGGCAAGGCCTCTGATAAAAAGAAGAAGCAAGAAGAAGAAATTTCTAGAAAAAACTTTCTTGAAGTTTGCCAAAAGCAAACGGCCGAAGATGAAATAAAATATGAAAAACTTTGGAGGCATTTAGGACTGTCCCTTGATTGGGAACAGCAGTATGAAACGATCAATGATCACTGTCGTAAAGTCAGCCAGATTTCATTTTTAGACCTTCAGAAGAAAAACTTAGTTGATTATAAAGAATCTCCTACTATGTGGGACACCACTTTCCAGACGGCGGTTGCTCAAGCCGAAGTAGAAGAGAGAGAAAAGGGTGGTCACTTTCACGATATCAGATTTGCTGTAGAAGGTGGTGGCGATTTTGTTATTTCAACAACAAGACCAGAGCTTCTTGGGGCCTGTGTGGCCGTTGTTGCTCACCCTGAAGATGAGCGCTACCAGGGACTTTTTGGAAAGTATGCTATAACACCACTTTTTAATGTCAAAGTTCCTATTATGCCAGCAGACCACGCAGACAAAGAAAAGGGCTCTGGGATTTTAATGGTCTGTACTTTTGGTGATATTCACGATGTTGAGTTTTGGAAACAAGAAGGCCTACCTCTTAGACAAATTATTGAAAAAGAGGGAACGATAGGGGCCATAAAATATGGGACACCTAAATTTCCAAGTGAAAACCCTGAAAAAGCGAATGAGGTTTCTTCACAGTTAAAGGGACTCTACGTTAAGCAGGCCAGAAAGAAAGTTGTTGAGCTCCTTCGTGAGGAAGGTTCTTGTTTGGCCGGTAAGGGCGCTGCTCTTGTTGGTGAACCAAAGCCAACTCAGCAGTTCACGAAGCATTATGAGAAGGGTGATCATCCCCTAGAATATATTTCTACTCGTCAGTGGTTTGTAAAAGTTTTAGATTACAAAAAAGAGCTTATTGAGCAAGGCCAAAAGGTTAAGTGGCACCCTGAAAGTATGTTCAAGCGTTATGAGCAATGGGTTGAGGGACTTAACCAGGATTGGTGTATTTCAAGGCAGAGGTTTTTTGGGGTTGCTTTTCCAGTTTGGTATCCTTTGGATGAGAACTCGAGACCTAATTACGAAAACCCAATTTATGCTAGTCAGGATCAGCTTCCTGTAGATCCTCTTAGTGAGATTCCGAAGGGTTATACAGAAGAGCAAAGAGGAAAACCAAATGGTTTTATGGGCGACCCTGATGTCATGGACACTTGGGCCACTTCTTCTTTAACTCCACAAATTTCAAGTCACTGGGGAACGGATGATAAAAGACATAAGAGTCTTTTTCCTGCTGACTTAAGGCCTCAGGCGCATGAGATTATTAGAACCTGGGCCTTTTATACAATCACAAAGGCCTGGATGCACGAAACTGAGATTCCTTGGAAAAACATTGCTATCAGTGGTTGGGTTGTTGACCCCCACAAGAAGAAAATGAGT
The DNA here is from genome assembly GCA_028346125.1 of Bacteriovoracales bacterium. Classification (GTDB taxonomy): domain Bacteria; phylum Bdellovibrionota; class Bacteriovoracia; order Bacteriovoracales; family Bacteriovoracaceae; genus UBA7317. Next base: position 2,882 of record JAOMEV010000088.1, on the reverse strand, counting down.
AAGTCGAAGGGGAATGTTGTAACTCCTGAATCTCTTATTGACCAGTACTCTTCTGATGCATTGCGCTATTGGGCCACTAAGGCCAAGCTAGGTTCCGATACAATTTATGATGAAAATGTCTTTAAAATAGGCCAGCGTCTGGCCACTAAAATGTTTAACGCTAGTAAATTTGTCTTTCTTCAAATCGAAGATGTTGAAGATAAATGGCTAGGCCCTGAAAACATAACTGAGGCCGTCGATAGAGTTTGGATCGAAAAACTGAATAGAGTCATTGAAGATTCCACCAAGTTTTTTGAAGACTATAATTACTCTGGTGTTCTTTCACAGGTTGAATCGGCCTTTTGGGAGTTCTGTGATATCTATCTTGAGCTTGTGAAAACAAGGGCCTATAAACTTAAAGACTCTAAAGAAGGCCGTTCAGCATTGGCCTCTTTATCTTATACATGGAAAAGTTTTATCAAGCTTTTTGCACCTTTTCTTCCTTATATCTGTGAAGAGGTTTGGTCATGGAGTTTTGCAGAAAAAGAAAACGCGCCTTCTGTTCATAAAAGCGCTTGGCCAAAGCCTTTAGAGTTGACTGACCAAAAAGAGGCCGGACCTCTTATTGATATGGCCAAAGAGGCCTTAAATGCCCTTCGTGGAGAAAAAACCACCGCCCAAAAGAGCTTAAGATGGCCAATTGAAGCACTTGTTTTAAAAGGTCAGGGCAATGATCTCGAAAGGTTTAGAGAAATAGAAAAAGACATCGCTTTTTCTTCCAATCTTAAAGGAAATATTCAATACGAAACTATGGAATCAGTTCCAGAAGGCAAGTTTTTTGAATTTTCTGTCACTTTATCTGAAAACGCAGACTAAAATTGTAGGCCCTTCATTTGAAGGGCCTTACGTCGTAAAATAGATTTCAACATGAGGTTAGAATTATAAAAGGAGTTTTTATGAAATTCGTCGTTCTCTTGTCTTTCTTATTTTTAAGCTGCTCCAAAATGTCCTCGGATGAAGTAGACCAATCAAAAATTTTTACAAGCTATGGCCTTACCTATAATGCTGAAATGGATGAGGTCTACGCAAAGGCCACCTTTTTTGTGGACAAAATGTCAAACGCCTTTACTTATCTTGAGCTTACGAAAGGAAGTGAAGTGACTCTTAACGGGCAAAAATTAGAAGTCCAAGACGGCTTTGGAAAAGGTTTATCTTTTGAATACTCAACGACATTAAAAGCAAGAAGTTTGGATCAGGCCTTTGTTTTTCGCTATAGAAATAATGACGAAAAGGTTTTTGAAAATACCTTTTATTTGATGGAGAGTCCTGCTTTAAAAGAAATTATTCCCACTATTGAGCTTGATGGATTTTCAACTTTAACTCTGGAAAAAGATTCTCTTCCTGAAAGGGGAAGCCTTTATTTTAATCTGAGAGATCAAAACGAGAGATCTCTAAAGTCTCTCCCCATACCTTTTGAAAAAGTCTCCAGTGAAGGAGAGGCCTCTTTTAAAATGGATAATGAGGGTTTTAGAAGGCCTTTTACCAGAAAGGGTGAAATTGAAATTTGTAGCGGGCAAGAAAACAAAAATATAAAGGCCCCAAAAGCTGGAGGCCTTTTAATGAATACAAGTTGTAGTCAATCTTATGGTGTTTTGATTTTGAATTAAAAACCGTGTTTTCTACAGAGCTCATCTAATGAGTGCTCAACTCGGTTGGGAGCTTGTTTCTCTTTAACTCTGGCCTCAAGGTAACGGCTTGAATGGCTTGGAGTATCTATGCTCTTATAGTACTCCATTCTTGCTTTAACCTTGGGGTTATGTCTCCATAGACAATATTTTAAAAGGTAGGGTTGGACGTGTTTCCATCTGGCCTTTGTATAGTGGTTTGTATAATAAGTTTCATCCCATTTTGGGCCAACGTAGTTCCTGATATCGAAGTCACGAACCATCTTCCAGTTCTTACCTTCTTTTTTAAGGTAAGGATTTTTCGTCTCGCAAAGGTTTCTGTAGAAGCGAAATCCCTGGTAATTTGATTCCATATCTCCGTAAGAAAAAACGCCAGAGGCCATAGCACCTTCCCCAAGATAGATTCTCTCTGTGAGAAGTCCAAATTCAAGAGCTTCTTTTATGGCAACCATTGTTTTATTTTGCTCAGGGATATTTCTTTTACGGTTCATTTTAAGAGCAAGTTGGTATCTGGCATAGTAAAGCCATCCAACTCCAAAAAAGTGAGAAATTTTGTCAGATCCTGTGTATATTCCGTCTATATTAATAGTAGGACTTAAGTTTACTCCAAGTTTTAAAACTTTTTTATAAATAGACTTTTTTAGATAATCCCACTTATCGAGCCCTTGCAGGGGAAATTGGTCAATATTTTTGTTTTTCTTAACCCAGTGGTCGGTGTATTTTTGATCGGCCCTTCCAAGCGCTCTTCCAATAGCAACTGTTGTTGTTGCACATGACTTTAATCGAAAGAAACGTCTTTTATTAATCTTTACCAGGACTTTTCTTATGAGTTGATTATAAAAGAGGTTAATTTCTTGTCTAGAGTCCGCCAGATCCTTATTCCAAGAGATATAATTATCCGTTTCCGAGCTGTACGCATTAAGGGTTAAAAGAAGAAGTATAATAATTTTAAATGCTTTCATAGAGTCCACTATTTAAGGGGTTAATCTTAAAATCGATTAATACATAGCACAAATTTGAATTATTTATAACGACTCTAGTAAATTTTTTAAGATAAATAAAGATTATTTTCCTAAACAAAGTCTAAAAACACAATAAACTCGGCATCTTAACTAAAGCTTGCTCCAAAAAGGCCGAAAAAGGGGGAAACCTAGAAATCAAAAGGATGATTTATGAGCTTAAAGAAAATAATTTTTGTTTTAGGGCTTTTGATGCTTT
>JAOMEV010000087.1 GCA_028346125.1 Bacteriovoracales bacterium | reverse complement strand
TTGAAAAATCACTAAGCCATACGATTGATTTTTCTTTTGAGACTGCCAAATCATTTATAACAAGAAATATTGGGCCGATACCAGAAAGACTTAAATTTATAAAAGAATCCATCAAGTTTATAAAAGAGCACTTCAATAAAAAAGGCCAAATAATTTTTTGTTATCAAAGTCTTGAATCAAAAAAAGAATTCGATTTTTTATGGGAAGAGGAAACACTAAATTCACCCATTCCTATTGCCTTTTTCAAGGGCAAGTTAAATGAAGGATTCTTCTATAAAACAGAAAATACTTTAATACTTTCTGAAGGAGATCTTTTTTCCAGCAAAAAAAAGAAAATTAAAAATATCACGAATAAAAGCGTAGACCTTTTCGCCGAGCAAATTTCGACCCTTAAAAAGGGTGATTTCGTCATCCATGGAGAACATGGTGTCGGTAAATACCTCGGTCTTGAATCTTTAACAGTAGGCGGAATTAATACCGATTACCTAATATTGCAGTACGCTCAAAATGATAAGATTTATGTTCCAGTCTACAAAATGAACCTTATCCAAAAGCACGCGGATGGTTCCAACCAAGTTAAAGTTGCAAACCTTAGAAATGCAAAGTTTCAACAGCTAAAAACCAAAGCAAAGAAAGCAGCCCAAGAACTTGCCTTTGACCTCCTAGAACTTCAAGCCAAAAGAAAAATGACAAAAGCCTTTTCTTTTTCACCACCAGATCATAATTTTAAGGAATTCGAGTTGGCCTTCCCCTTTAGCGAAACACCTGATCAACTTCAAGCTATTGAAAGTGTCATAACAGAAATGCAAAAAGACTCCCCCATGGATTATCTTGTTTGTGGAGACGTAGGATTTGGAAAAACAGAAGTTGCGATGAGAGCTTCGTTTAAAGCTGTTCTTAACGAAAAACAAGTGGCCATTTTGGTACCAACGACAATTCTCGCTTTCCAGCACTTCAATTCTTTTTCGGAACGTTTCAAAAATTTTCCAGTTAATATCGAACTTCTTTCCCGCTTTAAAAACTCTAAGGAAACAAAAGAAATAAAAGAAAGTCTATCACAAGGAAAAGTTGATATAATTATAGGTACACATAAAATATTATCAGATTCTGTTAAATATAAAGACTTAGGTCTTGTCATAGTTGATGAAGAGCAAAGGTTTGGAGTTGCCCATAAAGAAAAACTAAAATTAATCAAAACCTCTGTTGATTTCTTAACCCTTACAGCAACCCCAATTCCCAGGACACTCCAACTAGCATTTTTAGGACTTAAAGATCTCTCTCTTATTCAAACAGCGCCCCCAAAAAGACAATCAATCAAAACATATCTCGTTAAAGAAGATGATAAAACTCTCAAAAGTGCTATAGAAAAAGAACTCAGAAGGGGAGGACAGGTCTTTATTGTTCACAACCGAGTTAAGGATATTGAATACTACACTCAAAAAATACAAGAACTCGTTCCAAACTCAAATATTGTATACGCTCATGGGCAAATGAAAGAAAAAGAGCTCGAAAGTAAAATGAAAGACTTTTATTTAGGAAAATACGACATTCTTATTTCCACGACGATTATAGAATCAGGTATTGATATTCCAAACGCTAATACAATGATTATTGATAGGGCCGACACTTTTGGCCTTTCGCAACTTCATCAATTGAGAGGTCGGATTGGGCGATCAGATAAAAAAGCCTATGCTTACTTCATTATACCAAACGAAAAAGTTATTTCTGCTACTGCTACCAAACGATTAAAAGCACTCCAAACCTACGCGGATATGGGTTCAGGCTTTTCTATAGCATCATCTGACCTTGAGATTAGAGGTGCCGGAGATATACTAGGAGGTTCACAATCAGGCCACGTAGAAGCCGTTGGGCTTGAACTCTATATGGAACTACTCAAGGACGCTGTGAATGAACTGCAGGGCAGGGAAAAGAAATCTAAACTAGACTTAGAAATTTCAACACCTTTTTCTTCATATATCCCTAGCAATTACATAAAAAATGACTCTGAAAGATTAAAACAATACAAAAAACTTTCTAATTGTAACTCTCTTGTAAATTTAGAAAATAATAAAACTATTCTTGAAGATATCTATGGAACTTTTCCACAAGAAGTTCACAATTTTTTCATGACCTTGGAATGTAGGATTCTACTTCAAAATTTAGCAATGAATTCGTTTAAGGTTGGTCCAAGAAGTATCCTTATATCATTTGATGAAAAAATATTAGAAAGTAATGAGTCTTTGCGTAATGCAATTGTTACATTTTTTATGGCCAGACCAAAAGTGTATCTATTTAGTCCAAATTTCAAAATCACTTGTTCTTTTAAAGAGGAACTAAATCCCGATACAATTATTAAATTTGCTACCTTACTTTCCAAGCAAATTATTCCATCAGACTTAATTTAAACTAAATCTCTTTAAAGTTATTTAAACTATTTTCGAAAGGTTATTGGAACTTAATATAAGGAATAAATATGAAAAAGTTATCGAAATACTTTTCCCTTACAATTATAGTTTTAGCCTTTTTTTCTCCAACATTCGCAGAAGTAAAGAAAGACTCGGTTGTTGCGACTATAAATGGGGATAAAATACTTATGGGTGAACTCAATAGTGCTTATATCCAAAACTTAAGGGTAGTTTCAAATAGACCGGTGACTAAAAAGAAAGTGCTTATTGACATAATAAACCGAAAATTAGGAATACAAAAGGCCCAACAAAATAACCTAATTAAAGATCCTGTTGTAAAACAAAAAATAAATGACATTCTTTTCCATGCTCAAATCTCTAAAGACTTAGCGCCAGAATTGAAAAAAATAACTATTAAAGAACAAGACATTAAGAATTATTACAAAAAATATCCAGAGTATCGAACGGCCCATATACTTCTTAGGATTAGAGTAAAAAAAACTAAAACTGAAGCTCAAGCGGCACTTAATCAGGCTATTAAAATTTCAGAGGCCCTCAAAAAAGCGCCTGAAAAATTTTCAGAATTAGCAAACAAATATTCCCAAAGCATATCCGCTCAAACTGGTGGCGATATGGGTTTTCAACCTGCTACAAAGTTGGCTCCTGAATATTTCAAAGCCATAAAAGGAAAACGTCTCGGATTTATTTCAACACCTATCAGAACACAATTTGGCTACCATATTATTAAGGTTTTAGCAGAAAAAGGTTATGATAAAATTAACAAGGCTCTCTACAGTAAACTCACATTTGATGCGTCGCGAGATAGAATTATCAAAAAATACTTTTTATCCCTAAGAAATAAGGCAAAAATTGAGATAGCCAATAAAAGCCTTCAATAAATTAGAATAACGCCATCCTTTACAAACATAATTAAAAATAGGTATTTTACTGCCTTTAAAGGAAATCAATCTTTTATAAGGCTCAGTATGAAAAGTATTAAAATTAATTCTATCTTTATCTTGTTTGCCTTTCTTTCGTTTATGCTCCCACAACAAGCAAATGCCGTTCTCCTTGATAAGATGGTTAGCGTTTTTAACGACAAAATTATCACCCAGTCTATGGTTACCAGATTAAAAGATACATATGAAGCAAGAAAATATCTAGCCCCACAAATTTATAACCTTGAAAATAAAGACACTAAGGCCATTATAGAACATTTTATAAAAAGGTTAATCATAAGAGATAAACTGAAAAACCTTGGTATTGAAATTAAAGATAACTTTGTGAAAAGTAATATCGAAAGAATTAAGTCAAACCTAAATCTAAATCATGATCAATTATTAAGCTTCTTGGATTCAAAAAATATTACATATCCAGAGTATTTTGAAATTATGAGGGAAGGAATGGAGTTCCAGGAGTTTTATACAAAATTTATAAGTCCTCTTATTACAATTAGTGATCAAGAAATAAAAAATTTATTTTTTAAAAAAAACTCTAATGATAAAACTATTTCATATAAATACAATATCATTGACTACAACTTTCCTGGAGAATCAATAAACTCGATTTCTCCGGAAAAACTTTTAAAGGCCGTAAAAAAACTCCACAAAAATATTCCTCTACCAAAAAAGTTCTCTAGACTTGAAAAAAGTGATTTAGGCAGTTTAAATGAGGATGACCTTAGTAATAAAATTAAGATGCTTTTAAAACCTTTAGGTGAAGGCGAATTTTCTAAACCTCTTGTCTCAAATGGCCTTATTCATATCTTTTATGTGAAAAGTAAAAACCTAACTGAGTCCGGCGCGTTCAAAAGAGAAAAAAATATTATACGTGCTGAAATTTCAGCACTTAAGGCCAAAAAAGTGCTGAAATCTTGGTTTTTAAGAGAAAAAAGTAAATTTTTTATAAAATATTTTCTTAATGGCCCAAGTTAGTAATGATCTATATAACTCAAGGCCACGAAAATTCTATTTCCCTAGAAATACTAATTAAAAGCTTTATTTTGATTCCTCTAAAACTTCAAGAAAAATTTTGTCTTGTCGTTTTCGAATCTACCCTTATCCAACATTTAAGTTTTTTAAAAATTAAATTTAAAATAAATAAAAATGGTATTTTGATCGGAAGATCCTTTTTAAAATGTTATTTTTTAAAATCATCATTTAAGCCTCAATCTACAGACTCTATCCTCAAAGTACTTCAAATAATAAAAAATAAAGATATTCTACTCACACTCCCGACTTCAAAAGATCAATTATGGTTTGAAAATAAAAAAGAAAAAGGGCATACAGAATTTTTTAGAAAATATTTTAAACAAGATAATCTCTCCATGCTTTTTTCATCGGGTGATGAAAATATTCTTCTTATTTCTGATCACATCCCAATCAAAAAAATTTCATCTTATATTACCTCTCAGAGGATTTTTGAAAAAGTCTCCAATTCATTAAAACAATTTGAAAAATATTTTAACGCTATAACTGAAGTTTTTCTAATTGGTCTTAATCCCCACGCTGGCGAAAATGGCCTATTAGGTAACGAAGAAAAAGAAATTGAAATTGCCATTTCTTCACTAAGAAAAGATTTTCCTAAAATTAATTTTCAAGGGCCTTTTCCCGGAGATGGCATACACCTCATGAAAAAAAATAAGAAAAAAAACCAACTTTACGTTTACATGTATCATGACCAGGGACTTTCCCCATTTAAACAAAAGTATGGCCTTATTGGCCTTCATATTACACTCGGTCTCCCTTTTCTTCGCATGAGTGTCGATCATGGTACCGGCTTTGAGCTCTATGGTAAAAATAAGGCCAATCCCATGGGTTGCTATCACCTCCTTAAAAAATCAGTAGATATACAATATAAAATTCAATAGTCCTAAAAAGGCCGAACTATATGCCCCTTAAAGATGAAATTGTTATATCTAAAGCAAACGTTCATAATTTAAAAAATGTTAGTCTTAAAATACCAAAAAATACTTTTACCGTTATTACTGGCCCTTCAGGTTCTGGGAAGTCTTCCCTTGCTTTTGATACAATTTATGTAGAAGGTCAGCGGAGATATATAGAATCATTATCCTCGTATGCAAGACAATTTTTAGGACAATTTCAAGCACCAGATGTTGAATCCATTACAGGCCTATCTCCTGCAATAGCTATAGAACAGAATACAAGAACCAAAAACCCTAGATCAACAGTTGGTACAACAACAGAAATTTTCGATTATCTACGAATTTTATTTGCTAGAGTTGGTGATCTTTACTGCCCCGAAACAGGAGAAAAAGTCACAAAAAATACCCCTACGCAGATTGTAAAAAAAATAGAACAATTTGAAGAAAAAACAAAAGTTCACATTCTTTCCCCCTTAATTGAAAATAAGATTGGAGATTTCTCTCATGAAGTTTCAAAAAGCCAAGCAATGGGCTTTTCACGTATCCGTGTAAATGGGACAATTCTATCACTACAAGAAGAATTTAATTTTTCTAAAAACTCGCCCTATACGATTGACCTCGTCGTTGATCGTATTATCCTAAAAAAAAATATAACAAAAAGGATTTTTGACTCTATTGAATATGCTCTCCAATTAGGAAATGGGATTGTTAAAGTTTTGGTAGGTGATAATGATGAAGAATTAATTTTCAGTGAACATTATATGTCTCCAAAAATCAGAAAGATCTACCCTGATTTGGAACCAGGACTTTTTTCATTTAACTCACCTTTAGGAGCGTGCAAACAATGTAATGGTCTTGGAGAAACAAAAAATTTTATTTCTTCTTTAATTATAAAGAATAAAAATTTGTCTATTTTAAATGGTGCTCTTGATTCCATTATTCATAAAAATACTTTCCTTTTCCAAATGATCTTAAATATTGCTGAAAAGGAAAAGGTCGATTTATCTTTACCTTATAAAAATATAAGTAACAATTTTTTAGACCTATTATGGCATGGTAGCTCTGAAGAATACTTCTTTTCTTTCACATCAGACAACTCAAAATACGAATTTTCCAAAGTTTTTCCAGGTATAATTAAATGGATGGAAAAAAAATTTAGTGAAACTAATTCAAAAAAAGTTAAGGAAGAATTAGAAAAATTTCTAGACAAATCATTTTGCAATAAATGTAAAGGCAACAGATTAAATCCTATCGCTCTATCAACAAAAATAGCTGG
>JAOMEV010000086.1 GCA_028346125.1 Bacteriovoracales bacterium | reverse complement strand
GACCGAAGGTGTGGTGGCGGCCGTTACCGATGACTTCCAGTTTGAAGAGCGTGGCATGGTAGATGTGAAGGGCAGGGGTGAAATGCGTACCTACCTTGTGGTGGATAATAGGGGGAGCAAAAACAAAGCACATATGGAAGCTTGCCTGTATTGATATATATTGTTTAATAAAGTGCCCTATCTCTAAAAATATCAGTGATTAAGTTATAAAATCCAAGAATATTAAAGGGCTTAATGATCCAATAATTTACCCCGGCACTAGAGCCTCTGCTTTTTAGGTTTGGGTCGCATTCTGTCGTGCACATTATTATCGGAGTTTTAGACCCCTTTCCATCAAAATATTCCAGCATTTCAATACCACTCAGATTGGGCATATGTTGATCAGTAATAATGAGGTCATATTGATTTAAAGAAATCTTAGAGATGCCTTGGTGTCCATCATCAGCATAGTCTATTGTGTGGTCAGATAGCATTTCGCTAATCCGGGCCCTGGTCTTCATATCATCCTCAACAATTAATATTTTCTTAGTTCTCACTTTAATTCCACCGCAACAAGTATTGTTCTATAAATTTTAAGTGCTTTACCCTTTAAGCTCTATTGAAATAACCCTGAAATTGAATGCGCAAGACTTGAGCATAGTTAAACAAAAACTATGCAAAGGATACTTTGGGAATAGGGCCTATAAATAAAAGTTATTTTAAGGACAGTTACTTTGATAAGGGTGCCCTGATGGGAGTTGAGGTTGGAGACCCCATCTACAGGCCAGGTAGCCTTCAACTTTTTGTCTTTCACTATTTGAAAGAGGTTCATCAAAAATGAGAAGCTCCCCATATAATCCATTGGCGTATTGGTTGGCGATGCCTCTTTTGCCAATAAGTAGCTTGCCTTCAGCAGCGACGTAGGTTGCTGAGGGGATAGAGTAACCTGTTGATGAAGTAAAGCGGATGACATCATCACCATTTTTTCTTATAGAGAAATTATTTCCATTTCCATTGAAGGTTATTCCCATAATGACAAAAGAATTATTGGCACCTCTTTCCCCAAAAGGGGAATTTGATGACTGACCTAGTGATGTTAAGTCTGAGGATCCGATTCCATAGTAAGTTGAGCCATTCATAATAACTAAACCATTTGTATAGTTATCTACTAAAACCGATTGATAATTTTGATCTGGCCTTAAGTCTATTGCGGAACCATGTCCATCTGAAAATTTAAAGACGAGAAATAGTTCCATTCCTGTAGTATAGTCGGGGTTATAGTTTTCAACGCTTAGGTAGGTTGATTCTGTGAGTGAAATAACGTGACCTTCGGAATTTGTACTTGTATCTAAAGTAGGTGAGCCGACGGCGACGGCATTTAAACTACCGTTTCCAACTTTATTTTTCCAACAGTTAACGGCCGAGCCGTTCGATGTTCCGCTTGCTGTTGTGCAACCGTTATCACTTAAAAGCGTAGCTGAGTCTTTAGAGTCCAACCAAAAATCTAAACTGCCTACCGTTAAAGGTGTGGCGATATTGGAGCAACTATTTGAATCATCAGGAGTTGTATTAAAGTATTGGCAAAGCATTGTGATCAATGCCTGAGCATCAGAACTATTGCAATTGCTTTGGTTGAGACTGATATTTACTTCTGTTTCTTCATTTAGCGTTTCTTCATTGAGAACAACATTAGATGTAAATCCGCACCTGGCATTACCTTCAAAGAGATTTTGGCCATCATAAGAAATAACATAGAAACTCCAGTCACCTTCACTAAAGCCATGCTCAAAGGGGTAATCTAATTTTTCTTTTATCTCAAGACCTGTTGTGTTTTTAGCATAGAGGAAAACCCCTCCACCATAAGATTGAACCGTTTCATTGTTATTAAAGCTCATCGTAAATGAAACTAGCTCACGTTTGACCTCTCCACAGGAACTGATTAAAAATAGTATTAACCCAAAGAACAAAGGCCTTTTAGAGCTCATGTTTCCCTTCTTATGACGATATTTACATATTAATTTAAAGTTTGATCACAGGGACTTAAATATTAGTTAAAGCATATAAAATTAAATACTTAGGTTTGAGTTATACTTACTTTTTTGTAAATAAACTCACTAAAAGTTACAAAAAAAAGCCACATTTGATGTCATTTTTATGGAAAAAAGAGGTAAATAGTCTTTATTCAAAAATTATGCTTTTCAAAACTTAACGACAGTGCCAACTCAAATCGCTTCTAACCATCTTTAGTCTTTTATAATAATTAAGGCCAAATATGGGACGACATTAAATACAAACACAATGATTTTCCAATAGGCCAACATGTTAAATATTGCTTTTGAGTACTCTTCTTTGGTTCCTTGGAAGAAAACCTTCTGGTGAATTTTATAGTAGAGATCTAGCTTAAAGGACATTATAAGCGCGGTTAGGATTAATAATGAGCCATTTATTATGGAACACCATTTAAAAAATTCAGTTGTTTTATCTATGTCCATGGTTTCTCCCAAAATGTGTCAAGTAATAATGATATAGATAATTTTGGAGTGTCGCAAATAATTTTAGAATAACGTTTTATCAAATAAGGACGACAAGTTGTCAGGAGAGTTTGTTCCTCAAAATGGAGTTACTTAAATGGCAAAGAAAGAGACTGAAGAAAGAAAAAAAGTTTGGAACAAAATACTTAAAGAGCTTGATCAAGGTTTTGAAAAACCATTTTTAACACTAACGATGTATTTGAAGAATGTTTCAACAAATAAGGACGATATGTATTTAGTCCATAAAGGGGCGGTTGCTTTACTTTTAATATCTTTAAGAAACATGGAGCACTCTGCAGAAAGTGCCGCTAACATTTTAATAAATCTTATAAATAACACGAAAGACTTAGACTAGGTTATTAAGAATATATCCATCACTGGTCGGTTGAAGGAAGGAATTTGAAAAAAATAATTGTTATTGATGATTCGCCTATTATCCTACGTACTGTGGAGGATTTATTAAGGAAAGAAGGGTTTGAAGTTCTCAAAGCAGAGGATGGTTTAGCAGGGCTTGATTTGATAAAAAAAAATAGGGACTGTGACCTTATAATTGTTGATTTGAATATGCCAAAGATGGGTGGTTTTGAAATGTTGGACGAAATGTATGAGGAGGGAATTTGTATTGATAGTCCAGTCATCATATTTACTACAGAAAGTATTGTTGCAAAGGAAAATGCTCTTAAAGTGAGGGCGAAAAATAAATCGACTGGGAGAAAAACTTGGTATGTAAAACCCTTAATTGAAGAGAGATATGAAAACTTTTTGGAAACAGTCAATGCGATGTTAGAAAATAGTGACTGATATAATGAGAAATAAACTTATCACAAAAACAAAATAAACAATCTTTAGGCCAATCCTATAAACCTGTATAAATAAAAATGATTCTTAAAAAGGGTTTTTTTTCATTTAATATAAAAAAATAGGAGACCGATCTGATATACTAATAAAATCTTTTTTTAATGGAGGAAGGTCCTTATGAAAAAAATAATTTTTATGGGGTTTTTTATTTGCCTTAATATCTATTCCCTTTGGGCCTTTCGACTTCCAACTTCTGTAACAACAGGTCCTGATAAAAAAAATCCAATTGGAAACAACGATTCTGAAACTTTTAAGCTAACACATGCAGAAGAAGTTATTTTGAGAGTGGAAAATGGTGAAATTGACATTTACCTTGATTTAAAAAAGGTGAGCTTTCACCTTGGTAAGAAAAAAATAAAGCTAAAAAAAGGAATGAAATTATTATCTAGAGACAAAATTAAAATAAAACTTAAAGGAAAAAAGAAGGACCAAAAACTTAGGGCCTTTATTAGAAATCACATTATCGAGCAAACAAGCTATCTATATGGCATTCTTCAATCACCGGGTTATTCTGAAGCACTTGATGTTAGAAAAGGAGCTGCGGGAGTCTTAGGGGAAAACCATGTTGTGGGAGGAATTAGAATAAAGAGTGTGAGCAGTAAAAAAATAACAGTTCGTTATAAATATTATTTTACCAAGGCCCTCATTTCAAAAGATATTCTTAAAAACTCTTCCAAAAGAAGAGGCATCCAGGAAACGACTATCACAACTCACCTTCCTTCTACAACAAGAGAAGATAAAATTTATCACAAGGGTTGTACTGATGACCACTACTTTGGATTTGGTGATTACTGGTACTTTTATGACCCTTATAAAGAAGATTGTTATGATTGGATGAATCAGAAAAGAAGGACTGTAGAAGTCGATGTAAAGTTTAGAAAACCCAAGCACTATGAGAAAAGTATTTCTTATTACCCTGAATTTAAAAAACTTTATAAGGACAACGAGATTAAAATGATCGTCATCATTGGGTATAATAACCATATGAATTGGGAAAATGACGAAGGTAAAGTTACATCAAGTTCAATTTCAACAAAGTTAAAAACCCTAAAAAAACTTATTCAATCAAAAAATAGCGATATGAAAATTAATCAGTTCTTAAAAAATAATGAGGATGAGGGAAAAAAACCAACCTTCGATGTGGGGATGGAAAACTGGGAAGAAATGCAAGATGCTTTAAAATCACTTAACTTCAAAAAAATTGAAGAGAAAAAATGGTTTTCTTTGGGTTATAAAAAAATAAAGGGCAAAAAAGATCTTCCAGGTCTGAATAATTTTGCAAGATTTGAAAAGAGGCTTAAGGGGAACAAACTTGCCACCTTAGACATGGTGATTACAGATACAGATATTAGTTCTCCGGATGCAACGTTTCCTCTCTTCTGGAAGAAGGCCATCGAAGATTATGAAATCATAAGTTATAACGGACACTCAGGACTTGGCGCCAATCTCGATTTGGATGGCATGAATATAAGACTGAAAGAAGTTAATGCATCCAAGCTTCAATTTAAAAAGAACTATCAAATCATTTTCTTTAATGGCTGCAGCACCTACTCCTACTATAATAAAAAGTATTTTAAAGCTAAAGGGGGAAGTCAAAACCTGGAAACAATCTTAACTGGGCTCCCTTCTTATTACTCAGATATGCCAGGCAATAATAAGGCCTTTTTAGGACCTTTTTCAAACTTTGATGTGATTAGTTACCACAAGCTTGTTGGAGATATTGAAAATACTAACCTGACAACAGGAACAACACTTCTCTTTGTTAATGGAGAGCAGGATAATCCCCGCAACCCAGAGGAATTCAAAAAATAAAAATTAATTCTTTATTTTAATTTAAGCTATTCGTTTTAGCATGCTTTGTTGTTTTTAATTCACAAACAGGTTTCTCCAAAAAGAAAGAGGACGTGATTACTTAACAAAATTATTTATCACTTTTTTTCAGGGCCTCGGCCTGCTTTGATAAAATTGATAAAAAGGGTTTAAAGAGGAATAAAATTAAAGGGCGAGTTAAAAAAGGTATTTGAAAAGAAGTAATGAATGTTAATTTTTGAAAGGGGCCAACTCGGATATTTTTGAGGAAAACTTTTCTTTCCATGCGTGAAAGAAAAACCCTTTTTATTTTTGTCTAATCGCTTAAATGTCCTCTTGGGCCTTTCTAGTTCTACTCTTTTAAATTTTTACAGAGCACACTAAAAAAAGTGTCTATTTATTGTCTACAATTTTTATTTTGACGAAATCTTTAAATAGTTTAAAAATTATTGCGTGGGTAAACTTTTATAATCTAATAAAAAAGGATGTTTCTATGAGAAAAATGCTGGTATGTATGTTACTTTGTTTTTTATCAATGGGTTCGGTTTCCGCTTTAGAGGTACCGGGTAAGATTTTTTATTCAATAAAAAAGACGGGAAAAATTGCCTCAAGAGATATGGTCCTTGATATGCCTGAAGACCGGAGAGGAAAGATTGTTGTCCGGTCTGCATCAAGAAACTTTTCAATTGAGGTTAAAAAATCTTTTACAAAAACAAAAAGAGGCCAAGAGATTTTCTTTCTTGCTCATACAATGAAAGCTCCTGATTCTGTTGGAGGCCAAAAGAGTGCAATGGTATTTAAGGGAACTTATTTGAAAGGACAAAACTTAATAACGTATTATGGTGATATTTACTCGAAAAAAATAGAAGACGAAAATGAGCTCAATGGTCTTGAAGGAAAAGAAGATTGCTTAGAAGGGTTTGAGTTTAAAGGTGGATTTTCTTTCGAAGTCGCGATTTAACTAGTTAAGTAGAAAGGCCTCCTCCAGCTTTAAAGAAGGGGGCCTTTATATAATCCATATAACCGGCTTCTTTGTATGAGAGAGGCTCCTCTTCTTTCTCAAAATCATGTATATTGACCTTAGTTTCCTTTTAAACCTATGTATTTAGGGAAAAGGGGATACGCTGGATGTCACCTCCAAAATTGATGAGGGCAACAGGTTTATAATTGATCAGCTGATAGGCCTGTCCCAGGATAAGCTGCAAAGTTATATATCTAAAAGAGGTAAAAAGATTTGGAGCCACAGAAAAAAATCTTCTGGCATCATCTCTGGAACCATAAGGCATGTAGTTACCTATTTTGATCTTTTTACTCCAGAAATAAATGCAATTCACTTAATAATTCAAGAAAGGAAACTAGAAAAAAAGGATTCAAGTGTTAAAGGTTTTAATATTGGTACTAACAACGGAAAAGAATCAGGACAAACAATTT
>JAOMEV010000085.1 GCA_028346125.1 Bacteriovoracales bacterium | reverse complement strand
GTCGGGATCATTTCTATTAAGGATTTAATGAATTTTGTCTATGAAAGGGCAATTGACAAATAGGAAAGCTAAAATTCAAAAGCTGGGAAGGGGATTAATATTTTCTTATTTATCGAATATTTTGTTTAATTGGTTTCGTCTAATAGAAAGGCCATTGCCTTTAAATCTCAGATTAATTTGATTCGGCCTGAAAAAATATCAACAAAATTAAATGGGCCATTACTTTTCTATAAAAGGTGTTTAAAAAAAACTCTCTAAACAAAGATAAAAAAAAAATCAAAAATTTAAAAATCCTTTATAGTTATTAACAGAACCTGCTTTAAGAGAGTGACCCATGGGTAGTGGTTTAGACGGGTTTCTTACCGAAAAAATACCTGATCCAGAAGTTCTTCCGGAGGAGGAAGAAAGTGCTATTATTTTTAAGGCAAGCAGGGAAGGAAGTCTTCACTTAGTTAAAATATTAACAGCTAAAGGTCTTTGGATAAAAGTCATAACTCCCAATAAAGAAAGTCTCCTTCATCTTGCATGTAAAAGTGGAGAGTTACAGCTTATCAAATACCTTGTTGAAAGGGGCCTAGACGTTAATTCCCTGAGCGAATTTGGAACACCTCTCCTTGAAGCAGCAAACCTTCCTTTTAAAACTATAAAACAAAGAGAAAGCAAAAATAAAGTTTTGGCCTATCTTATTTCTCAAGGGGCAGATATTAATTTATATGAAGAAGAGTTTAAGGAAACACCTTTATTGCGAGCATGTTTGATTGGTGATTTTTCTTGTGTGAGCTTTCTGTTGGACAATGGTGCAGACCTTTCAATAAAGGGAAGAAATGAAACGCCTTTGACCAAAACTGCTTTAGGCTGTATGGGAAGTATGGAGTCGGAGTATTTTAAAATTATAGACCTCCTTTTGGAAAAAGGTGCTTCTTTAGAAGAAAGAGATCGAAATGGCCTACAAGTTATTCACAAGGCCTGTTTTAGAGCAGAGGAAGGGTTGGTAAACTTTTTATTTGAAAAAGGTATTGATTTAGATGTCCAAGTAACTTCTTCTGATTATGGATATGGTGAAGAAGATATTTCCTGTTATGTAGGAATGACCCCCTTGATGTTTGGTGTGCTCTCAAAAGAACCTAGTATCGTAAAACTGCTTTTGGGTCTAGGGTCTGACGCTGAAATAGGAACACCAGATGAGGTTTTCGCTTTAGACCTTGCTGAAGACCTTAATGATGATGATCTCATAGACGCTCTTGAAGGAGATATCCAACTTTTTGGCGATGATGATGATGTTTTAGATACAGGATGGACAAAATTTGATGATGATGAGGAAGAATTAGATTTAAAGGAAGAGAAAGAAGAACCAATTGAAGAACCACCTGAAACAGAAGAAATAAAGGCAGAAGAGGATGATTTTCTTCTTCATGATCAAGACTCAGAAGTTTCTGATAAAAGCTTTAACATGTTTGATGACATGGCAGAGGAAGATATTTTGGATGATCAGGAAAGAAAAGACAGAGAAGAGGCCAAGAAAAAAGCCGAAGAAGATGTCGTTATCGGAGATGTTGATAACAAAGAAGAAACTGTCGATTTGATGGCGGATGAAGGCCTTTTAAAAGATGATAGGACTGTAGATAAAGATAAAGTAGAGGCAAAAACTGATGAACTTGGCTCTAAAAATTTTCAAATGTTTGATGATATGGCCGAGGAAGATTTAGAAGAGGAAGAAGACGACGAGGATCCATTTAAACCTAAGGATTGATAAAACGAAAATCATATGTACAATATGGCCATGAAAGCAATTGTCTACGAAAAATATGGCCCCCCAGAAGTGTTGAAATCTATTGAAACACAAAAACCTATTCCTAAATCAAATGAGCTCCTTGTTAAAGTAAAAGCAATAGCTTTAAACCCACTTGATTACAGAATCAGAAGAGGCTGGATAAGACCTTTAACAGATTTCAATTTTCCACGTTCAATTGGATCTGATTTTTCTGGGGAGGTCGTTGAAGTTGGCGATAAGGTGAGCTCTTTTCAAAAAGGAGACCGTGTTTACGGGATGTCTTTTCAAATTTTTTCTGGGACAAGTGCTGATTACATAAAAGTTAAGGCCAGTGTTTTGTCTGTTATCCCCGATACACTTTCATTTGAGCAAGCCGCTGCGGTTCCTCTCGCGGCCCAAACTTCTTTACAGGCCCTTCGAGATATGGGTCATTTGGAAAAAAATGGGAGAGTCCTTGTTAATGGAGCAAGTGGAGGAGTCGGTGTTTTTGCTATAGGAATTGGAAAAATTATGGGGGCCCACATCACAGCGGTTACTAGTTTTAGAAATATAGACTTTGTTAAAGAGTTAGGGGCTGATGAGGTTATTGATTACACAAAGGAAGATTTTACAAAGTTAGATCAAAAATATGATGTTATTTTTGACTGTTGGGGTAACAAAAATTTTATAAAAGTGAAAGGATCGCTTGAAGAAAAAGGTATCTATATTTCGACTATCCCAAACGTAAAAAATTTCTTTTTAAGTTTAAAAAATATAATTAATCAGAAAAAGGGGAAGGTTGTCCTGGTAAAGTCTAAAAATGAAGATCTTGAAACTCTTAAAGGTTATATCGATCAGGGATCCTTAAGAGTTGTTATAGATAAGATTTTTCCTAAAAGTGAAATTATAGAAGCCTATAAATATCTTGAAACAAAAAGGGCCAAAGGTAAAGTTGTTGTAAGCTTTGAATGAGTTTGAAGAGGTTATAGCTTTTTACAATTTAAAGATTGAGAGATCTTAATATTTGAAAATGTTTGAACTGTTGAAAGGGCATCGGATATAGAGGCCAAGCGTTCCCAGTCTGTCACTCTATTTGTTGGTGACTTACATAAAATAACACTTTGAAACTTTTTACTTTTTTTCGTCTTTGTTCTAGAGAAAATATGCTTTGTACCATTAGGCCTTGTTAATTTTGACCTTGAAATGAAAACAATTTCATCTTTTGTTAAAGCGCCAAGTTCTATTTCTTCTTCCCAGGCCATTAAAGAGTTTTTTTGACCCATTATGGAAATGTTTCCACCACCCGCATCGACTCTAAAATTTTTGATATTATGTTTTATCAATATTTGAGATAGTCTTCCAAGGGCCATACCTTTAACAATCCCTCCAAAAGTAAGTCTTTTGGGATGGGTTAAAAACCTAAATTGTTTTGAACCCTTTTTAACTCTCATTTGTAACTTTTCTAATCCCACAGCTTTTTGGGCCTCTTTCCAAAGGACTGAACCTATAGTTATGTCGAATTTTTTTTGAGTATGATTAAATGCTTCTTGAGAGTACTCTAAACCTCTCATGAAAAGTGGGGATGGGGTTAACCAGCTTTCCATTTTTTTTTCAAGTATTCTCAGCTCACTAGAGGGACTCCAGTCGGAAAAGGTTTGATCATACTTTTGAAGCTTTTTATTTAAAATATTTTTAAGAATTTCTTTTTTTAAAGCTTTATTGGGATGATAGAGGTCTATTTTCCAAAGTGTCCCCATTGAGAAAAGGTGAAAATTGGATGTTTCGGCCCTAAGTTGATTAAGAGGACCAATTAATGTCAAAATAAAAACTATTATTAAAACTTTCATGGCCCTCTCCGAATCTTATTATTTTCTAAGCTTTTTTGTTTCTTCTAGGAGCCACTTAATGTCTCTGTAGAAATCGGTTCCTTCTGCATGAGGAATTTTATAATCAAAAACGGCCAATTTACCTTTTGAATCCGTTAAAATGATTCTTGGAACGCCCGTTAAGTTAATAAGTTCGTAAAAGTTTTGTGCATTTTTGGCCGCAGAAACTTGAACCACATCTTTACAGATATAGCTTTTTGAAGAAGTTAGTCCTGTCGCTTGACAAAATTCTTTTAGGGGCGCTCTACCAGGCTTTTTCGCGAAAACCTCTATAAGACCTATACTATTCCAGAATGAAGTTCCTAGCTTTGAGTCCTCTGCCCAGCTCTTAATTGTTTTTTTACAGTGTGGACACCAAGAGGCAAAGAAAACATAAATTTGTCTTTTTTCTTTTTTGAATGGTAATTGAATTGAACCGTTCTCTCTTTGTCCTGTTATTTTTGGGAAAGACATTGGAGGGTCTTTTTTTATGACAAGTCTTGCAAGTTCTTCTCTGTAAGACTTTTCTGCTAATTTTTTTTGAGAATTTAGTTTGTTCATTTGAAATGGAGAAAGCTCTTTTAAAACATTAGAGTGATCTCCTAAAGGATACCTGACAACCATATCCGCTAAGGTTTTTAGGTAAAGCCCTTCTTTTCTTAAAAGACGAGTCGCTTTAATGAATGCTTTTAGCAGTAAAGGGTCTTTTTTAATAAATTCAGGAATAGTTTTAAATGTTTCTTCGTTGTAAAGTTTAGTTACAAGATCTTCTCTCCCTAATTCGGCCGCAGCTAAAAGAGGTAGGATGCTATCAACTTGGTATTCACATACAGGCCATTTTCCTGAGTCTTTGGTCTTCTCAATAAGAAGCTTTTGTCCATTTTCGAATGTTAAAAGAGATTGTAGAAATTCGCAGTATTGAAATCTAAAAAGACCTCTATACTCTTTTCTATCAAGGGACCTTTTTACTAGTGCTAAGTCTTTATGAGAACCGTAATAAGCAAGGTGCTTAAGGTTATTTAACAAACCGGCCAAAAGTTTCGCTTTTGCTTCTTGGTTTAAAGAAGGATGTTTAATTGCTTTTTCTATTCTAGAGATAACATTTTTTAAGTCAGAAAGAGAACTTGGCCTTGAATTTAGTATTTGTTGAACCGCTTGAAGTCCTTTTTGGTTTCTAACCTTATCTCTTTTACTCATCCCTAAAAACTGGTAACTCGTTAAGGCCGCTTGAAAAACACGGTAAGTTGTATAAGCACCACCCTTAACTAGGGTGTCGCTATAAGTAGTCCATGTTTGAGGAGGAAAATGAGTAAATGAATTTGTAAGTTGTGTCGGCTTTTCAACCCATTTAAGGGCCTCAGGCAAATTTTTAGCAATTTTTAAAAGCTTTGCTTTATCAAGGTCTGTTAATTTTTTGTGATAGATCTTTCTTAAAGGCTGATCCTTTTCTTCGATGATTGAAAGTGTTTTTCCTTCAAGGTCCAAAGCAAGGTGAAATATAATTGGTGTACAGCCAGAATTACAGCCTGTTGTTGTATTTATAGGCCTAAAGGCCATTAATTTTCTTCCTCTTTTGTCTTTTGCCCAAATAAGAAATTTATTAGCGTAAGTACTAGGGCCTGCTGAAGGAAGATGGTACATTCCCGGTAGCTTTTCTTCTTCAAAGGAAACATTAGAAGTTTCAAATTTTAAATCTTTCATTTTCTTTAAATAAATCTTCTTAGATGGAATATTTGAAAAGGCCTCTGGAGAGAAGGTTAGTGTCCAGGCAAATAAAATAGTTAAAAGGGTTAAAAACTTACGATGGTTCAAATTAAGCTCCTTGGAAATAACTGAAATCAATTTCCTTAATTAATGCCAAAAATGGCCATGAGAGTCAATTTGGGTTGAAGATATTACACAATAATTAAGCCGTAAATAATTGAAATTAGGTGGCGGTTCTTGATATTTTTCTCTCGATACAGAAGCAGCACTCGTTTATCGTTTCTGTTTTTGTATAAATAGGATTTATTTCTATAGGTAAACAGGTTCCTTTACATGGAGATTTGGCAAAGTTTGGAATAAGTGCATTTTTTTGCTATTCAATTGTGAGTCGACCCTGTCGAGGTAAAAAATATTGTATTGTGAGTTTCCATGAGCATTGAAATAAATTCCAAAGATGATTCCTGGTTTGAGGATCCACCCGAGGGCCGTGTCCAACGCCAGAGGGCCATCAGGCTAATCGCGATCTGTGCCTGGGCCATATCGTCACTCTATGTGGTTTTTTATTTAAACCTGGGGCTTAGAGCACTCGCTATTTTTAATGGGGTTTTTGCAGGACTTTATGCTTTCGTCGCAGTAATTAATAAACCATCTGCTATGCGAATACTGGGTGTTGGGCTCATGTTGTTGGGCGTGCTTCAATTGGTAGGGACAGGTCTCCTTTTCCTTCCGCCTTCAATGGGGGTACATTTCTATTTGATGGTCATTCCCATATTTTCCCTGATTGTAATCCACCCTAGGGATCGGTTTTGGTGGATATTTTTTACTTCCGTTGTCTTAGTTTTTATAGGCTGGTTTGAATGGCAACGTGATTTATGGGCCTCGGTCTTTGGTGGTCATCTAATTGATCATGACCTTAGTGTTTATAGAGGTCTGTCCGCTATTTTTACAGTGGCGTTGTCTTTTTCTGTGTTTTGGGTTTTTCACCGGGATCTTCATATGGCCAGGAAAGAGCTCTATAAGGCCTATGATCGTTCGGAAACACTGCTACGGAATATGCTCCCTCTATCGATTGCACGGAGATTGAAGAAAAAACAGCACACTATCGCAGACGCCTTCGAAGATGCTTCAGTGCTTTTTGCTGATCTTGTAGGGTTTACGGCCCTTGCGGCCACACGTCCGGCCAGTGAGACAGTGACTATGCTCAATCTCATCTTTTCGGCCTTTGACAAGGAAGTGGCCAAGCGGGGCCTGGAGAAAATCAAAACTATTGGTGATGCCTATATGGTGGCCGGTGGCCTGCCAACCCCTAAAGCAGATCACGCAACAGAACTGTTGGGT
>JAOMEV010000084.1 GCA_028346125.1 Bacteriovoracales bacterium | reverse complement strand
GAGGTGTTACATCCTCCCCTCTCTTTTGGACTTGGATAAAAACCCCTTCAACACCTTTAAGCTTAGAGAAAAAAGTGCGTTTGTTTTCCCTAACCTTCTCACTTCTCTTAAATACCTCTGTGTTAATCAACCTTCACTTTCTGGGCCGACACTAAACAAGCAGCAATGATCACAACCAAAAGCCCCAAGGCCGGTAGAGGTGGTTTTGCAGGGGAGTTCACTAGATGGATGAGACCACCAATTAAAAAGATGCTGTTGGCCCCGGCGATGCCTTGTAAGCTCTTTTTCGCAGCAACCCCTGTGTTGTCCCTTAAAAATAAAATTAAAACCCCTATGGCGACCATAGCAGAGGCCATTGCTTCATGCATTATAGTACCCACTTCGAGGGCATTGCCTGTTAAGAGGGGAAAGGCGCCACGAGTTATTTGCTCTGCTCCCACATAAAAGGCAATGCCTTCAATGATGGAGATGACGCCAACGATAGTCATTACTGTTTTTGCACTCACAATGAATCCTTCGCTAAAGGTGAACTTAAAAAATCAAACGTGATTTAAAAGTATGGCACCAGAGTTTGATAAAAGCAATAAGGAGTGGGCTGTTGGTAAAGTTAAGAATTTCCTTATAAAAGGGAAAGTTCCTAACCTTGATAAAAGGATGTTTGTTGTTCCTAATCTTTTTCCTTTATCATAGAAAGGAGATAGGAAAACACACAAGAATTCAACACGATAAATAATGCATAAATCGCTGGTATCACAAGTAGTTTTTGATGAAGTTCTTCTGGAAAACTCAACATTATAATTGCTATTGTTAGAGGAGTATTTTGGATACCGGTCTCCAAACTAACGGCCTTAACCTGATAGGTTGAAAGTTTAAAAAGTTTACTCATAGCTAATCCAAAAATAAACCCAAAAATGCCTAGGAAAATCGCAACAAAATAATAAGCGCCACTTGCATCCAAATAGGCCTCAGAATTTTTCATCAAAGTTACAACAATCACAAAAATAATAACTACAATGCCAATAATACTTCCCGCCTTCTCTGTCTTTTTCGCCATCTCCTTATTCTTAGAATTAATAAACATCCCAATAGAAACTGGTATTAAAATACTAATAAGTGTGAAAATAATATTTTTATAAGGAATAAAAAAACCAACATCAGTAAACGAACTGACTGTAAGTTTTAAACAAAGTGGCATCATAAAAAAGGCCATTATAGTCGAAAAGCAAGTCATCGAAATACTTAAGGCCAAATCTCCTTTAGCAAAATACGCAAAGAGATTGGACGTTGTACCTCCTGGAGCAGAACCAAGCATAATTAGGCTAATAGCAGCTTCTGTCGGGAGGTCGAATACTTTAGCAAGAATGAAAGCAATAATTGGCATTAGACCAAATTGACTGCATAGCCCAATAAAAAGACCTTTCGGGTTTTTAAAAGCGTTTTTAAAAGCTTCAAAGCTTAAAGTGGAGCCCATGCCCATCATCAGCACAAATATCATCAAACCAAGTCCAACTTTTTCTATGGGGCCTATCATCTATTCACCTCTTTTTGTTCCTTACGAAAATGGAGAAGGTTCTCGTGGATGTGTAAATCACATACACAATAATTTTCAATTTTTTTCTCCTTTGGAATACATTTTTCATTTTCAAATTCTTCGGTTCCCATAAGTTTCAGGACTCAAGCAGAAGGATCTTTAAGTTTTTTTGATTTAAAAGTTATCCACCTTTATCAATAATATCGTTAAAATATATTTTAATGATAACCGATGCCCTTCAAGGCTAATAAAAATAAACACCCTTTTTTCAATATCTAAAACTACTCACTTATCGAATATTTCCCACAAAACCTGAAAAGCCCCCTAGAAAAACTCCCTCTTAGCAATATACGTGCCAAGACATCCCATCTTTCCTTAAATAAGACGAGCTTCTATTAAGAAAATTTTATTTTTCTCGAAAGGTTACTATAAATCTGGAAAGAGAGGATCATATGTTTTCAAAAACTCTAAGTTTTATTTTTGTTATGATATTTTCTATGAAGGCCAGCGCGGGTGTATTTATCGAGCCTGTCGCAGGGTACGCTATGGGAAGCCTTGAAGATAAATCCAAATACGATTCTACAGGTCTTATGTATGGAGGACGTGGGGGATTTTCAACCATGGGGTTTGTTATAGGAGCAGAATACTTGATGGGTCAACTTGAGTGGGAGGCCAGCGGAGGAAGTAAAAGTGATTTTGACCATACTTATATAAGTGCTTATGCAGGATACTCCCTCCCCATTATGCTGTCTTTCAGGGCTGGATACGTGTTTTCCAATAAGATTAAAGGCTCACTAGTAGAATATTCAGGAAGTGGGCTTTCTTTTGGGGTTGGCTACTCCATTGCACCTTTTATAAAACTCAACTTTGATTACAAAATACTCGAATCTGATAAACAAAAAGTTATTAATACGGGAGTGGAAACTACCCTCACAGGAGAAAATATAATTAAAAATAATGAAATGTTCTTCAGCTTGAGTGTTCCTTGGGGATTTTAAAAAAAATAATTTTTTAATTAATACCCCTTCTTAAAGAGGGGTTTACTAACAGTTCGCCTCAACAAAATTTTATTTAGTTGGCCAGAAATTTAATCACACAATCGAATTTTTTCATCCGGTCAGAAGGTTAGGAAAAACAAAGCACCTTTTTTCTTTCACCGGCACGACTCATTCATCAAATATTTTAGAAAAAACCTAAGGTCATAAAAGAAAGCCCTTTAGGGGCTGCAACATAAGTGCCAGAATACCTCACGAACTTCTATTAGGAAGTAAAATTTTTATGTCTTGGCAGGTCGTTTACAGTTATAGCAGTTAAAAAACGCCTTCTTGTTTTTTTTATTAGGGTTTGTATTTGACTTGTCCCCGAAACCAATTTGGGGCCAGTTGAGAATAGTTATTATTGTTAGAGAATGCAGGGTTCACTTTTATAAGGCGAGTGATAGGAGTAATATTATCACCTGAGGTCGTCATCTTAAAAATAATAAGACCGAATTTACCATTCTTTTCCACGGCACCGTCAAAAACTATGTGATTCCCATTAGGTGAGAAGTCAGCATCCATTGGGAAAGTTCCTTGTCCTGCTTGCCCTTGGAATCGAGTATCTACATTGTAGCCGTTATCTTTAATGGCAGATAATATTTTATCTTTCAAGTCCACAACCATCTTCCCAGTGGCCACATTGTATAGCCGTGCTAGAACCGGGTTAAATAGCAAAGAACCATCAGGAGAAACGGTCAGATGTATGGACCCTCCTCCTGGGATAGTCTGAATTTCCATGCCGGAATCAACATCATAAATGTGTGCGACAAGCCCATGTGGCCCAAAAGAGGTGTAGGCTATCTTGTTTTGGTTAGTAAACCATTCAGGACTTTCCTCATTGATATCTAGGTGACTTATTCTTTTGAATTTCTTGGTCTTTAAATCCACAATATAAATATTGATATCCTCTGGTTCTGTATATGTCTCTCGAGCTTGCACAACTACTTTCTTGCCATCTGGAGAGAATGAAGGCCGATCCATTTGATGTATTCCTGGGATGAGAAATGAGTTAGCATTTCCATCAGGTGTAACTAATACCAGTTGATCATTGACAGCATACACGGCAGCCTCAGGCCTTATATCGAAAGCTTCAACATTTGTAGTCGATAAAGGCAAGCGACCCAAACTCGTTAGGAGTCCTCCAGGTAAATCCAGAAATGGTTGTCGATAATATAAACCAGGCCCAAACTCAGTCGTGGGCCAGGTCTTTGGGACAATTAACTGATCTTCATCTATGGAGATAGTACTACAAGCTACCAATAGCACTATAATTACAGAAGGTAGATAAAAGAACAATGTGATCTTGTGTTTCATGATTTTATATTAACCCATATAACTATATTTGAAAGAGTTTTAAATTACTATTGTTTAAGAGAAGCTCGCCTTATTTAAGGTAATACGAGATGCCTTGGCACGTATGCTGCGAAATAGGGGGCGATTATAGAGTCGTTTTCTTAGGTTGTGTCGTGAGTTTGCGAGAGAGGCGGTCATTTAGTAAATAAAAATGGCCTTTTGTTTTTTCTAACCTTAACCGAAAAGACAAAAAAGGAGAGCAAATGAAATATTTAATTTTTATTTTTTTAATTTTTTCTACTAGAAGTGCCTTTTCCAAAAATCAGATGAGTGTAGCTTGTGAAGACTTTATTCCTCATACCGGAAAGAAACTCAAAAACTTTGGGTGGACAGTAGACGTTTTAAGGCAGGCCCTAAAAGAGGTCAATTACGATTTGAAATATAGCTTTATGCCATGGGCACGGGCCGTAAAGATAACGAAAAGGGGTGATTTCGATGGACTTTACCTTGCTTATATGAATGATGAAAGAAAGAAGCATTATTATTTTTCAGACCCAATTGGATCAGTCGTTGTGTCATTACATGGGGCAAAGTCTCTAAAGTTTTCATATAATTCCGTTAAGGATTTACGACCTTATAAATTTGCCGTCGTTCGAAAAGCTGCCCATGAAAAAGAATTTGATCAGGCAAAGTATCTTAAAAAGCGTGAAGTTACTAGTTACAGTCAAGGAATAAGAATGCTGGTTAAGGGAAGAGTGGATTTTTTTGTTTCCCCTGAAAAAATATTCCAATATAATTTAAATTTACTTAAAGAAGAACCCGTCATTAATTCCTTAATTAAAAGTACTTTGCCTGTTAGAAAAGGGAAACCTTTGAAAAAAAACAACATGTATTTGGCGATTTCCAAAAAATCTAAAAAAGCGTTAGAAAAGCTGAATGCCTTCAATAAAGGGCTGAGAATAATAAAAAAGAATGGGAAATTTCAAAAAATTCTTAAAGATCATGGCTTTTAGTCTTTGAATTCAGAGAGGGCGTCGTCTATATAGTGGCCGGCCAATGCCCCCTTATAGGGAGTTTGATGATATCATTTCGCGAGTGATGTACCGTTCCCGGCTTATCTCGTTTTTGTTGAAGGTCTCTGGAAAGAGTGAAGCTTCTGAGACCTATATGGAGTTTTCAGATTTATTAAAGCAAATGCCTTCTAAGGATAAACTCACCGAAGCCGCACTAGTGAACCATTTGATCGGGCCGTATAAAAAGCCATCGCGTTAAGTTTTTGGGGGGAATCCGCTGTCTTTATCTTATTATCTAATGATGGGAAGCTCTGCCACGAACAATGTACCTTCTCCTATTTCAGATTCAACCCAAACAGTACCTTCTAGGTCATTAACACAACTTTTTACAGCATCCATACCAATACCTCTTCCTGAGATTATTGTTGTTTCCTCCATGGAAGAAAAACCAGGTTCAAAAATAAGTTGAATAATCTGATTTGGAGTCATGTTATTTAGTTTCAGATGACTCAAATTAACTTTTTTACTTGCAAGATTTCTTATTTTTAATGGGTCTATACCTCTTCCGTCATCTTTGATGGCAATTTGAAATTTAAGAAAACCTTTTCTTTTAAAAACAACTTCAATTACTGCCTTTTCTTTTTTATTTTGGGCTATTCTCTCTTCTTTATCCTCAATCCCATGGTCTAAGCTATTTCTAAAAACATGGTGAAGTGAAGAAAGAAAATCTTTATAATACTCTAGTCGTATATTAATATCGGTATCTCCAATAATGAGTTCGACATTCTTATCTAAAGATCCAGAGAGTTCTGATACTGTTTTTTCATATTGCATGAAATAATCTTTTATATTTTTGAGAACAAATCTTTCGGTAATGATTTCATTAAATTTTAAAACGGTTCTTTTTGCTTCATGAAGTTCCTCAACTTGATCACTAGAGTTCACACATGTTTGGGCAAGTTCAATAACTTTTCTATTCTCTTTTAAAAACTTTTTAAGATCTTCACTTAATCTATAGACCTTTAACTCAATATTTTCAAAAATTTTGGTATATTTATCATTTGAATTTAAACTTCCTTCAAAAAGGTCCGGTTTTTTTGCATTTTTTTGCATATCTTCTTTGAATTTCAAGATGGTAAAAAGGTCTTCTTCTACAGCATGAATACTCTTAACAATGACGGATATCTTGTAATTGGCAAATCTGGCCTTTAAGGTATGGAAAGATCGAAATACTTCATCAAATTTAGAAGATTTAGAGTTTTGTAAAAAGGAATCAATGAGATACTGGATTTCACTTAAAATATCCAAAAATTCTATAGGTGAATCAATTAATTTTAAAACCATATCACTTTTTTCATGGGCCAGCTTGATTTTCCTAAGATTACTTTTTTCTTTTGTCATGTCCTTTATAATACAAATTAATTTTTCAAGTTTATTTTTTCCTAGTTTTCCATAAATCGGTTTGTAAATTAAAGAGATTTCTTTTCCATCAATATCATCGAGTGATTTTTTTCCCAAGGGCAAAAGATCTTTAAAAGGCATTTTATTGTTGAAAAGGTGTTCCAGCCATTTATGATAGGCCTTTTTTTCTGTAAAATTTAACTGAAAAACATCAGTTACATTACAACCCGACGGGTTGCAACCTAAAATTTCTTTTGTGATTTCAGTAGATTTACCTGAAATTTCACCTCTAGCATTAAGAATAAGAAAACCTTGGTCTAAGTTAGACAATAGATTGAAAAAACTGTCATTTTGTAACTGAATTTCTTTCGTTTGGGACTCAACTTCATTTTTTAAATTTGTTGTTAACTTTTCGATTTCATCTGTCATCTTATTCATAGATTTTGATAATGAGGTAACTTCGTTTTTACTTCCTATTAGGTATTGTTTGCTTATTCTTTTAGAAAAATCTCCA
>JAOMEV010000083.1 GCA_028346125.1 Bacteriovoracales bacterium | reverse complement strand
TAAACAAGGCCAATAGCTCTGGCAAAAGATAAAACCTCACACCCAATATGGAACTTTTTCTAGAAAATGGACAGGACCCTTCCATTGATGAAGCTATCAATAAAAAATTTTAAAAACTTAAAAAGAGTTCAGTAAGGGCCAAAGAGAGTCGGAACACACATTGGTCGAAATTAAACAATATAGATAAACATAAAGATAAACCCGACCTAACTAACTCATCGAATATTTTCCAAAAAATATAAAACCGTAAAAGAAGTCTATTTAGGAACACCCCCATTCAGCAACATGAGCACAAAGACATCTCGCTTTTCTTTAATTAAGTCGAACTTCTATTAAGCTTAGATTTACTTATCTTTTTATGATCAGCTAGTGAGTTTTCTTTGTATTTTGAGAACAAACTAGAATGGTCAGAAATATTTAACATTATATTATCCTTCAAAAAGAACGATAAGTAAGCGTAGTTTTAAACAGAAAAAATTCATTTTTCAGGAAAGAAATGAAATCGCGTATAAGAAAGAAACTTCTTTTTATTTTAATTATCCTAATTTTTACCTCTTGTGGACAGAGGTATTCCGGAAAAGTAGCTCCTAAGGCAGTCAATGGTGTTTTAGACTTATCTGGGTGGAATTTTGAAAAGGACGGTCCTGTTGAACTTAAAGGCGATTGGAAGTTTTATTGGAAAAACTTGATCAATCCAACCGTCTTAGTAAAAGGTCATATCCCTCAATTTGACTCTCTGGTGAATGTACCTGGTCGCTGGGATTCAGGAAAGAAAAAATTTCCAAAATATGGTTTTGGAAGTTTTCTCTTAAAAGTTAAAGGTCTCGATGACAAGTTGACCTATTTTTTTGATTCCCCAGAAGTTTTTACAGCTTATAAAATGTTTATTGCTAGTAAAGACGGCGTTCGTAAAATATTTAATGTAGGAGAAGTCGGTAAACAGAAGCGCTTCGAACATCCTAGGTTCAGTTTTGAAATATCAAAAGTCGATTCATTGGGAGACATTAATCTCTTAGTCCACGTTTCAAATTTTTATTACAGGTTTGGTAAAATAAACTCACCGCCAAGAATAGGTTTACAGAGTCAAATTAAATGGTTTTTTGAATACAATAAATATCGAGATTTTTTTGGAATCGGAGTTCTTTTTATAATGGCCCTCTATCATTTAATTTTATTTTATCAAAGAAAAAAGGATAAATCTTCCCTATACTTCTCCCTGCTTTGTTTTAATCTTTTTGTAAGACTAATGTGTACTGGGTATTATATTAATTGGGCCTTTGATTCTTCATCGCCATTAATTTTTATACTTTCCACCAAATTAGAATACTTGTCTTTATCGACGTTTATGACTTGCGGTCTTTTCTTTTTGGGGGAAATTTTTGATAACGTTTTTTCAAGATTGAAAAAGGTAAGTCTTTACGTTTCTCTATTTTTTATTTCTATCATTCTTTTTACCCCACCGAATATTTTTTCCCAAAAAATTATTTTAATGTCCATTTTCTCTAGCATAGGGATTATTTTTTATGTGGGGATAGGGCTTCTTTTAAAGCTTTATTTGAATAAAACAAAGTTTTCTAAGGAAGTTTTAGTTAGTGTTCTCTTTATGCTAATGGGGTTTATTCACGATATGTTGGTTACCCCTTTCAATTTATTATCACCTCCAATGATCGGGCCCTTGACCATGGTAATCTGGGTCTTTTTTCAATGCTACATTCTTTCGATAAAATTTTCTAATGCTTTTACAAAATCTGAGACCCTTTCTAAGGATCTTCATTTGATGGTCGAATCAAGAACATCGCAATTGAAAGATGCAAATCTTAATTTGGAAAATAGTAATAATGCTCTAGAAGAATTTCACACACAAAGAAATATATTCTTTGCGAACTTGAGCCATGAGCTTCGAACACCCTTAAATGCCATTTTAGGTTTTTCTAAAATTTTACAAAAAAAATTAACAGAAACAAACAAGTATGAAAAAGAATACGTTGATTCTATTAATACCAGCGGTAAATCCCTTTTAAGAATGGTCAACTCAGTCCATGATTTCAGCAAAATAGAACTAAATGAGCTAAAAGTCATCAAACAGAAATGTAATTTAAAAGAAATTTTAAATTCAGTTTCTTTGTTCTTCAAGAATGAAGCCTATTACAAAGGATTAAATTTTCAATTCACCCTTCCTGATGATATTCCTGCATCGATCGAAACCGATGAATTAGCACTCAAGCAGATTTTGGATAATATTTTGAATAACGCCCTTAAATTTACGAAAAATGGTTATATTTCTTTAGAAATAAAAGCTATATTTAAAGGTTACAGTGAAAATAAATTCGATCTCTATATTCACATTGCAGATACTGGGCAAGGGATGAAAGAAGAAAAGTTAGCACAACTCTTTCAACCCTTCTCTCAAATTCATAAGCATGGAACAATTCAAGAAAGAGGAAGCGGTCTTGGGCTATACATCTCCCAAAAAATAATTAATGATTTGGGCGGCGACATACAGGTAACATCTAAGGTTGGAAAAGGAAGTGTATTTACTATATCCCTTAAAGACACAACCTTTTTCAATGAGGAAACTGAAAGCAGAAATTTTTCTTATAAATTTTTTGGCGACACCATCTTAATTGCGGACGATGTCCCGATAAATATCAAACTTTATGAAGCCTATTTTTCTATGCATAACCTAAAAATTGAAAGCGCTCAAAATGGTAGTGAACTACTAAAAAAAGTAAAAGAAGTTCGACCGGATTTGATTGTGACTGATTTTGAAATGCCCGAATTCAATGCAGATGAGGTTTTAACTATTTTAAGAACAAAAAATATAAACACACCAGTTGTCTTGATTTCTGCATTAAAAGTTGAGGAAGGGATAAAAAAAGAGTTTCAGAGCTTTTTGCAAAAACCAGTTGATGAGGAAGATTTTTTAAATGAAATAGCAAGACATTTAAAACACGAGAAGGTTTTTATAAATGAAATTGCCAAAGTAGGGCCTTCATATGCCTTCAGTCTTCCAAAGAATTTAAGTAAGGAAGACCTTAAACTAATTCTAGAAACCCATGCAACGATTAAAAAATGGAGAAATTCCATGGAAATAACCAACATGGAAAAAGAGATTCCATTTTTTAAAGAAAAATTAATGCACACCAAGTTAAATGTCTTATTAGTTTTGCTGGATAAAGTTGAAGAAAGCGCAGTTAAGTTTAATATAAGTAAGATCGAGTCACTATTAGATTATGCTATTGAAAAACTAAAAAACCAAGATTAATTATTTTTTTAGTTTTTCAATGGCAAGATCCAACAGATTCTCAAAAGGTTAGGAAAAACAAAGCACGTTTTTTCTCTCCCCCTCGATGATTTAATCACTGAATTTTTCCATAGCCCCTCTGGGAGTGCTCCTAAAGAGTTCTCTTTTACGGTTTTAGGTTTTTTGGAAATCGTGTAGGTGATTGAAAAAAAGGTACTTTATTTTTCCTAACCTTGGTTTTTCTTTTGTTATTTTTATAAGGCCATCTTTTTTCAAACCGATTAGTAAAATATGAAAGTTGAAATTTTTTGACTTAATCAAGGTTGTGGTTATTAGCAATTGGACTCAAACCTGGAAGATAGGGAGGGCAGACTCTCAAAAGGTTTCAATTAAGGGCCTTATATATTTAGCAATAAGAAAGGTTTTTGTTTCAGCTATATTAATTATGACACCATTCTTAATCTTATCCGCAGAAGGAACAGTAAACTCCGGGCCAAATACAATAAATATAACTCAGGACGCTGAATTATTTTTAGAAAAGGGAGATACTTTAACCATTGAAGAAGTGGTTAAAAAAGACTTTAAAAAATATGGAAAATCTCAAGTAGGATTCAAGCCAAGCTTCAATACATATTGGTGGAAGTTGAGTGGAATTAATACCTTTAAAAATGTTAAATATCTTACGATGACCAATCCAATTTTGGACTATGTCACACTTTATTATAAAGATGGATTTAAATGGAAAAAGTCATCTGCTGGTGATTTGGCGCCTTTTTGGGATAGAGAGATAATTTACAAATACCCAGTTTTTGATATCACTGGCAAGGATGAAGTTTACATTCGAGTTCAGGCCTTTGGGACTATGTCTTTTAATTTTCAACTTTCAAATATAAGTGGCTTTAATAAAAGCAAAATGGATGATGTTATTGTTGATGTTTCTTTTTTCTCTATCCTCTTTATAATGTTTTCCTATAATTTGTTTGTATTTTTCAGCTCAAAGTCATCAAGATATGGCTACTACTGTTTGTATCTCGCAGCTTTATTTTTGCAGCACTATTCCGCTTCAGGGTGGATCAATACATTCTTTGACCCTGGAAAATTTCTCAGAAATGATTTGGTTGTAATTTCAGTGCTACTTCTAGTTCTGTCATCCGTAATGCTAACTATATCTTTTCTTGACTTAAAAAATAATATGCCTGTTGCTTATAAAATATTATCATGCTGGTTTGGTATTATTTCATGCCTAACGATAGCTTGTCTTAATTATGAAGCACTAAAGATAATATTAGTTTATATCTTCTATCAGAGTGTAAAGATCACAGTAGCAATTGTTATTATTACTGTTGGTATCGCCTTTATTAAAAGTTATAAGAGTAATTGGGAAAAGATGAGGACTGCGAAATTTTATTTTCCCGGTTATTTTGTTTATTCGATTGGTGCTTTCTGTATGTCTTCTGCATATTCTGGCTCTATTCCAGCGAATTTTTATACTTTAAACTTCTGGAAAGTTACAATTATAATGGAGATCGTTTTAATCGCTCTTGGACTGGCCGACATTATAAATACATTGAGAAAAGCTGAGCAGAAAAAATCAGAAGAGTTGGCCAAAAGTAATGACTCTCTTGCTGATCTAAATGCCAATTTAGAAAAGAAGGTTATGAAAAGAACTGAGCAGTTAAACCACACTTTAAGTGAAACTAAATCCCTTTTAAATAATATGAAACAATCAGTGTTTTCGGTAAATAATCAAGGAGAGATTATTGCTCCTGTTTCTGATTACAGCAATAAAATGTTTGGAGATCTGATTGAGGGGAAAAGTTTGTATGATACTCTATTTAAAGATTTGTCTAGAGATGATGAATTATTTTCTTCACTTCAATTTACGATATCAATTTCAGTAGGGGAAGATGACTATCAATTTGCTGCGATGGAAGAAAACCTCCCCGGCAAAGTAATAATGATAAATAAAGATGGGAACAACCGCTCAATGAAAATAAGTTATTCACCAATCCTCGATAAGGATGACATTGTAGAGAAGCTTATGTTGGTTGTGGAGGACGTTACTGATATTGAAAACTTAGAAAGAGAGTCTAAAGAGAAAGATGTTGCGAATAGGGAAAAAATTCAGAAATTACAAGAGATTGTTTCTAATGATAAAAAAGATTTAAAGCTATTTGTTAGGGAGACCAACCTTAATCTTTCACTATCAAAAAAATCTATAGATGTAGCGGACTTGAACGGTTTCTTTAGGGCCACCCACACATTAAAAGGTTGTGCTCGCATGTACGGAATGAATGGTCTATCTCATGTTTTGCATATTTTAGAGGGAAAAATTGAGGACCTTAGAATTGACCCTCCAGAAGAATCTCTGCTTAGGAATATTATGGAAGGCATAAATGATAGCATTCAATTAGCAGTTGAAGAATACCTTAACTTGGCAAAAGAAATTTTTGGATACGATATAGATGAAACTTATCTTGCTGGTGGATCAGATTCCATTGAATTATCGAGGAAGCTATTTCTTGATAGTGTTGAAGAAATTAAAGAAGCCGTTAAAAATAATAAAGTTCATTTAATAGATGATATTGTGAGGAAATTAGAAACGGAAGAGTTTAAAGTCACTTTAGAGTCACTTAAAAATACCGTACAGAGAATTTCAACATCATTAAGGAAAGACATTTTGCTAAAAATAGAAGGTGATGATATTTACATGGATGTAAAAACTTCTTCAGTCATCAAAGACTCAATCATGCACATCATTCAAAACTCATGTGATCATGGGATTGAAAAGGATGGGACCATAACTGTTGTGTTGAGAAATAACACAAATAATATAGTTATAGATATTTCAGATAATGGTCGAGGGATTGACCACGAAATGATTTATAGAAAAGCAATAGAAAAAGGATTGGTTACTAAGGAGGAGTCTCAGGACTTTAATAAGAAAAAGAAGTTAGAGTTCATTATGACCGCCGGCTTTTCTACGAAAGAGGTAGCTACGGAATATTCTGGTCGAGGGGTCGGAATGGATGTTGTCAAAACAAACATAGCGAGTCTTGGCGGCACTGTGGCCTTAGATTCTATTGTAGGAGAAGGCACAAGTTTTGTAATAACTGTGCCACTTAATGGAAATTCATCTTAATAGAAGCTTGCCTTATTTGAGTAAGAATGGGTGGGGAGGCCGAAGGGGGCACACCTAAAAATTTTTTCTTGCTCTATTTTAGGTTTCGTGGATTTTAATCGATGACTGACGGCGAATTCTTTGGTGAACTTGCCCTCCTCGAAAAGGCCCCAAGAATATCAGACATCAAAGCAAAAACTTATTGCAAGATATACGCCTTGGAAAGCGACGATTTTTTAAACCTTACAAAAGAATTAAAAAGATTATAGATAGCTACAAAAGTTATTTGAATAAAAGAAGCTAACACCCCTCCATATCTCACAGGCATGGGGAGGAATTGTCCTGTGAGAAACTGGAAGGAAAGTCATTTTAGAATTTATACCTTGAAACATGGATTGTTCTTCGATAATTTCTTGTCGTTACT
>JAOMEV010000082.1 GCA_028346125.1 Bacteriovoracales bacterium | reverse complement strand
TAATATTACTAAAAGGCAATTGTCTAGGAGAGGCTATATTTTTAAATAGATCCTTACTCCCAATAATTTAATTTTTTCCAAAAAAGTATTTTCTAAAAAATTTATGATAAATATTATAATTGTATACCTTAAACAAATAAAAGAGGTGTTTAAAATTTATACCAAGACCTCTAAGAGTTGAAATAGTTAGTTTTAGGTTAACCTTCCTAAATTTAAATAAAGACAAGAAAGTTAATATGAGGACAAGACTTATTGCATTGT
This sequence comes from Bacteriovoracales bacterium, assembly GCA_028346125.1. GTDB lineage: Bacteria > Bdellovibrionota > Bacteriovoracia > Bacteriovoracales > Bacteriovoracaceae > UBA7317. Next base: position 6,692 of record JAOMEV010000082.1, on the reverse strand, counting down.
TTTTAATTAGCCATGCTTCTTTTTCAGTGACGTCTGATATTTTGATAAAGTGAAGGCAGCTAGCTTTCCATTTTTTTAATAGAGAGTTCAGTTCCTCCACACTGCTTAACTTCCAAGGGAATCTAATGGTATCAATTTGAGTTTCGGTATAATCTTCTAGCCGATGGGTACTGAGTGCCTGAAGCATAGATTGAGTTGCTTGAGTTGAAAATTTTTGGGTAATGCTACTTGAGTGAACACGGTACTTCAAAAGTACTTCTGGTAAGTTCGCCAACCGGTAATTCTTTGCAATGCGAAGCCAAAGCTCATAATCTTCAGCATGAACAAATTGTTCGCTGTAAAAAAATTCATTTTTAACCTTTTCCAAATTCACCATAGTGGTAGGATGGTATATGCAACATCTTCGCTGTAACCCCCACTTTATTTCATTATGAGACTGCGGATGAACAACCCCTTTTCCAAAATAATTGCCACTCTTATCTATAAACTCAATGTCAGTACCTAATATGGCCACGTTTTTATTATTTTCTAAAAATGATATTTGCTTTTGAAACCTTTTTGGAAAACAGATATCATCAGCATCAATTCTTGCCAAATACTTACCTCTCGCAAGCTTGATGCCTTTATTTAGAGTGTTAATAAGTTTTAAATTTGTATTATTTTTAAAAAATCGAATCCTCTTATCTTTAAATGAAGAAATTGCTTCTTTGCTTTTGTCAGTCGAGCCATCATCAATGATAATCAATTCAAAATCTTCGAATGTTTGGGCCAATATGCTGCTTATTGATTCTTTGATATATTTTTCAGCATTATAAACTGGTAGCAAAACTGTCAACAAAGGATTTTTGAGTTTATCAGGTCCCATCTTAAATAACTTTCCACAGAGGTAATATTAAATCCTCCGTGGCCCTTTTTTTGCTTGTCCAAAACTTTGGTGCATAGACTCTTTTGCCTTTTCTTTCTGCCAACCATGCTCCCCACCAACTGAATGTACTGTTTGCAATAATGTGATGCTTACAATGACTCATAAGGTGCAAATCATTCTCCGGGTTTCTTTCTCCATTAATGTCTACAATTTGCGTTGGAAAATCAATTTTAAGACTTTTTTTCGCCCATTTTGGTTCATCAGAAAAGACATAAAAAAACAAATTATTATCTTGAGACTCTAAATCCTTAATGGCCCTATAATAATAATCTAAAGAACATAGGCCATGAAACTTATTCGTTTCTTTATCTGACACGAAGTCACCTCTCCTTATATGGAGGGATACAGAATTGGTTTTTAGGATCTCATTTTTTAACTGATTGTTCTGCTGATTAAACTCCTTTGGTACAAACTCCTTGGTAAGGTCTTTTCTAAAATCATTAAAGTACTTGAAAGACTGCCAATAACCATCAAAATACCCTGAAGAACGATTTCCTTGTATATTCGGCTGATATTCTGATGCTTTTTCCCTAAAATAACCCAGTGTCCCAAGAGGTAAATAATTTAAGCTTTTTCTTAGTACTTTGTATAATGGTGATATTTTTGCAATCTTGTAATTTTTAATATTCTGAGACGATAAGGTCTTTGAACTTATCTTGTAGTTTTTTAGTCCATACCTTCTTTTGGTATTCTTGGATAATACTTCAAACTCGCCAATATCAATCAGGAAATCTTGGTTTAATTTTTTTGCGAGCGAATACCCAAATGAGTACTGGAATAATTGATTTCCAAGTCCACCATATAACCTAACTATAATCAATTAAAACATCCTCCTCCATATTTAATGAATACCTAAATTTTATTCTATTATCTACCACAATAAACTTACAAGAAATTTAAAGTTAAAAAAAATTAATTTAAACTTTCTTACGTAAATCAACCCCTAGACTTAAATTAAGGCCAAAATGATGATCTCTCTTTCAATGGCCTTCTATTCTCAAAGTTATTGCTTCCAGCATATTATTTATGTGCTTTAGAATTTCCAAATTAAGAACTAATGACTGAAAATGTTTTTAAAAATCGCAGGTATTCTTCCTTTTCATTAAGACTTGAATCCCTTAAAAAAAATATTTGCTTTGAATCTTTTATTTCAAAAAAATTTTGCCAAGATCATTGATGACTGCTTGTTTTAAATTCCCGCCACTCCAAGATGGCCAAGACCTCATTTATGAACTTCCATAATTATCGTAAGACCCTTACTTGAAAATCAGTTTTTGTTCAAAATAACAATAAGTTTTAGCCGACATCCTTGCGGTGAGTCTATCCCACCTATTGTTGTTTGAATAAAAAGTTACTGAATCTTCTGACATTAACCCCTTTGCAAAAAATTTCAAAATACTAAAACCCTTAGCTCATTTTTTAACTCCTATGATCAATTTTTATAATTGGCCATAAGGTCCAAATAATTTTCAATCGTAACTCCATTGCCATTTTTAGAGGCATTTGAGGATAAACTTGGTTTAATGATTAAATCCTGTTAGCATTTCCATCCAAGTCATTTTTTTGGGGTAGAAATGTTAAATCAAAAAAGTATTCTTATTACTGGTGGAACGGGATCATTTGGAAAAAAATTTGTCGAAATCATCTTAAAAAATTACCCAGAAATAAAAAGATTGGTGATTTATTCTAGAGATGAACTGAAACAGTATGAAATGGCCAAGACTTTTTCATGTGAGGAGTATCCTTCTATCCGCTATTTTATCGGTGATGTTAGAGATGGAGAAAGATTAAAAAGGGCCTGTGAAAATATTGATGTTATAATACATGCAGCCGCTCTAAAACAAGTTCCAGCTGCTGAGTATAACCCTATGGAATGCATAAAAACTAATGTTTTGGGCGCTGAAAATGTTATTAATGCAGCCATTTCATGCGGCGTAAAAAAAGTTATTGCGCTCTCTACAGATAAGGCCGCTGCTCCAATTAACCTTTATGGCGCAACCAAACTTTGCTCCGATAAACTTTTCGTCGCTGCGAATGGCACCACTGGTAACCATGACGTTCGTTTTTCAGTTGTTCGTTATGGAAATGTTTTTGGAAGCCGTGGCTCAGTAATCCCATTTTTTATGGAAAGGAGAAACTCTGGGGTACTTCCCATAACTCACGAGGATATGACCCGCTTTCATATATCATTGGAAGAAGGCGTTAATATGGTTCTTTTTGCCATCAAGGAGGCCTGGGGTGGCGAAACAATCATTCCAAAGATCCCTTCTTATCGCATTCTTGATGTTGCCAAAGCAGTGGCCCCCAGAGCTGACCTTAAAATTGTCGGCCTCAGACCAGGCGAAAAGATACATGAAGAAATGGTTACCGAAATGGATTCCATGAACACTATCGAATGTAAAAGTCACTATGTTATCCTTCCTCTAACCTCAACTTGGAGTAGTGAGGAGTTTATTAAAAAGTTTGACGGAAAAAAAGTTCCTCTCTTTTTTAAGTATAATTCACGCGATAACCATGACTGGCTCAGCATTGATCAAATAAGAGAGTTGATAAGAAACCAGATTGACCCAAACTTTAATCCCTAAAATCTCTAGGTCAAGGACCACTTTGAAGGGTTAACATAGCGTGAATCATTGACGGCCCAACTTTCAAAAGGAATCTCTTCTTTTTTTGTCTCTTTGTATGTTCTAATTATTTCCAGCAACTCATTTTTAGAGGTTACTCCGACTGTAATCTTATCTACTTCCTGGATATTTTTTATGAATTGAATGGCAGCTTGCACCGGTTTAATTTTATTTGATGACAAATAGTTATAATAATTTAAAAAAGTCTCTTTTATGGGATCAAAATAACTATTCAAATTGTTTGGGCCCAAAAAAATGAGCCCTTGTAAAAAAATTGATCTTGCATGAATTTCAATGCCTTTTTCCTTAAGGTCCTGTAAAGTTCCCGTTTTCAATAATCTTTGATCAAAAAAATTAATCGGTAATTGAATAACATCTGGCCTAAAAACACCTATCACTTTTTCAATTTCCTCCTCTTCATAAACTGAAACTCCAATTTTTCTAACAATGCCTTGAGATTTAACACTTTCTAGGAACTCTGGGAGCGCTTTCCCACCCTTTTTAAGAATATCTTTACCTGAGTGAAGCAAAAGGGTATCGAATTTATCAATTTTCAGATTGCATAAAGTTTCTTGGAGTTTAACTCTATACACCTCAATGTCTTGAGGGTTTACTTCTTCCCCTTCAATTTCTGGTAATTTAGAAATGAACCTAAATTTATTTTTGGGCCTTATTTCATTATACAACCCTAAAATATTTTGAGAATCACCATAATTGTAAGCAGTATCCAGTTCTCTTACATTATTTTGATGGGCAAAATCCAGAATCTCTTTTACCTCATCAAATTGAACTTTTCCTTTTTTATTTGAAACGCCATAAGGAAGTCCAAACTGTACAGTACCAATAATGACACTTTGCCTCTCGATCCCCAAAAGTATCCCCAAAAATAGCTTAAAAAAAGAAACAATATTAACTATCAAAGAGTATTGTGTATAATAATCTCCCAAAGTAAAGAGGAGATGACTTTGATCATAGCGATTTTACAAGCACGATGCTCATCATCTAGGTTCCCACAAAAAGTTTTAAAACCAATTCTCAGTAAAGCGATGTTGTGGCACCAAATAGAAAGAATAAAAAGGTCAAAAAAAATTGACCAAATTATCTTGGCCACCTCGACAGAAGCTTCTGATGATCCCCTCAAAGAAATTGCAAATGACTGTAATGTTACCCTCTTCCGAGGTGACCTTCATGATGTTTTGGACCGATACTACCAAGCCGCAAAGTCCTACCCTAGCGAGCATATTTTAAGAATTACTGGAGATTGCCCTCTAATAGACCCTCATATTATTGATTCTTTTATTACATTTTACTTGGATGGGAAGTATGACTTTGCTACAAACACAGTCCACCCTTCCTTTCCTGATGGTCTTGACCTCTGGGCCTTTCCTTTCTCCCATTTGGAACAAGCATGGCAAGAATCTATACTCCCCTCAGAGAGAGAGCATGTAACGCAATATTTTATTAACAACCCCCAGACCTTCAAAACAGGTCACTTTAAGAGGAAAGAAGACCTTTCTTTTCTAAGATGGACAGTCGATGAAGAAATCGATTTTCAGGTTATCAACTCAATATTTACTGAGCTTTATCCTTCAAATCCATCCTTTACAACGAATGATATTTTAAATTTCCTTGAAAAAAAACCTACTCTCAGAACTCTAAATAAAAACTTTGAAAGAGATGAGGGGCTTAAAAAATCAAAATCAGAAGATGAGAAAAAAAAGACCCCTTCAATAAGCAAAAAGCTTAATTCTCTTCAAGAAAAAGGGAAAAGAGTTATTCCTGGGATGACTCAACTATTATCAAAAAGACCTGACCAATTTTCTTATGGTGTTTGGCCCACCTATTATAAAAAAGCAAAAGGGGTCACGATTTGGGACTTTGACGACAATAAATTTATAGATATGAGTATTGGAGGTATTGGGGCCACCATTTTTGGGTATGCCGATCCAGAAATTGACCAGGCCGTTATTAAAGCTATAACAAACGGCGTAGCATGCTCCTTAAACTCGCCTGATGAAATTATTCTTGCGGAAATGCTCATTGAAGACCACCCATGGGCACAAATGGTTCGTTACGCAAAAACTGGTGGAGAGGCCATGGCCATCGCTATAAGATTGGCACGGTCTTCCACGGGGAAAGAAAAGATCGCATTTTGTGGTTACCACGGTTGGCATGACTGGTACCTTTCTGCCAATCTTAATTCAGGAGATGACTTGAAAGACCACCTCCTTCCAGGACTTGACCCTTCAGGCGTTCCTCAAGGTCTAAAGAATACCACCATTCCTTTTCAGTATAATAATTTTGAGCAGCTGGAGAAACTAAAAAACTATGGCCCTGAATTAGCTGCCATCGTAATGGAGCCTATAAGAAACCTTTATCCAAAGGATGGTTTTCTACAAAAAGTGAGGAAAATTGCAACAGAGCTAGGAATTCCTCTTATTTTTGACGAGATTTCCTCTGGATACAGGCTAACCGTTGGTGGGGCCCATAAATTATTTGATATTAAACCTGATATCGCAGTTTTTTCCAAAGCACTAGGAAATGGCTATCCTATCTCAGCTATTATAGGGCAAGAAAACGTGATGAAAGAGGCACAAAGAAGTTTTATTAGCAGCACAGGGTGGACAGAAAGAACAGGTCTTGCAGCCGCGATCGCTGTCATTAAAAAGTTTAGAAGAGAAAAAACCCACCTCCACCTAAAAGAAATTGGTGAAAAAGTTCAAAGCGGTTGGAAATACCTTGGTGAAAAATACGATATTAAAATGAAGATTGGAGGAATTCCACCATTAGGCCATTTTTCGTTTCCAAAGGAAAATCAAGGTGTTCTCAAGGCCTATTTTGTCCAAGAGTTGATTTCGAGAGGGATTTTGGGATCAAATACCTTCTATGCAATGGGGGCCCACAAACCTTGGCATGTAAAGGCATATTTGACAGCTTGTGATGAAATTTTTGAAAATATAAAAGATTTAAATACTAGTGAAATAGAAAAAAAGCTTCGGGGACTTCCCGCTAAGTCAGGCTTTAAAAGGTTAAATTGATGAAAGTTTTGCTTTTAGGGGCCTCAGGTCTTCTTGGTAGTGTTTTAAAAAAATCTTTTAAATCAGAAGGTTTTCAACTTATAACTCATTCACTCTCATCTGGAA
>JAOMEV010000081.1 GCA_028346125.1 Bacteriovoracales bacterium | reverse complement strand
TTTTTGTTTTTAACTTCTTATCCAAAGTTTCAAGCAGCCCATCTGATACTTGAAACTTTAAATCATTAAAGTTGAATCTTATATCTTTTAACCTTATTTCACGTAGGCCAATTTTCTTACCATCATTAAAATAATCTTTATATCCTTGAAAAACCTTTGAAATTTTTACTCCTTTTAAAGTTTCATCTTTTTTTCCTTTCAATACTTCCCTATTAAAGAAAAATCCTCCGCCCTTAAGTTCTAATGAGCTTATATTGAATCTGTTTGATAAAAGGTCAGATATCTTATAGGAAAGACCTATTTCATCAATTGAAAATTTAAAACCATCTCTTTCAGATTGCTTATAAATTAAGGATACATTTTTTAGTATTGTCTTAGGTGGAAAAAACCTAATTTCCATTTTATTGAAGCTTACACTTAAGTTTGAACGATCAAGAAATTTTTCAGTTAACTCCCTAGATACAAAATTCGAGAAATTTTCAGTTTGAATAACTTGCCAAAATAAAGTAACAAATACTGAAATAACCAAAAAAAATAAAATAATTATTTTATTTACCTTACTCAAACTCAATTAACCTTTCTTGGACAAGTCGATAATTTGGATCTAATCCACTGACGGCTTTATAGAACTCCATCGATTTATTTTTAATATTTAAGTTTCTGTATGCTTCTGCCATCAAGTATAGAAAGCTGATCCTTTCTTTTTTTATTAGAGGGATGCTTCTTAACATCAATTCGCATCTAGATAATGCCAGCTTTGGCCTGCTTCTTTTTAAAAAAAGCTCTACTTTTAAGTATTCTATATCAATAAAAATTTTTTTATCGAATTCTTTAAAGTTTTGATTCCTCTCATAGACTAAAAATAAATAATCGCATATTAGATAAGCTTCCATGAAAATAAAACAAATAAGCCACTCTTTAAAATTCTTTAAGAAGCTTCTTTCATTTTTCTTTTTAAGAAACTTCAAAAGAAGTTTCTCCTCACCTAATAGATTCGTTAATACAAACTTATTTTTTTTAAGGGAACGCTTATAAGTTATAATTTCTTTTAAGCTCGTCTCATTCTTAAAAATATCTAACTTATCGTCAACCTTTTCGTAAATACCAACTTTTTGAAAATAAACGTTGACTACATTATCAATGTAATCTGTGAAACTTTCTTCAACATTATGTAGTATTAACAATCCATGATATAGATTTAAAAACCTTGATAACTCAAGATTATTCTTAATTTCTTCCTCTGAGATTAAAATTAATTTATTCTTATAAATTTCTCCATAAGCTTCCCACTGTATTTTATTTTCTTCCCATAATTTTTGTAGATCTCTATACCAAGGATCGAGTTTAAACCCTATTTCCAAAAATTTTTTCCTGTATTTAGAATAAACCTGGTTGAAAGAATTCAAATCACCTTCATTACCTAGTGACTCTAGCCAGTGTTGATAGAACAACCTATCGAACTTTATCTCTTCTTCTATCTCTGATAAAAAAAGAGAGACTTGTCTATACTTTTTATTTTTTTTCAATACTTCTATGTATCTAAGAGCAAGTTTTCTAGCTTCTTCTAACTCGCATTCACTCATCAAATAAGTTCTATAGCTTTTATAGAACTCATGAAACTTTAAGTGATCCTCCTTAATCAGCTCTTCTACTTCATAAAATATTTTACCCATTTTATGAGTCTCATTTTCTTTTAAATAAATATCAGAAAGCATTAAGCAACAAGTTATATAATCTTTTATATTTTTTGTTTTCTTTAAGAAGTCAAGGCCATTTAGAAGTATTTGCTTTTTTTGACTTAACGAAAGAATGTTATCGTTCTCTAATTCTTGAATCCGATCAGTAGAAAAAAAATTATTGTTCGACCAGTCTTGCTGATTAAACTTAAAAAACCTATCCAAAATCACATTCCTAAAAAAGTCTAAAAAAAGAGCCCAAAACCTACAGAAAATAGGCCCTTTTCTAATGATTCTATAAGGTTATTTTAATTCAATTTTTCTTTAAGGAAATTTGTCGAGTAATTATTTCCTCTAAAATCTGGGTGGTCTATAATTTTTAAATGAAGCGCTATATTTGTTTTTATACCCTCAATGACAGTTTCATTTAAAGCCCTTTTCATCCTTTCCAAGCATTCATCTCGAGTTAATGCATGAACTATAACTTTTCCCAACATAGAGTCATAAAAAGGTGGTACGTTGTAACCAGAATAGATGAAGTCATCCATCCTTACTCCTATTCCCGCCGGTCTATGATAATGTATAATTTTCCCTGGAGAAGGGAGCTGAGTATCAGGGTCTTCTGCGTTTAATCGACACTCCAAAGAATGCCCCGTAAAATTTACCTCATCTTGTTTAATTGATAAGACCTCACCCATTCCAGATCTAATTTGTTGAGCAATTAGGTCAATCTTTGTCCTCTCTTCAGTAATCGGATGCTCTACTTGAATTCTCGTATTCATTTCCATGAAATAAAATTTTTCTTCATCTTGATCATACAAAAACTCAACAGTTCCTACTGAATCATAGTTTACATACTTCGCCAGATTTACTGCAGAATCACAAACCTCATCCCTCTTTTTTTGACTTAAAATGGGTGAAGGGGATTCTTCAATAATTTTTTGAAACCTTCTCTGAACAGTACAATCCCTTTCTCCAAGATGTATCACATTGCCAAATTTATCCGCCAAAATTTGAACCTCAATATGTCTTGGATTTGTTATATATTTTTCTATAAAGAGAGTATCATCACCAAAGCCAGCCTTTGCCTCTAACTTCATCCTTTCCAAGGAGGGCAGTAGCTCGCTCATGTCATCTATTCTTTTCATTCCTCTGCCTCCACCACCGGCGGAGGCTTTTATAAGAATCGGGAGCCCCATAAGCTCTGCATCCCTCAAAATGTCTTCATCTTTTCTATTGTTAATCTTGATAGGACTGAGTACTGGTAATCCGGCCTTTATTGCCAAATCCTTAGACAGTATCTTATCTCCCATTTTTTCAATGCTTTCTTCATTAGGGCCAATGAAAACAATTCCCCATTTCTTACATAAACTTGAAAACTCTTTATTCTCAGATAGAAAGCCAAAACCTGGGTGTATTGCTTCAGCACCGGTTATTTCAGCTGCAGATAAAATTGAAGGAATATTTAAGTAACTAGAGCTTGATTTTGCGGACCCGATACAAACTGATTCGTCAGCTAATTTGACATGAAGAGAGTTTTCATCAGCCGTGGAATGAACACAGACCGTTTCTATCCCCATTTCCTTACAAGTCCTCAAAATTCTTACGGCGATTTCCCCACGATTGGCAATAAGAATTTTTTTAAATTTCATTATTTTACCTTTTGAATGGTTTCAGTTCTAGCGTCTTATCTTAAAGAGGACCTGACCAAATTCAACATAGTTTTCGTTTTCTACACAAACTTCAACCACCTCACCAGAGATATCCGACTCTATCTCATTCATAATCTTCATGGCCTCAACAATACACAAAACTTTTCCAGGAGAAACATTCTCTCCAACTTGTACAAAAGATGAGGTTTCTGGAGAAGGTGATCTATAAAATGTTCCGACAAAGGGAGAAGTTATTTCAACAAGACCATCATCTTTACTGTCTTGTTTATCAGTTAATTTTTCATGCCCTTTTTCAGGCTCCGAATGGTTAAATTGAGGAATATTAACCAACTGAGAAGCATAGGACCCTACAGGCAAAGTCACAGAAAACTTTTCATCTTCATTTTCATATTTAAGTTCAGATACTCCCGAATCTTTAGCAAACTGAACAAACTTTTTTAATTTTTCCAAATCCATCTTTATTTACCTTATTTAAGTTAAATATTTTGGTCCACACATGCCAATTTAAAAAAATATTTTTTTATACCTTAACACGCTCCACATAATCACGTGTCCTTGTGTCTACTTTCAAAACCTCATCTTGTTTAATAAACAAAGGGACGTTTAGCTGAAGTCCTGTCTCCATAATGGCTTTCTTTAGGCCCCCTGATGCAGTATCCCCTTTTAAACCAGGATCTGTCTGTCTTACCTTGAGATTTACAAAGTTTGGGAATTCAATAGAAATTGGTCTTTTATTATAATAGAGAATTGTACAACGAACTCCTTCACGGAGAAAGTCTTTCGATTCTCCTGCCTGGCCCTGAGTTATATGTATAGTTTCATAGCTTTCTTGGTCCATGAAATTAAAGCCTTCAACATCATCGTATAAATATTCCATCTCTTTTTCTTCTAAATCTGGAGCTATTGCTCCTGTAGAAACACCAGATTTAAAAGTTCGTTCGATAACAGCTCCCGTCTCAAGATTTTTCAGCCTTGTTTTAACAAAGGCTGAACCTTTCCCAGGATTAACATGATCAGACTTTAAAATAACAAAAACCTTCCTATCAATTTCAAGCTTTAAACCTTTCCTCAAATCTGTCGTACTAAACATCTAAAAAATCCTCTTCAACTAGCTGAGAAAATATTCCCAGAAAATAAACTTCCTTACCAAGGCCCTCAATTATGGCGTCACTACTTTTAGCCGTCAACCTGGTATGACGAAAGCTTTCACGATTATACGTATTACTTAAATGAACTTCAACCACCTTATACTCGATGAGTTTAAGCGCATCAAGTATCGCTACACTTGTATGGGAATATGCGGCAGGGTTAATTATCAATGCCTCGTAATTTTGATCACTTGCCTGCTGTATTCTTTCAACAATTTCACCTTCTAAATTTGATTGAAACCAATCTATTTCTAATGACTTAGAAAACTTTTTTATTTTTTTTTCCGTATACCCTTTAATTTCTTCAAGACTCATCGAGCCATAAACTTCAGGCTCCCTTTTTCCAAGAAAGTTCAGGTTCGGCCCATTTATTATTAAAAACTTTTTCAAAAAGCTATCCAGGTAAAAACAAAACGCGTCAAATTACCAATCCAACCTCATCTTGTAAACCCCGAATTGAGCCTGTTAATTTTCTAAAAAATGATAATAGTGGGAGTTATTCGCTATGCTTGCTTGAAATTTTCTGCTCTTTCTTTGACTCTTTCCAAAAATTTTATCATTTGCCCTTCAACAGAAGCAACATTTTCATTTAGCTTAGGTGATCCAGAATGTGGCGCCTTTTTCTCTTTCGACTCGAGAATGTCTAACTCGGTATATTTTTTTATTACCGATTCATCTCCAGGGTTCAAAGCTTTAATTTTATCAAGAACTTCTCGAGCCTTGTTAAAATATCCTTGAGAGCAGTAAAGATCCACAAGAGTTAATGTAACAACAGGTCCAACCAATTCTTTATCTTCAACATCTGGTTTTAAATCTTCCACAAGTGGGGCTTCTTCAACATCTGGTTTTAAGTCTTCCACAGGTGAGATTTCTTCATCAAAAGGTATGTAATCGTCCTTTGATCTAGATATGGCCTTCTCTTCCAACTTTTCTTTATCTTTCTGATTATTTTCCAATGGTCTTGTAAGATCTTTTTGCACCCATTCTGAACTGTTATTTTCATCAAAAAGACTCAAATCATCTACTGGTATTTCTTCGACTCCAAATTTTTCACTGATGACTTGTTGACTTCCATCTTGTTCTAATTCTTTTACTTTATCAGCAATACCTTTATCTTTTGGGTTAATAAAAAGTAAAAACTTGAATGTTTCTAGAGCCTCGACTAGATAGCCTAATTCCTGGCAGACACAACCAAACAATTTTTGAAGTCTAATATTATCTCTATTTCCCTCAACAAAGGGTCTCAATGTAGAATAAGCAAGCTCATTATTACCTACATCGTTATAATAAAATGCTAAACCCAAGTAACCCATTGGGTAAGCTGGGTGGTTTTTTATTCCCCTTTTTAAAATATCAAATGCCTTTTCCTTCATACCAAGTTTTCTATATACTTCTGCCAAAGGAGCAAAAACTCTTGACTTGGGATTCTGTTCATAGGCCCGCAAGTATTTTACTAATAAAGGAGAGGTTAACCCATTTTTTTGCATTTTGATGTTTTCCTCACGAACTTCAGGCCCGATCAACAAGACCTGCTTCTTCCTGATTAACAACTCTAGGTGTTAAAAAGATAATCATTTCGTTCTTTTCAGTTTTTGGATTATAAAGACTTCGGAATAACCAACCCAATAGTGGTAAGTCTTTCAAAAAAGGGACCCCCGAGTGGTTTTCCTGCTTAGTAAAACTATAAATACCACCCAAAACAATAGTTGAACCATTATCAACCAACACGCTTGTTTTTATATCTCTTGTTTGTTTAGTAGGAGGAGCCTGGGTAAATTCCCGCGCACCAAACTGCTCCTTTTTTAAGTTTATGTCCATTACAATGGATCCTTCATTCGTCACCTGTGGGGTAACTTCTAGAACAAGCTCGGCCGAAGCTTCATCAAATGTTGTCGTAGTGCTCCCGCCACTAGATTCAGTTTTGGCAAAATACCTAGAGTCTTTGGTGTTTATTTTCGCTTTCTTTTTATTTTGAGTTATGACTTTAGGGCTAGAAATAATCTTTAATTTAGATTCGCTTTCCATCAACTGAAGTTTAAATGTTAAGTCGGTTAAACGACCAAACCTGCTTATTGACAGGCCAAAAAGTTGGGACCTATTTGCAGCATCTGGAGCCGTACTAAAAGAAAACCCTGGCCCAGCTTCAGCAGCGGTTCCAACAGGATCGTATCCAAAACCCAAACCTTCCCTTAAACCAATTTCTTTAGCATAAGACTCTGTAACTTCAATTATCTTAGACTCTATAAGTACTTGGGGTGTTTGAGTATCTAAGACCTCAATTATTTTCCTTATTTTTTCCATGACTTCTGGAGTATCTTTTACAATTATTGAATTTGTTCTTTTGTCTTCAGAAATGCTCCCTCTTTTTGGAGTCAAATATTCTTTAATGATTTTGTTAAGATCTGTCGTTTTTGCATAACTAATTGGAAAAACTTTTGCCACTAGCCTTTGTTCTTTTTTTGCAACTTTTTTGGCATCAATTTCAAGTTTTTTATCTTTTGTTGCACTCGCTAGGGTAGTCACTAAAAGTATTATTCCATTTTTTTTGGCAACCAATTTATTGAGGTTAAGTATAGTATCTAGTGCTTGATCCCAAGGAATGTTAGTCAGATTC
>JAOMEV010000080.1 GCA_028346125.1 Bacteriovoracales bacterium | reverse complement strand
TTAGATCATTGAGGTAAGGAGATAAATCAATTTTTCCATATTCAAACAGTTTTTCCCGATCTTGTTTTATTTCTGCTTTAAACAACTCTTGTGAAAAGTAAGAAAGATCTGATGCGTTAAAATCTGGGTAAAAAGAATAAAGGTGTTTAATTAAGGCCCTATTTAGCTGATCTAAGTTTTCATACCTCTTATTTCGGTCCCGGGATAAACTCTTTAAAACAATTTTATCTAACTCTTTCGACACTCGAGGGTTTATTGTTGATGGAGGAGGGATTTTACATTCTTGAATTTTCTTTAAAATCGCCAGCTCATTTTTAGCTTTGAATAATTTTCTATTACAAAGAAGTTCCCATATCGTAATTCCCACAGCAAATTCATCATACCTTGGGTCAAGCTCATAACCTTCCAAATACTCAGGAGCTAGATAAGATATTTTGCCCTTAATCGTTCCAGCCTGCGTTGACTCAGTATTTGTTTCGGCCTTAGCAATTCCAAAATCAATGACCTTAATTGCACCATCAAAAGTCAGCATTATATTATGAGGAGAAATATCCCTATGTATTATATTAGACTTCTTACCCGTAAGTTTATCTGTCAAAGTATGGGCGTAGTGTAAAGCTTGGCAAACCTGAGTCGTTATATAAACGGAAATTTCGACAGGAAATACAAACCTTTTTTCTTTAAGCTTTTCCAAATATTCTTTTAGATTTCTACCATCACAGTACTCCATAGCAACAAAAAGCTGGTCTTGATATATTCCATAGTCGTAGGTTTGAACAATATTAGGATGTATAAGGCCAAAGGTTACTTTCAATTCATCTAAAAACATGGTTTTAAAAGAATCATCCTGGGAAAATTGAGGCTGGACCATTTTAATAGCAACAACCTTATCTGCCTGCTCACCCAGAAAGCGCGCTCGACAAATTTTGGCCATGCCACCATCCACGAGGTGATCGAGAATTAGATATCGACCAAAACGTTCATGTTTCTTACTTTCTTTTGCCATATTGACAATTCCCTCAGAAACGTTTCGGATTGTTTTTTTTTTTACTTAAAAACAAGGGTAAATCATTTTCATAATTTTAAATTAACTTTATTGTACCCAGGCAAGAAAATTGAAAATTGTTGTTTTTCATTAGTTTTTGAACAAAAACTTTTAAACTCATAAAGCCCTAAAAAATTTTCACTAAAATCAGGGTGCATTCTTAAATTTTCCTTAAGACTATTCAACTCAATGGGATGAAGGCCCGGTGGTAATTGATTAAAAAAATTTGCTTTCAAGACATTGTTTTTTTTAGGCACATAATAAAAACTTACATAAATTTTATTGCAAGAAATTATTTTTTTTTCTTCGTCCTCATTTATCCATTTAAGAAAATTACTTTCTCTTTTTAACTCCCCAATTACAAAATCAAAAGAGAGAGATAGCTCTTGAAACCAAGAAAACCTTTTCATTTTTATTTTATCATTCCAAGACTCACTTAAGTGCCTTCCCCCATTAAAAAAAATTTCTCCCTGCCTAAACATATTTTTCGACAATATTGAACAAGATGAAATCAACAATATTAAAAAAATTTTCGCCAACAATTTTTTCTCTCTAAAATTTTTTTTCATTAAGCCAACTTATTATTGTTTTAAAAACAACTTTCTTATTTTCACAATTCAAAATATCATGTTTCATTCTATCAAACTCTGAATAGGAAACATGATCCTTATCTAAACTTTTATAAAATATCTTATTCATCTTATAGTCAGAAATAGTACTATCCTTACTTGTCAACATAAGAGTTGGCTTATCAATTAAATAAGATTTCTTCTTTACTTTTTTTATACAATCTAATGTTTCCAGCATTAGACCTAATGTCATATAATGACCTACTAAAGGATCAGAGTTAAACTTCTCTGCTAAATCAATGTTTTTAATGATATCAAACCCATTTAAATGAAATGGTAATTTTATTGCTAGATATGGCCATTTTAAATATTTATTATTCTTACTTAAAATATCTACAAAAGGAATAAAACTCTTAAGTATGGGATTTGATATAATTAAACCATCAATTTGATCTCTAGACTTCAAATAAGCGTCCAAGCAAACAAGCGCTCCCATTCCTTGGCCGACAATAATAAATTTATTTTTTTCATCTTCATTAACAATTTTTAAATAACGAAGAAATAATATCAAGTCTTTAGAGTAACTTTCAAAGTCCTCTACGTAATGACGCGTTCCAGTACTCAGACCGTGACCTCTTAAATCAATTAAAGAAACTGAAGATCTATTTTTAAAATTTTGTAAAAGTCTATTTGCGATATCGAGATATCTTCCATGGTATTCGAGGAGATCATGAATAAAAATGAAGTTTAGATTAAGGTCATCCTTCGTATCGTCTTGTTTATATTTCAATCTTTTGAAAAATATCGTCTCAAGCCCATCCGATGACTTAAAATATCCATCCAAAACAACCTTATCATTTAATTTATTAACAATTTTTTCATATATCATTTTTAATTTTTACTTAAATAGTCATCTATAGCATTAATCGCTTCATCTGAGAGTTTTATAAACCTTAGGGAAAAACCTTGATCTCCTTCCAATATCCTTACAACCTTTCCCAAGGCAACAAAGTTGTAGTCTGTATTTTCTGGATGAACATTCAAAGATATTTCATCTCCAATAGTTCCCGGAAATCCATCGACTAAAACTTGAAGTCCTCCTACTGAAATATCTCTACAAATTCCCTCATAAACGACTGACTCATTATGAAAAAACATCCTAGCGACGAAAGGCTTCCTTGAATTTTGCCTTCTTTCAGAATTTGAAAGAGTTTCTGACTCTGTCGAAAAAATTTTATTATAAATTGGAAGATCTGATAAGAAAGTCCATGAATCCATTCCACTGACAAACAAAAGAGTTTTTCCGTTTATTCGCCCTTCAATGGCGGCCCTCTTTAAAATATTTATTGAGTAAGGACCGTATTCTACCTCTTCACCTCCCCTATCAATACCAATTTTAATTAAAAATATTTTTTCGTCGTTTTTTATAACATCCCAATCTACATCTCTTTTTTCACTTGATTTTACAATTGTTGGTAATTCTTCTGGATAATCATCATCTCTTTTGAAATCACTGACTTCTTTTAATTTTTTCCAATTTTCAAAACCCTTTTTCCATACAAAATTTTCTTCCGTTAAATTTCCTTCTTCAATAAGCTCAGAGATTTTGCTCTGTGGAACTGGACCAATTCTTTGTTCTCCTTCCACGTAATACCATTCAACCGACATAAATTATCCTCTATTTTTTTTTATTTATTTACATATTTTATATCTAGTAAAAATAAGCCTATAGAGTGGTAATTTTTTCTTTTAAGTAGATCAAACATCTCAAAAAATAACTTCTTTATCCGATAAAATTTTATAAATCTGCGAATTGGAAATGTCATGAATATTAAGATCTCTTTTCTCCTAACTTCATTAGTTTTTTTTACTGTTTCTTGTGGAAATGAACCCAAGTTTTCTAATCCGACAATTAATAAAAGTGAAAGCGCATGTGATCATAGGTATTACCTTGAAAACCAAATTCAAAAAACGTTTTCTATTGTTAAAACAAAAGTTGACTTCCTTTTTTTGTGGGATAACTCCACAAGCATGACCCAGTATAGGAATAAACTTCTTAAAGAAAACGTAAATAAAAATATAAAAAAGATCTCAAATGATTTCGATGTTCATATGCTTTTTGCCCCTATAATAGACAAAGAAGGCAGCACACAAAATAATGGATATCCCATTTCTGACAACTATTTAGGCCTAGATGAATCTATAAAGAATAAGCTTATTCTAAAAGAAAGTGTTGATTCCTACCTTGCCAACTTTGATAGTGTTTCTGGATCCAAAGAACATGGAATTGAAAGGGCAATTTCTTTGATCGAGGCCAATAAAAATAACGGACTTTTTCGAACAGGTGCTTACACAATTATTTTTTTAATTTCTAGTGGAGATGACACAGATGCGGAAAGATTGGATAATTTAGCAAATAAATTACTCACTTTACAAAGTAGTCTCAAAAGTACTCAGTTTCGATTTATTTCACTCGTTCCCCATAAAAAAAGCTGTTTTATTTCTTCTACACCGAAAGCTTCACGGTATATAGAAATATCTAAAACTCTCTTTGATCACTTCAAAACAAATTCTCCCTTACACGGTCTCAACCCAATAAACAGTACTCCTGACAGTTTTGATGCCTGTAATGAAGAAGATATTTCAAAGGCCTTTGAATACGTTAATGCCACAATATATCCTGACAATCATATTTACAATTACTGGCCGATCGCCCCATCAAGTACACAAATAGATCAAAATAAAATTGATGTTACAAAGTTTAGCTTCAAAAATAACAAGGAAGAAAAAATAATTAAGAGTGCCCAAAATGGATTTGAATACTTTGGGAAGCATAGCTCTTTAGCAATCAGAAGGTTCCCTGAACCGTCTGGAGAAATAATAAAAGATTCTCACTTTATTAAATTAAATGGCAGTGCTGAAGTTTATTATCCCGATTATTTAATCGTAAAAACTCAATCTCCTCAAGATCATTTTGGTTATATTAGACTACAATATAGGCCTTATTTGAAAAATCTTTATCTGGAAATAGATAACAAAGTTATACCTCAAACTCCAAATGATCCAAATGGCTGGGAAATAGTTTGCAATGACAAAATTTTAAATTTCCAATGTCAAAGTGGTCCAAGTCAACAAGAAGTTCAAATAGAAGCACCAGAAGATTGGCCCAATTATAAACTTAAGGGGCAAAAAAGCGAAGGTTATTTTATAAAATTGGGGAAGAATGTTACCTACACAAATAACTCAATTATAAAAATCAAATATCATCCAAACAGCGATTCAGCACAAATAAAGCCAGGTTGTATTGGACCACAATGATCATGCCTTTGTTGCTTTTTCCTCGTTGAGCCTGTTTATTTTGTTGATAAACCTAATAAAAGGGAAAAGTACCTTTAAGTCTTCAATTTTAACTAAAGAAACATATTCATTGTTTGAGGCTACAACAATTTCCTCCGCGAGACCTTGAGAAATAACATCTAAAAAGTCTTCTTGTCCTACTGAAATATTTTTTGACTTAAATTCCTCAATGATTTTGCTAAGGTTAACCTCACATTTTCCATCGCCATCAGGTTCAACTCCCTCCAGCTGCTCAATAATCTTTTCCATAAAGGCTTCTGATCTTGGAGGAATTATAACTCTTTTTTTATCATCAAGACGTCTTTGTTCATTGAGAAAGTCTAGAGCACCCTTATAAAACTTTTCATTCCTAAGAAGAAAAATATTTGGATTACCTTTTTCATCATCACTTACCTCAAGATAATTTAGGTCTTGCATGAGTCTAACAAACTCTTCCATTTTAACTTCTGGAAAGTTAAAAATATCAAGTAGATGATATTTTAAAATACTTTTATGGAGTACATAGCCGTTAGTATCTTGAACGCCGTAACCCTTAAACACCAAATAAAAATAGTCTAGCAACTTAACTAAATCAGCATTATTAAAAAATTTATATTGGCTGGTCTTTCCACCTCCGTATCCTACTGAGTTGCTTTCCAATTGCTTAACTAAGTCATTTGAATCCCTTAACCTATCGGCCAGTGTAAAAATGATGGTCTTAAACCAAGGGTTTAAATTTTTTATAGCCTTACCAAATGACTCAAAACCTATTTCAATGACTTTAGTCGTAACCAAAGCTGAAGCCGAACAACTTCTCCTAGTTTGCTTTTCATCAAAAAAGGCCATCTCCCCAATTACTTCACCTTTTCTCAAAACAGCGATTTCAATAAAACCTTTACCTTTTGGACGGTAAAGCCTTAGCTGTCCTTCTTTGATTATATAGAGGGCCTCTGCCTTATCCTTTTCATGAAAAAGGACATCCCCTTGTTTGTACTCAATAATTTGAGGTTTTCTAGGGGATTTTTTCCCTGCCACCTTTTTTTGTGGTACTACCATTTATAGTCTCTCCAAAATGAGTGCTAAAGCCTCTCCTCCTCCAATACATATCGAGGCCATTCCAAACTTGGATTTTTCATTTTCCATTGCTGTCATTAGAGTAACAACAATTCTGGCACCAGAACAACCTATCGGATGCCCTAAACTTACTCCACTTCCATAAATATTAACTTTTTCATGCTTTAAATTAAGTTCTTTCATAGTGGCCATTGTAACAACGGCAAATGCTTCATTAATTTCAAAAAGATCAATATCACTAATGCTCATGTTTGCCTTGTTAAGACATTTCTTCATCGACTCAATAGGAGCCGTGGTAAACCATGTTGGGTTTTGAGCATGGCCAGCATAGGCCACTAACTTGAATTTTGCTTTGTCTTTATATTTTTCACTTGCCAACACAATCGCAGCAGCTCCATCGTTGATGGTAGAAGCATTCGCAGCAGTGATCGTTCCTTCTTTATCAAATGCTGGTCTAAGTTTTTTCATTTTTTCAAAATTTGCTTTTTGTGGTCCTTCGTCCTGTTCAACAAGAACTTCTCCCTTTCTTGTTTTTACTGTTACGGGAATGATTTCATTTTTAAAAACGCCCTGTTCAATCGCCGCCTGTGCTCTCTTAAAGGATTCAATAGCATAGCTATCCTGCTCTTCGCGGCTAAAAGCATATTTAGAAGCACACTCTTCGGCACAATTCCCCATAGGTCTATCAGTATAAACATCTTGAAGCCCATCCCAGGCCATCGCGTCCTTCATTTCATAATTTCCAAAACGAATTCCACTTCTTGAATTAGGGAGAAGGTGTGGTGCCAAAGACATGTTTTCCATACCGCCAGCAACGAAAATGTCAGCATCACCCATTCCTATAGTCTGTGCCCCCATTAAAATAGTTTTCATTCCAGATCCACAAACTTTATTGATTGTTGTGCAAGGCACATTTTCTGGCAAACCAGCAAAAATAGATGCCTGCCTTGCTGGAGCTTGACCAGTTCCAGCTTGAACAACATGTCCCATAGCAACTTCATCTACTTTTTGTTGATCAATATTAGAGCTTTTTAAAGCACCTTCAATAGCTTTAGCACCAAGTTTTGGGGCCGGTACTGTAGACAAAGAACCAAGGTAACTTCCACTAGGAGTTCTAGCTCCACCGAGTATAAATACTTCCATTTTTCCACCTTCCATTAACTTCATAAATCATTAAATTTTGGAAAAACTTAACAAAAGTAGAAGAGATTGTCCTCCTAGCAGACAGCAAAAGACAGGTCTCTCTCAAACTCGGCCCTATCTTCTCCCTCCAAAATTGAAAAGTGAAAAGTTTTTATCATTCGGTCCCTATTTTCCCTTCTATTTGATCCAAAGTCAGCAGGGCCCTTCTTCCCGACAAAAAATTCACCAATTTTGTACTCTTTCCACTTA
>JAOMEV010000008.1 GCA_028346125.1 Bacteriovoracales bacterium | reverse complement strand
TTAAAGTATTGGGAATTTGGATTCAAAACAAATCGCAAAAAAGATGAGTCAAGTTGGTTCACACTTGAACTTTCCATTAGTAAAGAAGACTTAAAATTAATAAAAAATATTGATAACAAAAAAGATTACTTTTTAAATAAAAATGAACTTGTTCTTTTAGATGATAATCAGAAAAAGTTATTAAAATATCTAACAAGATATACCCTATTCGAATCAAATAAGTTTGAAAATAATTTAGGAGACTCGGAGAATACTTTTATCATTCCCTTTAGCAGGACAAGGATATTTGAAATTCTTGAATTAAAAAAAATGGGAATAGATATTGATTTATCAAAAAAAGAACAGGAACTATGTGAATATTTAACTAACCCGAAAACAATACCTCCTTATGAAATCCAGCCTGACCTTCGAAATGTTTTAAGGGCATACCAAAAAAAAGGCTACAATTGGCTGAGGTATCTTTTCGAAAATAAGCTAGGCGGTTGCCTTGCAGATGATATGGGGCTTGGTAAGACATTACAAACTATAGCCTTTCTCGACTCAATAATTGATAAAGTAAAAAGAGTCCTGATCATTTGCCCTATCTCAATCCTAATAAACTGGGAAAAAGAGTTTCAAAAGTTTTCATCTCTTTCTGTTCATATTTTATATGGAGAAAAAAGAAATATTCCAGAAGACAAAAAAATTATCATAACTAGTTATGGAATATTGAGAAGAGAGTTCAATGAATACCTAAAAAAATTTTTTTTCGATATCGTTATTTTGGATGAAGTTCAACAAGT
The DNA here is from genome assembly GCA_028346125.1 of Bacteriovoracales bacterium. GTDB lineage: Bacteria > Bdellovibrionota > Bacteriovoracia > Bacteriovoracales > Bacteriovoracaceae > UBA7317. The sequence continues at coordinate 66,460 of JAOMEV010000008.1, read as the reverse complement.
TAAAAATATAAAGTCTCTTGGGGCATTTGCTGCAAGAAAAATAAAGACTAACTTTAGGCTGTGCCTTACAGGTACTCCAGTAGAAAACAATATAACAGAATTTTATAACATTATAGACCTTTGCATGCCTGGTATTTGGGGAAACCTTTTAAGTGGGGGCTCAGAGTCAACAAAAAAAAGTCGTCTAATCGCAAAAGAAATCGCATCACCGTTTATTCTTAGAAGAACAAAAAACCAAGTTCTTTTAGATTTACCGAAAAAAATCGAAAATAACATATTTCTACCTTTTTCAGATATTGAACAAAGTCATTACGAAGACCTTAAAGAAAACGTCAAAAAGGATATCCTCCATTCAAACTCACAAAAAAGGTTTGGTAAAATTTTAACTAGCATTTTGAAGTTGAGACAATCCTGCCTATTAGGTCATCTCAATAAAAAAATAGAATCGACTAAAGCAAGCTTTTTAATCAATAGCCTCACCCAAATTATAAAGGAAGGACATAAGTCTTTAATTTTTTCCCAGTTTACAACTTACCTCGATTACTTAGAGTCTTATATTCAAAAACATGGATGGACATATTCAAGAATTGACGGCACTCAAAACTACAAGAGGCGTCAATTAGAAGTTGATAAGTTTCAAGAAGGCAAGTCAGAAGTATTTCTTATTAGCTTAAAGGCCGGTGGTTTCGGACTCAATTTAACTGCAGCAAGTTATATTTTTTTAATGGACCCATGGTGGAATCCAGCGATTGAAAACCAAGCTATCGATAGGGCCCACCGTATCGGACAAAAAAATACCCTCACCATTTATAGGCCAATAATAAAAAATAGTATTGAAGAAAAAGTCCTTGCGCTTCAGGAAACAAAAAGAGAGCTGTTTAAAGACTTATTACCAGATGATAGAGATCAATCTTTTTCAAATAAAATGTCTATTAATGACCTAGAGAACCTCCTTATTTAAAACCGACTTTAATAGTTACTAAAAAAAAAATGATCAAAAGTTCTCTTTTAAAAATAATTGAAAATATTCAAAAGACTTTTGATAATATTATAAAAAGACTTTTTGGAGAAAAAGTATGGAATTAGACCCAGATCTAAAAGTACTCGTTGTAGATGATATGCTTGCCATGAGAACCATTATAGAGAAAGGCTTAAAGGACTTAGGCTTCCTCAACGTTACACATGCAACAGATGGTTTAACGGCCTTCAAACTCATTCAAAAGGCCATTGAAGAAGAACAACCATTTGAGTTCATAATTTCCGACTGGAATATGCCCATGATGGGGGGTCTCGACCTTTTACTAAAAGTCAGACAATTAGAAACAAATAAGGATGTGCCCTTTCTCATGATCACAGCAGAGGCCCATCCCAAAAATGAAGATAAGGCCATCAAAGCTGGCGTAAGTAACTTTATTGTGAAGCCTTTTACAAAACAAATTTTCAAAGAAAAAATAGACAGCATTTTTTTAAAAAAAGAACTTGATGCTTCTTAAGTAACTATTTTCTTTTGAATTGACTAAAAAAATAAAGGAAGCTAACATTCTGCTGAATATTACTTTTTTTTGGTCCAATTCCTAAAATGAAAGTCATCGAACATCTAGAAAAATCAGTTAACCCATCATTCAGTTACGAAATTGTTCCTCCTCCTAGAGGAAGGTCAGTGCGAGACGTTATTGATGTTGTGGAAGCCTTAGAGCCCCTTAATCCCCCTTGGATTGATGTAACATCCCACTCTGCAGGTGCTTTTTATAATGAAAAAGAAGATGGGGCAATAGAACGAAGAATATTCAAAAAGCGCCCAGGAACTATAGGCATTTGTGGAATTATTCAAAACCGTTTCAAAATTGATACAGTAACTCATATCTTAACTGAAGGTTTTACAAGAGAAGAAACAGAAGATGCCCTCATCGAATTAAACTACCTTGGAATACATAATGTCCTTGCACTAAGAGGTGATGGTCTCAATTACAAAAAGAAAATTCAAAAAACACGGTCAACTAATCAATTTGCATCAGAACTCGTTAGTCAAATAAGCAACCTTAAAGAAGGTATTTTTTTAGAGGAGTTACAAAATGCTAATTCACTTGATTTCTGCGTTGGAGTAGCAGGCTATCCAGAAAAGCATTTTGAAGCACCTAACATGAAAGTAGACCTAAGTTACTTAAAGGAAAAAGTCGAAAATGGTGCTGACTACATAGTCACTCAGATGTTCTTTGATAATCAAAAATATTTTAGTTTCGTACAAAACTGCAGAGACAATGGAATTAATGTTCCCATTATACCTGGTATTAAAGTCATTAAAAATATCAAGCAACTTTCTCGATTACCAAGAACTTTTCATGTTGACCTTCCAAACACTTTGGTAGATCAAATAAATGAAGCTCCACACCATATTGAAGAAATAGGAATTCAGTGGGCAAAAACGCAAGTTCAAGGTCTTCTAGAGTTTGGGGTCCCCAATGTTCATTTTTATATAATGAACGACGTTGAATCGATTCTAAAAATTGTAAAAAGCTTTATCTGATCTTAATTAACACCAAAAAATTAACCAAAAATACGATACAGGCCAAATAATGTACCATAATTTAATCGAACTTCTCCAAAAACAAATCGTCTATTTAGATGGTGCCATGGGGACAATGATTCAAAGATACAACCTTACTGAAAGTGATTTTAGAGGAGAAAAACTTAAGAATTATAAGTCGGACCTTAAAGGTAACAATGATCTCCTTTCTCTTACAAAGCCCAATGTTATTAAGGAAATCCATACCCAGTATTTAGAAAGCGGTTCTCAAATAATATCTACTAATACATTTAGCAGTACAAAAATAGCTCAAGCTGATTACAAATTAGAGCATCTCGCAAAAGAAATTAATATCAAATCCGCTGAAATCGCCTGCCAATCAAAAAATGAATATTTAAAAAAATTTCCTCATAAAAAGGCCTGGGTTGCAGGAGCTTTCGGTCCAACAAATCGAACAGCAAGCATAAGTCCTGATGTAAATGATCCCTCCTACAGAGCAGTTTCTTTTGATGAACTTTGCAATAACTACTATGAACAAGCAGTCGGGCTCTCTGAGGGCGGTGTTGACCTTTTTATCGTTGAAACAGTTTTCGACACATTAAACTTAAAAGCAGCAATTTATGCTATCATTAAGTTTAAGGAAGACTTCCCAGATAAAGACATTCCCCTAATGATTTCTGTGACAATTACAGATGCTTCTGGAAGAACATTATCAGGTCAAACAGTAGAGGCTTTTTGGAACTCCATTCGCCACTCTAGACCATTATCAGTTGGAATTAACTGTGCCCTTGGGGCAATTGCCATGAGACCTTATATTGAAGAACTCTCAAAAATTTCTGACTGCTTTATTAGCTGTTACCCAAACGCCGGACTTCCCAACCCCCTCAGCAAAACAGGCTATGATGAGCTTCCCGATGATACGGCAACACACTTAAAAGATTTTGCAAATGCTGGTCTTGTTAACCTCATTGGCGGGTGTTGTGGTACAACCCCTGATCATATTAGGGCCATTGTAGAAAAAACAAAAAGCCACTCTCCTAGGAAAATTCCACACATAAAAATTAAAACAAGATTGAGTGGTATTGAACCGCTTAATCTCTCTGATGAAGAAGATAAACCTTTTTTAATGGTTGGAGAAAGAACAAACGTTACAGGTTCCCCTAAGTTCAAAAGGCTCATTAAAGAAAATAATTTTGAAGAAGCCCTTTCAGTAGCAAGACAACAAGTTGAAAATGGTGCAAATATTGTTGACATCAACTTTGATGAAGGTCTTCTCAACTCCAAAGAATGCATGATTAAGTTTTTAAACCTCTTGGCCTCTGAGCCTGATATTTCAAAAGTTCCTTTCATGATTGATTCATCAAAATGGGAAGTTATTGAATCTGGACTAAAATGCATCCAAGGTAAAGCAATAGTAAACTCAATTTCTTTAAAAGAAGGAGAAGAACAATTTCTTTACCACGCTAAAGAAATTATGAAATATGGAGCAGCTGTTATCGTCATGGCATTTGATGAAAAAGGACAGGCCGCCAATAAAAAAGATAAAGTTAGAATATGCAAAAGGGCATATATTCTTCTAGAATCTATAAATTTCCCGCCAGAAGATATAATTTTTGACCCCAATGTTTTAACAGTTGCAACGGGCATGGAAGAACATAATAATTACGCTCTCGACTTTATTGAGGCAATTAAAGAAATTAAAGAAACTTGTCCCAGGGCCCTCACAAGTGGTGGAATAAGCAACGTAAGTTTTAGTTTAAGAGGAAATAATTATGTAAGAGAAGCAATGCACTCTTCATTTCTCTATCACTCTATTAAATCTGGCCTGGATATGGGAATTGTCAATGCAGGTATGCTAAGTGTTTACGATGAAATTGAAAAAAACCTTTTAGAAAAAGTGGAGGATGTTCTTCTTAATAGAAATACAAATGCAACTGAAAACCTTATAGAATATGCTGAACAATTTAAAGGAAAAGGGGGAAAGAAAAAAAAGGCCGATCTGGAGTGGAGAAAAAAAACAGTAGAAGAAAGAATTTCACATGCACTTATTCATGGTATTACTGATTTTATAGTTGAGGATACAGAAGAAGTGCGAAGGAAAAAAGAAAAGCCTCTCGATGTTATCGAAGGACCTCTTATGGATGGGATGAAAATTGTAGGCGACCTTTTTGGAGAAGGGAAGATGTTTCTTCCCCAAGTGGTCAAAAGTGCTCGAGTTATGAAAAAAGCAGTTATCCATCTTGAACCATTTATGGACGATGAAAAAGCGAATAATCCAAACTTTAGAGAACAGGGCACTTTTGTTATTGCAACAGTAAAAGGTGATGTCCATGATATAGGCAAAAATATCGTATCAGTTGTTTTGGCCTGTAATGGATACAAAATGATTGATCTTGGTGTTATGGTTTCATTTGAAGAAATACTAAAAGCTGTAAAAAAACATAAAGCCAATATATTGGGTATGAGTGGACTTATTACTCCATCTTTAGACGAAATGATTTACAATGTACAAAAAGTTCAAGACCTAAAATTAAATATTCCCATATTAGTGGGTGGAGCAACAACTTCCAAAACACATACCGCGGTAAAAATAGCACCTCATTATGATGGAGCTATTGTTCAAGTTTCTGATGCATCTCTGGCCGTCAATATTTGCCAAAGACTTTTAGACCCTAAAAAAAGTAAAAATTATAAAGAGGAAATAAAAAAGTCCCAAATAAAGCTAAAGGAAAATTTCCTACGTAAAGAAAAAAATATCGCATTTAAAAAAATAAACCAATCAAGAGAAAATTATTATAAAATTGAATGGGAAAAAACTTTTACCCCTTCACCATCATTTGTAGGCAATAAAATCTTTAACAATATATCACTCTCAGAAATTGCTGATTATATCGACTGGTCTCCCCTTTTCTGGACTTGGGAGCTTAAAGGAACCTACCCAAAAATACTTTCTCATAAAAAGTATGGAAAGCAGGCCAAAGAACTGTTTGAAGATGCTAAAATTTTTCTAAAAGATATTATTGAAAATAAAAGGTTCAAACCAATATCAACTATAGGAATTTGGAAGGCAAATAGTATTGGCGATGATGTTCAAATTTATAACTCTGAAAAAGAGAAAGAAACTTTCCATTTTTTAAGACAACAAAAAATAAATAATAATAGCGAAACGTCATTCTGTCTTAGTGACTTTATAGCTCCAAGAAATACTGGCATCGTCGATTATATAGGAGGATTTGTTGTTACTATGGGACAGGATGTAGAGGCGTATGCAAAGCTTTTTAAAGATAAGCATGATGATTACTCTGCTATCCTCATAAAGGCCCTTGGAGACCGCATGGCCGAAGCCTTTGCAGAGCTCATGCACAAAAAAGCTCGACACTTTTTCAACCCCAATTTAAAAGAGGATTTTTCCAAATCGGATATCATTAAAGAAAAATATGAGGGGATTCGCCCGGCCCATGGATACCCCGCTTGTCCTGATCACACAGAAAAACTGACCTTATGGAGGCTACTCGATGCCCACCATGTGACAGGAGTATCTCTAACAAGCTCTATGGCCATGAATCCTCCTAGCTCAGTTTCAGGGCTTTACTTTTTTAATGAAAAATCAAAATATTTTAATATTGGCCTAGTCAACGAAGATCAAGTTGCTGATTATGCAAAAAGGAAAAAGTATAGCAAAGCGGACCTCGAAAAGTGGCTTTCAAGCTCTTTAGGTTACCAACCAAAAAAAGTATCCTTTAAAGAAAAATAGTCTTGCCTAGATCAATTTTTGACCATAAATAAAATTATGCTCAATTTGAAACATCTTGCATCACAACTAGGAAAAGAAGAGAGACAAAAGGAGTCTTGGCTCTCTTCACTCAAAAATGCTAGGTATTGCCATTCTATACAATATCTAAGTGATGTAGAACTGGAAGGACTCGCCTTATCCTGTAGAGATCATGACCAATTTAATTTTTTTTCAAAAACCCTTTACCACCATCATAAAACATCCCCCCCTCATGAAAATGCACTTTCCCTCCTTAAAGAGAGTATGGCCAAATCTTCTTACACTTATTCTGATTGGATAGAGGCCATTGAATATTTTTATTCCTGGTTAGAAAAAAATGGTCTTAAATGCCATTTTAAGGACATTATTTCGTATTTAAACTGTATAAATGAGTTTGTCTCTAAAAGTCACCACAGCGGTCTAACATACCTTTTATCAGAAATGCTTACAACGTATGGCTTTGAGAGAAATATTGAAAGTTAATTTTCATTCAAAATTTTTTCAATAACTAACTTAGCAATGGCCGGTGAAGCTGTAAAACCTGGCGACTCGATTCCACACATTTCGTAGTAACCAGATATTCCATGCTCTTTAGGCCCTTTAACCCAAAAGTCAGTATAAAGCTCGCCATTTAACTTTATTTTAGGTCTGATTCCTGAATAATCAAAACTCAAAAAATCTTTTTGAACACATTTAAATACTCTACATATTGCTTGGTACATCGTCTCAAAATCTTGATCCTCATGGCCATAATAAATTTGATTAGTATCAAAAGCATTCGGACCAAATCGAACTGTTCCATCTGAATCAAAACTTGTATGAACGCCCAACCCTTTTAGGTTTTTTAGAGGGACTGGATAAATTAAGGAAGTACACTTCATTTTTTTTGAATATTTAAGGTAAAAACCTTTTACCCAGTAATCTTCAAGGTCAAAAAGTCCTAGCATACGTCTAATTTTTACAGAATAAAGGCCTGCAGAATTAATGAGAATCTTTGTTTTTAAAACTTCATTTTTTGTCTCCACAATAAACTGACCATCTTCAACCTTAATATTAAGGACCTCACTATCCTTCATTAAGGGTATATTTTTATTGTAAAGTTCATTTTCAAATTTTTTTATAGTATCAGAGAGATCAATACTCCCTGTCTTTGAGGAGAAAAAAGACTTTTTTACGTCAACAAGCTCTTTTAAATTATCTAGTTCTTCCCCCTCAACCCAACGAATTTCTTCTACACCATTTTCTTCGGCCCTCTTATAAAACTTAGATAAAATAGGTAATTCCTCATCACCGCATGCTACGACATATTTTCCACATCTATTGATCTTTATATCTTTTTCTGTGGCCAAATCATCCCAAATTTTATTTCCCTTTATACACATTTCTCTTTTCAACGAATTATAAGGATAATAAATACCAGCATGTAAAACGCCGCTATTTCTACTCGTTGAATGTTCACCGGAATATTTTTCTTTTTCAAAAATAACAACTTCTAAATCTGGGAATACCTTTGAAAACTCTAAAGCTGTAAGCATCCCATTAATTCCCGAACCTATAACAACTGCATCTATGGAGAGCATTTTTATACCTAACGTTTTAGGGCCTCTTTTATAAGAAGCTCGTATTCACAAGATCCCCAAAAAATTACTTTTTTCAAAGATAATTTTTTATTACTATTATTGCTCTTATTTGAAGCCTCTGCTTTTTTAAGTAATAAGTCAATTTTTGACAAGTAAAGCTCTAGCATTTTTTCATCCTTCTCACCTACCCAGACCTTTTTTAGGCCAAATTGAACCTTATTTTCTGAATTAATAAATATGTTTAAAAAATAATTCAGGAGCTCCTTTAACTCTTCCTTTATATTTCCCTTCTTTTTTATCTCCTCCAAAAAATCTTCTCTTTTACTGAAATCTAGTAGGAAAGCCTCCTTATTTTTTAAAATCAATTTTTCATTAAAAAACTTATATAATATATTTTCAACAACATTCTTTTCCACAGAACAATCCTGGCATATCTTGTGTAACTCTCTTTTTCCTCTGCCTAAAGTTTCAAGAATCACCCTTTCTAAAAAAAGTAATTTCACTTTTTTTCTCCTTTGTTTCTCTTTAATTCTGCAATATTTAGTGTTCTTCTCAAAAACTCATCAATTTCTCCAAGCTTTTGATTTCCCAATTTGAGTAAACACTCATTTGCCAGTTCAATTACAGAAGACCCCTTTTCAAAATTATTGAAAACTTTCTCCTGAAAAATCTCAAATTCCCCAATTTTCATTTCCTTTCCATGCATTAACCTAAAAACTCTTGTAACCTGAATTCCAGTGTCCTTTGAAATTTCCTTTAGCGTTTTTAGACCATACAAGTCCGTGTATTTATCAATGATCCATTTTTGTAATTTCATTTTTTGCTCCTTTTGTAGAAAAATGGAGCAAGAATAATGCCAATAGTTTTCAAGTAAAATTAAGTAAATACAATGAAAGGCTCAATTGGAAACCAAAGAAAAGCTTTGGAATTCAAAGCTTATCTGGCTACTTTGTTAGAAGGTATTTTGCGAAGGAAACAATTTTATTCATTTTGAAAGGTTTTTCAAAAAATAGGAGGTTTCCATAGTTGTCCACCTCGTCTATGCGTCCAGAAACCATCAGAATACCTGACGTTTTACATTTATTTTCTTTATTTTTAATGGCCTCAACCAACTCAACCCCGTTAAGAAAGGGCATCGCATAATCTACAGTCATGAGGTCATAAAATCTTTCTTTCGCAAAAAGGAAGGCATCTAGGCCATCTTCTGCCACATCTATATGACACTCAAATTCCTCTTCAAGGGCCATCTTTATGATTTCTCTAATGTCTTCTTCATCATCTACAACCAAAAAGTTATACACGGAAAACCACCTAATTTAGAATTGAACCTGATCCCAATTAATGTATTTGAATTATAACAAATATAAATTTTTCCTCAAATAAGGTGTAAAAAAGGTCTTAAATAACCAACTAAAACGCGTTAAAAAGAATTAACTAAGCGTTTTGCGCAATCACATTGCCCAGCTTTAAAAAGACCTCAATACCTTCTTTAGAAAAGTTTACTATATCGCTACTTGGACGCCATTTTCCTTTCTCTCCAATAACGATGACGGTAGAGCCCCCAAACAGAAAGTAGCCCTTCTCCTGGCCCCTAGAAAACGACTTCCCCTCAAAACTTTGCACAATCTTACCAACCATCATGGCACCTACTTCTACATAGGCCAACTTTCCAAAATTTTCTGTTTCCAAAATGGTTACATGCCTTTCATTCTTTAGAAAAACATCTTTCTTTTGCTTAATGGCCAGAGGGTTAACTGAATGTAACTCTCCAGAGATTGTGTAAAAATCAAGGACTTTTCCTCCATCAGGAAAATGAAACCTGTGGTAATCAGTAGGACACAGACGTCCTATTACAAGAGGGCCATCCAAAAAGTAATTGCTCCATTTTTCATTTGAGATAATTGATACTGGGTCTAAATACTTGCCTTTTACAGGCACCTTCACCTGGGGACCAACAGACTCAAAGCCAAAATAACGCCCCTCGGCAAAAGACCCCATATCCGCTGTCCGACTCGGAAACGCTCTCTCACCCTTTTTAAACTTCCTTACAAAAAATTTATTGAAACTGGAAAAAGGTTGATCTTTTGATCCACCTTCCTCAGGCTCAAACTCTGACATCTTTATATCAAAATCTTTGATAAATTTTTTAATCTTATGCTGACTCAAAAGCTGACTGTCTTGAATTAGGCCATAAAGTTTACTTACCCTCTGGCCACATAGAAGAGAGCTTGCCAATAGACCTGTCTTCGTTCCATAAAGCCAATTTATCATCTTTTGCCCGTAAACTTTTTCTTGTTGAAAGCAATCTTTTTCTCTATTAAAAACATTAATTTCCATAAAAAGGCCCTTGAAAAATTGTTACTGGAATATATTATATCCGTGGCATTAGGGCCATTTTTCACCTCATAATTAATTCTCTAAAATTAGGGAGACCCAATATGTTGAAATTAAATAAATTTTATTTTGTGATTTTTTTTCTTCTTTTCTCTTTTTCAAAAAGCTTTTCTAATACAAAAAATTTGGATGACCTTAAAATGCTTTTGGAAAGTGAGAAAAATACCATTAAAATATTTCAAGAATCAGTACAATCGGTTGTTAACATTACCAATATAAGAGCAGGCCAATCTCATTGGCCTTTTGGTCAAAGACAGGAAAGAAGATCCGGTATTGGCTCAGGGTTTGTCTGGGATCAAGGTGGCCACATAGTCACAAATAGTCATGTAGTTTCTAGTGGAGATTCTTTCCTTGTTTCTTTTCATAAAGACAAAAAACAATATAAAGCAAAGCTTGTAGGTGCGGAGCCCAATAAAGATATTGCTGTTTTAAAACTTCTAGATAAGCCTTTATCACTTAAATCCTTAAATATTGGCTCTTCAAGCACTCTTCTTGTCGGACAAAAAACCCTGGCGATTGGTAGCCCCTATGGGCTTGACCATTCTATGACATCTGGAATTATTTCAGCTTTAAAAAGGGTCATTGAAGGCTTTGGCGGCGTAACAATCAAAGGGGTTATACAAACTGATGCATCAATCAATCCCGGAAATTCTGGTGGCCCCCTACTAAACTCTCAGGGAAAGCTCATTGGAATGAACACAAGTATTGTAAGTACAAGCGGCGCAAGCGCGGGTTTAGGTTTTGCTGTGCCTGTCGACACGATAAAAAGGGTAGTTCCGCAACTGATAAAGTACGGAAAAATTATACGCCCAGGCTTGGGTATAGGTATAGAAGAGAATTACACAGGAAAAGGAAAGGGTCTCATTGTTCTTTACACCCAAGAAGGTGGTGCTGCTGAAAAAGCCGGGCTAAGAGGAGTGAGGCAAGACGCCTATGGCAAAAGGTACCTTGGGGATATTATACTAAAGATAAATGGAAAAGAGACAAACTCTTATAATGATATTTATCATGTTCTTGATAACCATAAAGTTGGTGACACTATTGAGGTCACCTTTTTAAGAAATAGTAAGATTCACAAAATACAAGTTAAATTGACGCCTCTGTCTTATTAACTCAGGAGAAAAGTTGAAAATTAATAAAAGCTTTACAACAAACTTATTGGCCATCTTAACTATTTTGTTAGGCCACTTATCACCTATTTACCAAGATCAAATTCTTTCCATTGGCTACTTCGCTCTTTCTGGCGCCATCACAAATTGGCTAGCAATTTATATGCTCTTTGAAAAGGTTCCCGGGCTTTATGGCTCTGGGGTCATCCCAAATAGGTTTGAGGACTTCAAAAAGGGTATCCACTCACTAATTATGGGCCAATTTTTTACAAAACAAAATATGGATAAGTTTTTTAAAGAACAACAAGGTTCGCTCCTAGAAAGCTTTGATATTTCTGGCCTTCTAGAAAACCTTGATTATAAAAAGTTCTTCAATGGACTTATCGAAACCATTGAAAAGTCATCCTTTGGCCCAATGCTCATGATGGTGGGAGGCACAGCTGCACTAGAGCCGATGAGAGACCCTTTTACAGAAAAAATGAAGAGTACAATCATTGATTTTACCAAAACGGATGATTTTCAAAATAGTCTTAACAAAGGGCCAAAAAGTGGTGAGCTTATTAATAAGGTTGAGGTAATTGTAAAAAATAGGCTCGACGAGCTTACCCCTCAAATGGTTAAAACCATTATCCAGGAAATGATCAAAAAGCACCTCGGGTGGCTTGTTGTTTGGGGCGGCGTTTTAGGTGGTCTCATTGGGCTTTTAATGAGTCTTACAAAATAATCTCTAAAGGGAGCTTCTCGAAGCTCCCAAATTATTAAGCATTTGGATCAATCGCATCTCTTATCCCACTTCCAATAATACTTAGTAAAAATAACGTAGAAAAAAGAGCAAGAGCAGGGAAAAGAGCCAACCACCACGCTGTGGTGAAGTTTTTCTGAGCCTGGCTTAAGAGTTCTCCCCAGCTCGGCGTAGGAACAGGCAAACCGAAGCCCAGGTAATCAAGCCCTGCCAAAGCAGAAATGTTTCCAGCAATAATGAAAGGAGCAAAAGTTATAATAGGCGTTAGGGAGTTCGGGAGTATATGCTTGAAAAGAATCGAGCTTGTTGAAGCTCCCAAAGATTTAGCCGCTTCAACAAATTCACGTTTTCTATTTTTTAAAAATTCCGCTCTTATATAATAACTCATCCCAATCCATCCCAAGGCACATGAAACAAAAATCAGCATAGGGAGATCAGGCCGATAAATAGCGATCAAAGTTAAAAGTATAAAAAACTGCGGAACAGTTTGAAGTATTTCAACACCCCTCTGTCCCAAAAAGTCAATTCTACCCCCAAAAAAGCCCATTATAGCTCCAGCTATAGCGCCCATAATGGTGGTCAAAACCCATACGACAACGGCATAAACGATGCTGTATTTAAAGCCATAAAGAAGGCGAGTTAAGACATCTCTCCCTCTATCATCCGTACCTAAAAGATTAATATCTGATGGGCGGGAAGGGTAATTATCAACATTTTCATTGCTTTCAAAAGGGTCCCATTTAATTAAGGGCCAAACTGCAAAATCTTCTTGGCCCAATTTAACAGTTCGATAATCAATTGAAAGAAGGTCAGTTATCCCAAAATTCCTAGGATGGTAATTCTTAATTACAGGAAAGAAATACTCTCCCTTATACTTCATAACAATAGGCCGACTATTGGCCAAAAAAGGAGAAGAGAATGTAGCAATAAGCATTGCAAACAAAATAAAACAAGAAACTACTGCGAGTCTTCTTCTTTTAAAGCTTCTCCAACGCTTTAAAGTAAGTTCATTATCTATGTATTTTTCAATCATGAGAAATCTATCCTTGGATCTACAACAACGTAGATGACATCACTAATCAAACGACCAACGAGCATCAGAACACTTTGAACAAAAATAAGGCCCATCACAACATTGTAATCTCTCTCCAAAACCGCTTTATAGCCCATGAGCCCCATTCCATCCAAATTAAAAATAAGCTCAAGAAGGAGAGAGCCTGCAAAAAAGACCGTCAAAAAGTCGGCCAGTCCAGTTACTATAGGAATTAGAGCATTTCTCAAGCAATGCTTGAGATGAACAACCTTTTCGGATAACCCTTTTGCCCTGGCAGTTCGAATATAATCCTTTTTTATTTCATCTAAGATTGTATTCTTCATGAGCATCGTCAAGACTGTAAAGCTCCCAATCATATAGGAAACGAGAGGGAGAATAAAGTGGTGAATCCGATCTAGGATCTGTCCTAATAAAGTTAAATCTTCATAATTATCTGAATAAAGCTCTCCTACAGGGAACCATTCAACAAATGAGCCCCCTGCAAAATAAACGATCAAAAGAACCCCCAGCATAAAGCCTGGGATAGAGTAGAGAATTGTTAGAAGCACTGTACTCCACAAATCAAACTTACTACCATGGTAAATTGCTTTTATAATCCCAAAAGGAATACAAATGAGATAAGTCAAAACAAAGGAGACGATCCCAAATTGAAGAGAAACAGGGAACTTCGAGGCAACAACGTCTAAAACTGGTTCTTCATGAGTGAAGCTTTCACCAAAATCCAACCGTGCAAGGTTTTTTAGCCAAATCCAATATCTCACATGAACAGGTTTATCAAAACCATATTGTTTTTTAAGGGCCTCAATGACTTCTTTAGAAATTCCTGTTTCTGATGCGTCACTCCCGGTTCCATTCCCAGAGCCAGAAACTTGACCCATCCCTCCAAAACGAAGTTGCTGAATTTTCTGCTCAACAGGCCCTCCGGGCGCTAAGTTGATTATAAAAAAAACAACAAGGGTCACTCCAAAGAGAGTTGGAATCATGGTTAAAAGTCGTCTCAAAATATAGGTATACAACGCTTTCTCTCCCTACTTTTTAATCCACCAATAGCTCGTTCCTATCCCAAAGGTATAGGCATCCTTTTTCCTTCCGATTCTTTCTCTATGGGCATAAAAACCATATTTACCATTAAAAAGAAAGGCATAGGGAGCGTCTTCGGCAATAATTCGATAAACTCTTCTCAAAATCTTTTGTCTTTTTGGCTGATCAAGAGTTTCTCTTGCCAAATCGATAAGCTTATCAACTTCCTCATTTTTATAACCTATAAAGTTAGAACCGGCCTTTGCAAAGGAAGAATGCCAAATTTGCTTTGGATCCCACTCGACGGCACCACCGCTCCAACCAAGCCTTACAGCTTCAAATTTCCTTTCATCAAGTAGCTTGATAAAAGTTGTCCATTCAGAAAACTGAATTTGAACATCGATCCCGGCCTTCTTAGCATCTTCTTTAAAAACTGTTAAATATTTAACAAATTCTTTTCTTGGCTCCAAAATAGTAAAACTAAAACGAACCTTTTTTCCATCAATGTCTTTATAAAGAATTGAATCTTCCGCATCATCTTTCCAGCCATTTTCCTTTAAAAGCTTAAGGGCCAATTTAGGATCAAAGGAAACTGGTTTAACTTCAGGGTTCGCATAAATGCTCTGCTGATATTGAGGGCCCGTCGCCGGTAGACTCATTCCATGCTCAAACTTCTCAATCATTAAATCTCTGTTAAGTAAATGATAGAGTGCTAGTCTTGTTTTTTTAGATTTGAATAAAGGGTTTCTTAAGTTCCATCCAATAAACCCATACCCTTTAGGGCTTTTGTTTTGGTATTTTACTTTATGGATATCTTTACCCCATTTTTTTCCTTGGGCCTTTTTAACAAACTGCTCAGCGTTCAAACCAAGAAAGTCTATATCTCCTTTTTCGGCCCTAATAAGCTCAACCGTTTCATCCTTAATAAATCTCAATAATATTTTATCAAAGTTATTAATCCCTTTTTGAGATTTGTTATTAAGACCCCACCAATTGGAGCTCTTCTTCAAGATGATATTTTTCCCTCTATTAAACTCACTGAGGGTATAGGCTCCCGTTCCAATGAGAGTTTTATTTAATTTTTTGAGATTTTCCTTGCTTGTATCTTCATAAAGATGCTTTGGAATAACCGTCAAACCGGCCACAACATCAAAGTTTCTAAAGTATTTTTTCTTAGCAGTAAAACGGATTTTATTTTTCGCAATTATTTTCGCCTCTCCTATATTTTCGTAATAGGGCTTAACATGAGCTGTTTTCCATCTGTTTTTTTTGTCTACAATAGCGTCGAAACTAAACTTAACGTCTTCTATAGTAAGGGGCTTGCCATCATGCCACTTAACACCATCCCTTATAGTAAATTCATAGCTTAAGCCGTCCTTAGAAGTTTTCCACTCTTTAGCAAGGTTTGGTTTCCACTGATAAGTCTCAACATCCCTATCCAATAGTCCCTCTAAAATGTAACCCTGAACTTGGCTTGCATAATAACCTGTCGATGAGAGCGCATTGAGAGTCGTCGGCTGTTGCCCTAGATTAATTTTGAAAACACCCCCTAAGTTTCCCTTCCTTTTAACTGTTTTCGTTTTTTTTAAACAACCGATCAAAGATAGAGAAAATAACAAGAGGATTGGGACAATGAACTTTTCATATCTTTTCGTAAACCTCATAACCTGCATAGGGACTCCCTTCTTACAATGCACTGTTTCTATTCTTGACAAAAATCCTTCTCATACTAGAGGAAAGCTTCTAAAACTTAAAGAGTTATAAATGGTTTTTTGCTTATTTTACGTTGCGGAACAAACTGAAGACATCAGTTTATTTTCTAAAATACAACCGTGAATCAAGGGCCCACCTATCCAACTTAAGACTCTCTTCTTCAACTTTATATTTTTCCATTTTAAATTCTATTTCCTCAAGTTTGAGGACGGCCCGCTTGTGCTTCCGGACAGACTCAACATTATCTTCTTCTAATGACGATAGCTCTCTTTTCCACTCCATCTCCAATTTTTTGCGCAAAACAACATACCTATCATTCATGGCATCAACTTTTTCCATATAAGACGCGAGCTCTCTCTTACCCCGTTTAACTTTGCTTAAGTAGGCCATTCTTTTCTTTTTCAAGATGGCCATCAGCTCTCTACCCATTTTTAAGTTATTAATTAAGTCTTGGCTAAAGAAGGTGATAAAAGCACCCTCTCTCATATAGGCTTTATTATGACAAAGGTTATAATTAGGAATCCGAAGCAACAAGTATTCATTCGTTTTTCCAATAATAAACCCATTACATTTCTCTAGATTGCTTCCCTTATCCCAAAATGAAACTTTATCTTTTTTATTCAGGTAACGAAAATTTGAAAAATCTACTTTTACCCTAACAAGACCCGTTTCCTCACTAATCCTAGAAATTCTCCCAGAAAAAAGACCCTCATTCGGAAAAGAATTCTGTGAGTACAAAAAAGCCGTGAAAAGTATAAAAAGCTTCATAGATAAGTAATTATGCCATGCAAAATAAGTTTTGCCCCAAGGCATTTTATTCACCTTCATCATCAATTCTAAGATTTGCATCAATGTGGAGGTTTAAAATACTTAAGGATTTTTCTAAATCTCTCATACCTACATGGAGGTTATCTCTAACCAAGTTTGGAAGATCCTCTGTATGGTTTAAATACCAAGACATGTCATCTACTCTAGAATAATATTTGTCCAAAGCAACGATAACTTCTGAGGAACATTCCTTTAAATCATCAACATGAATTTCATTGTACCTATTGCGAAATATATCTTTAAAATGGACTCTAGTTCTCTTAACTTCAAAAGTTCTTAAATACTCATTCATTCTATTTTTTATTCTATCAAACAGGTGTTGTGAATCCAGCTTTAGTAAAATTAGAACCTTTTGACTTTCTTCTGACAGATGACTTTTCATTCTTACGCTCACTTAAATATTTGAGTTGCGAGCTTTGGACTTTTACCTCCAGGCCAACTTACTTCTCTACCATGAATATTTTTTAAAATAATAACGGCCATCCTACGAACTTTTTCGATGCTCGAGGGTAGAGGGATATGAAAATAAACACTTTCGATAATATAATTTCTTGTTAGTAATAAGCTACCAAATGAACTCAAGTCTATTAAAAACAATCTCTTATTTTTTAAATAAAAATCTAAGTATTGATTTCTAAAATGGTGTAATCTTTCCATTCCTTTTATATCTTGCACTAAAGAAAAAACCACTCTTTTCTCTTTCTCAATAAAGGCCCCTACATCTCTTGGCGCAACCGGTACAAACTTAATGTTTAATTCAGACAATGAGTCTGAGAGTAGGAAAAAAAAGGGCGGTAATTTCTTTTCTGTTCTTAAAAATAAAATTGAACTCGACTTCATTGAGTGACCCTTTTGATGGTTCAATCAATCTTCGTCATTAATATAAAAAATATTTAGAAATTAAATTTACACGTCAAATAATTCCCAACTTTTTTGACTTTTTATAGGTGTAAGGAATTATTTTTTCAGGGCTACGACACAAACAATTCTTTAAATCTTCCAAATTATCAATATCCGACCATTTTTCCAGTACTCTTACCCCAAGATTAAGCTCTCGACATCTATTTATAACCCGGTCAATAACCGATTCATTAATTAAATTATAATCGAACTCAAAAATCTGTGAATTCTTTCCTGCCGTTCCAATATAGTAAAAGCCACCATCTTCATCTGGACCAATAAAAACATCTTCTTTATTAATATCTTTGCCAAAGTAACCTTCAATATAATGAAAGGGAAAATCTGGAATATCTGTTCCTGTCAAATGAATAAAAGAGTCTTCATTATCTTCATTAATTCTTTCAAAAATATCTTTTAATCTAAAAAAAAAACTCTGATTTGATTGATACTTTATTTCAAAGTTATCTATTAAATTTGATTTTAAAATGGATTCAAAGTATTTTTTGGAATCTTCAGATATTGGAGTCACGAATAAAAGTAATTTTCCAAAAATGTTTTCTAAGTTTGTCCTCTTTGAATAGTTATAAAAGAAATCTTTTATAAAAGAGTCATACAAACCTTTTGATCCCTCTCCGTTAAGATCCTTTGCAAGCCTCGTTTTTGAAAAGCCCTCTTCAGGCTTTTTACCAACAATAACAAAATATTTATTTCCTTTTTCCACAACTTTCCAAAAAAAAAGGGAAGCCGAAGCTTCCCTATTCTACTATCTAAATGTTAAGTGATTGAACACGCCTTACATCATTGGCATTCCACCCATTCCACCCATTCCGCCCATTCCTGGACCTGCTGGCATTCCCATTGGCTCATCACCCTTAGGAAGATCAGCAATCATTGTTTCAGTTGTTAACATAAGCCCTGAAACAGATGCTGCATTCTGAAGTGCAGAACGAACAACTTTTGTAGGGTCGATAATACCGGCCTTAACAAGGTCTTCATACTTACCGTCCCTAGCGTTGAAACCATAAGATTTGCTCTTGTTAGATCTTACTTCGTTAACAACAACAGAAGCTTCAAAACCTGCGTTTGAAGAAATTTGCCTTAGAGGCTCTTCAAGGGCACGTCTTATAATCTTGATTCCAAAAGTTTGCTCTTCATTTTCAGGCTTAAGACCTTCTAATGTTTTAGTTGCATGGACAAGAGCAGCGCCACCACCAACAACGATACCTTCTTCAACTGCGGCACGAGTTGCATTCAGAGCATCTTCAACTCTATCTTTCTTTTCTTTCATTTCTGTTTCTGTTGGAGCTCCAACATTAATAACAGCAACGCCACCAACAAGTTTAGCAAGTCTTTCTTGCAATTTTTCTTTATCGTAATCTGATGAAGTTTCTTCAATTTGCTTTCTAATTGTAGCAACTCTAGCTTCAACATCAGCCTTGGCACCTACCCCATCAACAACTGTTGTGTTTTCTTTGTCGATAGTTACTCTTTTAGCTGTCCCTAAATCTGGAAGGTCAGCAGCTTCAAGAGTTTTACCTAATTCTTCAGAAATAACAGTTGCACCAGTTAATGTCGCAAGGTCTGCAAGCATTTCTTTTCTTCTGTCACCAAAACCAGGGGCCTTAACAGCAGCTACATTTAAAGATCCTCTAAGCTTGTTTACAACAAGAGTTGTAAGAGCTTCACCTTCAATGTCTTCAGCAATCAAAAGAAGTGGTTTATTTGTTTGAACTGTTTTTTCCAAAATAGGAAGAAGCTCTTTCATTGAGCTAATTTTTTTGTCAGTGATAAGAATGTAGGGATCGTCAAATCCAACTTCCATTTTTTCAGAATTATTTACAAAATATGGAGATAAGTATCCACGATCAAATTGCATACCTTCAACAACGTCTAGAGTTGTTTCAGCAGTTTTAGATTCTTCAATAGTAATGACACCGTCATTTCCTACTTTTTCCATAGCTTCTGCAAGAAGAGACCCAATTTCATGATCGTTGTTTGCAGAAATTGTTCCAACTTGAGCAATTTCTTCTTTTGATTCAACTTTCTTGCTTGATTTTTTTAGATCTTCAACAACAGTAGAAACAGCAAGGTCAATACCTTTTTTAAGTTCCATTGGGTTGTGACCAGCAGTAACAAACTTAGCACCTTCGCGGTAAACAGCTTGTGCTAAAACAGTTGCTGTTGTTGTTCCATCACCAGCATCATCATTTGTTTTTTGAGCAACTTCTTTAACCATTTGAGCGCCCATATTTTCGAAATTGTTTTCTAATTCAATTTCTTTGGCCACCGTAACGCCATCTTTTGTCACACTTGGCGCACCAAAAGACTTTTGAATAACAACATTTCTTCCCTTAGGTCCAAGGGTAACTTTAACTGCATTCGCGAGTGAATTAACACCATGAAGAATCAAGCCTCTAGCATCTTCACTATACTTTAGTTCTTTTGCCATTTTTAATAACTCCTGTATTGTTTTATTAAACTACGTAAAATTTCATTCTATTTATTGAAGAACGCCAAGAATGTCGTCTTCTTTCATAATAAGGTAATCTAGACCTTCTACTTTAACCTCAGTTCCTGAGTACTTTCCGAAAAGAACAGTGTCCCCTTCTTTAACATCTAAAGAACGAACAGTTCCATCATTCAAACGATACCCTGGACCTACAGAAACAATCTTACCTTGAGCAGGCTTTTCTGTGTGATTGTCTGGGATAATGATCCCACCAGCAGTCTTAGTTTCTTCATCTAACCTTTCAACAAGAACTCTGTCCTGTAATGGTCTTACTTGCATACTTTCCTCCATCGTATAAATCTATCATTGATAGAAATTTTATTGAGTCGCCAAATAATTTGTCCCAATCAATTTAATATCTAAGGCATCCCTGTCAAGGGTAAGGGATCAAAAAAAAAGAGAAATTCTCCATTATTTAGAAAATCACCGCATTATCACTTAAGGTCGAACCAGTTGACGCCCGTCGCCATGTCAACTCTGAGGGGAATCCTTAATTTTACAACGCCCTCCATACAAGACTTGACTATCTCTCTCATGACATCAATTTCATCCTCTGCAATTTCAAAAATAAGTTCATCATGAACTTGAAGAAGCATTTTAGACTGTAAGCCCTTCTCTTTCATATTTTTATTTATATCAATCATTGCCATCTTTATGATATCTGCTGCTGTTCCTTGAATAGGACTATTAACAGCGATCCTCTCTGCAGCAGATTTAATTGTTCTATTTTTTGAATGGATATCAGGAAGAAACCGTTTCCTTCCAAATAAAGTCACAGTATAGCCTTTTTCCTCACAAAGCTCTTTTAAAGAATCCATATAACTCTTAACGCGGCTAAACCTTTCGAAATACATCGTTATATAATTTTTTGCCTCTCTTCGAGAAATGCCTAAGGCCTTCGCAAGGCCAAAAGATGATTGTCCATACATAAGCCCAAAGTTAACAGACTTGGCCATAGACCTATCATTTGAAGTTACATCGTTTATATGAATACCTAAAACTTCCGAAGCCGTTTGAGTGTGAATATCTTGGTTGTCCAGGAAGGCCTTCAGCATTGTAGGGTCTTCAGAGAAATGGGCCAGAAGCCTTAATTCTACTTGAGAATAATCGGCCGTTAGCAAAAGCTTACCTGGAGAAGCGATAAAGCCTTTTCGAATCTTTTTCCCATTCTCTGTCCTAACCGGGATATTTTGCAAATTAGGATGAACAGAAGATAATCGCCCTGTAGCTGCAGTATGCTGGTTAAAATGGGTGTGAACTCTCCTAGTATTAGGGTTTTTAAGCTCAGGAATGGCCTTAACATAAGTTGAGAGCAATTTATCAAGTTCCCTAAACTCTAAAATCATTCTTGGTATTTCACTAACTCCTTTAGCAGCAAGCTCCTCCAAAACATCCGCGCTTGTAGAATAACCTGTTTTTGTTTTAGAAATAACAGGAAGGCCTAATTTTTCAAAAAGAAGATGGCCAACTTGCTTGGGCGATCTTAAATTAAGCTCATCGCCTTCCCCAACTTCGGAAAGAGCTTGACTCACATTAGATTGAATAACGTTCAACTTTTCTAAATAATCATCTTCCAATTCTTGAAAAAATTTTTCATTAATCAAAATTCCTTCTTCTTCCATTTTCGCTAAAATAGGAAGGAGCTTTAAATCCATATCAAAATAAACTGAGTCTAAATTTAAAGTCTTCAATTCGTTTTTAAAATATTCTGCCAACGAATAAGAGCTACACGAGCGAATGCCCAAATAATTTGAAGCCGATTCAACATCAAGGTGAGAAAAAGATGGGCCTTTCTTATCTAAAGTATGAAGTTCCCTATTTAAATATTTTTGTGCCAAGGCTCCTATGGCATGATTTCCAGAACTATCGATAACATAATGGGCCTGAACAATATCAAAAATTTTGGCCTTGATTTCACCTAAACTTTTAAAAAAGAGAAAGTCTCTCTTAGAGTGCTCTGAAATAATCTCAAGTTTATCATTTCTTAGAATATCCTTTAAAAACTTATAAACATCTTCTTTTCGTAAGTTTTGAGATGAATCACTTGCTTCTCCCTGATGATTAACAGGAAAATAAAAGGAGCTTTCACTATCCAAACTTAAAGAAAAACCTAAAAGCTCTTTTTTAACCAAAGGAGAGGAGTCATATTCTGTGTAAAGAGATAAAGTTTGATTTTTTTGGACTAAAGGTAAAATTTCATTAATTTGATCTGAACTTTTTACTATAGAATGATTGAAGGTTTTCTCTCTTTCTTCAGGTATATTACCTCCATTATTTTTTTCAAACTCCTTTGCTAAATTCTCCAACCTAGTAACATCTCTCTTAAAGCCAAGCTCTTTTAAAAAGTCGATTAGATCATTAGTTGGACAGAAGGAAAGCTTTGTTTCTTCAAAGTTAGTCTCCAAGCTTAATTCTACATTTATACTAACCAGCTTCTTGGACAAAAGAGCATCTTCTACATAGTTTTCAAAAGCATCTATAAGTCTTTTCCCTTTCAATTCTCCTTTATGACTTATACACCCATCCAATGTCTCGTATTGAGATAATAGTTGTGAAGCACCCTTAACCCCTATGCCTTTCATTCCTGGCACATTATCTGAAGAATCTCCAACAATAGAAAGAAAATCGACAATCTGATGAGGCCAAACTCCCATCTTTTCTTTGACTCCATCCGAGTCATAAATTTTATCTTTCATTGTATCGAGCATTTTAGTGTTTTCACCGACAAACTGCATGAGATCTTTGTCACTGGAAGCAATAAAAATTTCTTCAAAGGAAGACTTCCATTGAATACAAAGACTGCCAATAATATCATCAGCTTCAAAGCCAACAATGCGCTTACACTTTAGACCCATTTTTTTAGTCATTTCATCAATAAGTCTAAATTGGGGAATTAGATCCTCAGGAGGTTCAGATCTATTGGCCTTGTATTGATCATAAATATCATGCCTAAATGTTTTTTCTTTAGAGTCTTGGGCCAGTATAAGATGCGTGGGCTTATATTTATCAATAAGCTTCAACAACATTGAAAGAACACCATTTAAAGCATTTGTTGGTGTACCATCTGGCGCATTCATAGGCCTAATTGCGTAATAGGCCCTAAAAATAAAACTACTAATATCAACGATAATAAGCCTTTTTTCCATTTTTCTGCTCTCCAAGGATTTTTTTTCCTTGTAACATTTCATCCTCAGCAAAAAAAGCTCATTTTGACTTTGAAAAAGTTTATGCAATGAAAAATTAGGTTTCTTTGGTAGGTTCAAACCAACTTGACTGCTTCTTCTTGTAGGTAACTTTCGATCCGGATACTCCAACAACAGAAGTATCCGCCATAACATCACCCAGTCTATGTCCCGAATCGAGTTTAAAAAGAAGATAAATTTCTAAAAGAATCAGAGGTGGCGCAATTAAAATTGAAAATATCCATCCCCAAATTGGAAAAATTGAAAAAATAAGTGGGACTGAAATAGGCAGATTCCTTACAAAAGACTGCTTAAAAGAGCAAGGTTCTCCATCATCTAGAGAGATCACAGAAAAGCCAATAAATTTTTTCCCTACAGATTGCCCGCTATGCAATGCATCACATATGGAGATATAGAGTACTCCAAGAATAATACCCCCTGGGTAAAAAAAAATTGAAATGATCAAAACAATAAACAAATCAATTGCTTTCGCAATAAGCCTCGTAATTCTAGCTACTTTCAGTGGGGATTTAAGTAAATACTTCCGGTTCATAATAATATTCTATCTTAAAGGTCGATCTCTCGAAATAAGAAATTTTTTCGACATAGAGTGCACCATTCTTTCTCCTCGATTCTATACAAAACATCAACCTTGTTATATGAGTAATGAAATGGTTACAAGGAGAAAGAGAGTGAGTTCTGTAAACAAGACTGATGAAGAACATTTTGACGCTGACGTAATAAAATCAGATAAGCCAGTCCTAGTTGATTTTTGGGCGGAATGGTGCGGCCCCTGTAGGTCATTAGCTCCAGTCTTAGACGAAGTGGCCACTGAAGTTGGAGATAAGGCTTCGGTTGTTAAAGTCAATGTTGATGAAAATGGTGACTTGGCCCAAAAATATGGCATTCGTGGAATCCCAACAATGATATTTTTCAAAGACGGCGAAGCTGCAAAAACTTTGGTTGGGCTCCAGCCAAAAGAAGAAATTAAAAAAACTTTAGAAGAACTTTGCTAAGGAAATAATCCGTGCCAAATTTTATTGATAATAGTCTAAATCAAGCGATGAACACCTTGAGTGATTTTATTAAAAATAAAAATAATTTGGCTTTAATGGAACAGGCTATTAAGGAATTTGTTAGTACTTTCAGAAAAGACAGAAAAGTATTCAGCTGTGGTAACGGCGGCTCACTTTGCGATGCAATGCACTTCGCAGAGGAGCTAACTGGCCGCTATAGGAAGGACAGGAAACCCCTCGCTGCCACAGCTATCAATGACCCTAGCCACCTTACCTGCGTGGCCAATGACTTTGGCTATCAAGAGGTTTTTGGACGCTATATCGAGGCTTGGGGAGCCAAAGGTGATTGCTTACTGGCCATTTCCACAAGTGGTAACTCAGAAAATGTCATTTTAGCGACAGAAATAGCAAGAAAAAAAGGTCTGAAAGTTATTGGTCTCTTAGGTAAAGGCGGAGGTAAGTTAAAACCTCTGGTAGATATTCCAATAATTGTGGAAGGCCAAATAACTGATCGAATCCAAGAAATCCATATAAAAATTATCCATATCTTTATTGAGGGCATCGAAAGAGAGCTCTTTCCGGAACATTACGACCTTTCTTAACAGGCAAAATCTTCCTCAATTCATAAAGCAACAACTTAATCTAAAATTATAAGTTGATGAATTAAATTTTCTTTAATTACAAAGAGGTTTTATATGGGTGACCTGTCAGTAGATGCTCTAATCAACAGATTGGCCATATTTTGGAATGATGGAGGCTCATTTATGTGGGCCATCATGATCGTATGGGGCTTCGGAATAGCTGTCGCGCTTGAAAGGTTTTTAAAACTAGCATTCAAATTTGATGTGGACGGCCCATCATTTATGAATGAAATCCAAAGATATATTTTATCAAATGATGTCCAAGGGGCCATTCGCACATGCTCAGGAACACAGGCCATGCTACCGAGAGTATTAAAAAGTGGCCTTAAAAGAGCAGCTCAGTCAGTGGAACAAATTCAAAATGCAATAGACGCCACAGCTTTGGAAGTTATACCAAGAATTGAGCAAAGGTTAACCTATTTAAATCTAGTTTCAAATATATCTACACTTATAGGACTACTTGGAACAATACAAGGCCTGATAGAATCCTTTGCCGCCGTAGCAGCTGCAGATCCGACACAAAAGTCAGAACTCCTGACTATGGGAATATCAAAAGCAATGAATACAACGTATCTTGGCCTAGTGTCCGCAATTTCAATGATGGTCATACATACTTATTTAAGTGCAAAGTCAGATAAAATTGTAAACGAAATTGATGAGTACTCAGTGAAGTTATTAGATTTTTTAGGAACCAGTAAGCAAAAGCCTCGCAAGGCCTAAGATGTATAAAACCCCTAGTAGACGAAAAAAGAAAAATATTTTATTGAAACCGAATTTAACACCTTTGTTAGATGCCGTATTTATATTTATTTTTTTCTTATTATTTTCTTCGGACCTAAAAAAGATTTTTGAAATACCTATTGATATTCCTATTATTTCAGAAACAGAAACACCTCCCTCAAAAAAAATACCATTGGGTCTCACTCTTAAAATAGAAGATCAAAGCCTTTCTCTCTACTCTGGATCTCCTTTAAAGCTTTTGAAAAAAATTGAAAATGTAGAAAAAGATAAATTCAACGTGGAAGATTTACATAAAGAGTTGGTTCAAATTAAAAAAGAAAATAAAAAAGAAAAGTCTATAATAATCAACCCTATCGTTGATATTACTTACGAAAAGTTAATAAGAATTTTGGATAATATTCGTTACTTTAGAAATACAGATGAGTCCATATTTATAAAAGATCCAATAAATGGTGAAGTAAGAATTAGAGAACTATTTAACAAAATAATTTTCGAAAATATAAAAAGTTAGTTTTATGTCAACAGGTAGATCATTAAAAAAGAAATTTTCTAGAAGGAACAGGCTGTCTTTTGATGTGGACATCACTTCTTTACTAGATATACTTATAATACTATTAGTATTTTTGCTAAAAAATTACAATACTACAGGTGTGCTCTATACTGTTCCAAAAGAAATCTCTTTGCCTTTTTCAGAATCTCCTACCCCAAGTCAAAATGGTATAGTTGTACAAGTGGCTAAAAATTCAATATGGGTGGACGAAAAAAAAATATTTGATTCTAAAAATGAGGATGAAAAAATATTAGATAAGGAAATTTTACCACTCTATGATGAGCTTGTTAAAAAAAGAGAACAAATCCAACAAATTGAACAAACAACAGAAGATGCGAAAAAGTTTACAGGTTTAGTCACACTAGTTGTAGAAAAAAGCCTTAAATATAGTGACATCAAGAAAGTGATGGAAACTTGTGCTAACGCAGGGTTTATGAAATTTAAACTTTCTGTGAATTCATTTAATTAGAATATTATCTTGTTAAATTTTTTCCTTGAAAGTTCAATGGCTGATTGACCTCTACAATTCCACCACCTTTTGGTGGTGGAAACTGAATTCCACGTAAAACATTTAAAACACATTTTTTAACCTGAGAAGGAACTTTAGATTCCTGCTTAGAAATACCTGCATTTAAAACCCGACCAGAGGCGCCGATTTTAAATCGAAACCAAATAATTCCATTAAATAATCGACTCTTTGAATCCAAAATTCTTTGATAGCAATGCTTAAACTGAGGCATGTTATCTACAAGTATTTTCCGAATAAGTGAAGGGTCATAATTTCCTAAAATAACGGTCTTACTAGGAAAGCTGGACAAAGAAATGCCTTTTTTATTAGAAAGGCCTTCAAGTCCTTTCCCTGTATCTAGTGCACCATCATTACTGCCTTCTAGATCACCGACATCATCGGATAAGTGTACTCCTTTAACCTTTTCACCTTGCCCACCGCTCTTTATACCACTAAAACCGATTCCGCTTAATTTATTTTTTTTAACTTTAGCAACTCTTGTTGAACCGCCTTTTGCAAGCATTTTGCTTACAGTAGAGTCAAAGTTAAATTTAGTAGCGTCATAAACCTTTATCCTACCTGGAGATTTTCTTGTTTTCCTGCTTTTGGAAGATGATTTTTTAAACTTAACTATTTTTTTCTTCTGAGGCGAAGGGGCAACTATTTTAACCTTCTTAATAACTTTATTTTTTTTAGATGCTTTTCCTTTTTTAATTTTTAAAGGTTTGGCGGAAATAACTTTTTTAACTTTTTTCTTTGTGACTTGATTATTTGATTCCTTTTTTAATTCAACTTTTTTCACTTCAGATTTCAATTTTTTATCTTTTTTAACAATAGGAGACTTTTCTGTTTTTTTTATTTCTTTAGAGCCAACTTTGTGTATAACTTTTTTCTCTACAGGTTTTGGCTTTGGTCTATAGAGAATAGTAGCAACTAACTTTGGTAATTTTTCTTCTTTAATTTCACGATTAAACTCAACATTACCTATTCCAATGAAGAAAATAAACAAAAGAAAGAAGACAAGAAAACTGAATTTTTTTAACTCATTATCCTTGGAAAAGAAAGGAGCTGGATCTACTTTAGGAGGAGAATCGGAAAACCTCAAGAAAACCTGTATTTCACCTTTATACAAACGGACGATATCACTAGATTCCAAATGAACTGACTCATTAGGTACTTTTCCTGTTTTTTCATCGCTAAGATGGAAAAAGTCAAATCCAGGTATTCTATTAATATAAGTTTTACCTCGTTTTTTTTGTACTAAACAATGCTTATCATTTTTGTTTAAAACCGGGAATTCAATTTCATTTTTTTTATTTCCTGATTTACCTATCAAAAATTGTTTTCGAATAGAAGAGTCAAAGTAAGTTATCGATAATATTTCATTTCGATGTAGTACTGAAACCTCAATGGCCATTTTATTTTTTTTATATTTAAAAATAGGTAGCAAGTTATCAGCATCTTCAAAGATATATTCACTATAGGAAGCTTTAGAGTCTTTATCGAGAGGAAACTTTACTTTTTTTATTTCTTTTTTAATGAACCTTTTTTTTAAGCTTAATGGTTTTGGTGATTTTTTTTCTTTAACATCTTCTTCGATTTTATCATCTTTTAATTCAAACTCAGGGGGGTCTTCTAAGAAATCTTTTACCGGATCAACCATATCAAGAATGGGTGGCAAATCAATTTTTTCGTATTTCTTAAAGATAAAATCAAAACTAGAAAATGAAAATTTATCACCAAGCTTAAACTCTTCCGATAGTATTTTAACTCCGTTTAGGAAAGTACCCCCTTCAGAATTCATATCAAAAACTTTAAATTTACCATCTTTTATTTCTATAATTGAATGAATAGGAGAAACTTCAGGAAAAGGTATGATAATATCACACGACTCTGTACTACCAATAACGACTCTTGTTTTTTTAATTAAAAAACAAAAGTCATTATTGGTGTCTTCATCTGACTTTAATTCAAAATATTTTTTTTGACTAATTAACGACATAAATTACCAATTGAACTCACCTAATTCTTTCTATTGATTTTTTTATTTCTGAATTAAAGTTTTTCCTATAGGGCAACAGGTTTTTGAATTTTTTATTATAATTTGGTTTTATAGATAAATCGCTAGGAGAACTTGTCTCACCTTCAATAACCAAGTCTTCAAAGTCAAATTTTTCATACTTCTTATATTGAAATCTAACATTATCCTTTTCTTGACTACCGAGGACAAAAGAGGCCAAGGAAAAAAGCAAAAAAAATGCCATCTTTTTATTTAATAGAATACTCATCTCGACCTCGCAAAATCAAATATCCTTCTTGCATATTTACTTCTAAAGTTAGCTTTTACATTTGATATTAAGGTTTTTATTTCGTTGTATCTCCCCATCAATTTCAATGCTACTAAATAATGAACATAAGGTATCTCGTCATCTTTTAAATTAATTTTTAAATCCCTGTAGATGGCCAATGATTTCGAGTATTCTCCCTTTAGCAGATAGCAAGTTCCTAGTCCATGACCAATATCTTTATTAAAAGAATCTTCTTTATGTAATGTCTCGAAAACAGGGCAGGCAGCTTGGTACAAATTAAATTTTAATAATAATTGGGCCTTATTTAAAATAGGTGTAACAGAAAAAGAATTCGTTTTTGAAGATTTATTAAATGTTTCAAATGCTCTTTGGTAAAATTTTCTTTTATTATATAAAACACCCAGATTATTTATTGAGGGGACAAAATTCTTATTTAGCGAAAGTGATTTATTAAAATAAATATCAGCTTTCCTGTAATCTCCCTTCAAATAATAGCAAACGGCCATTTGGTTCCAATACTTAGATTGTAATTTATAGCTGAAATAAATTTTATCTAGAACATCTAGTCCTTGATCTATTCTATTTAAATAACAATAATTAGCAGCAACAGCTATCGGCTCTTTTATCTCGCCGAGTGTCTTCATTTTTTCAGAATAGGTATAAAGATCTAGAGATTCTTTACCAACTATATTGGAGTTAGAAATCGAATGTTTATAATAATCGTTTTCTTTTTCATATCTTTTATTTTTATATTTTTTAAAGTTTAAATTTTTTAAAGAGTATGGATTAAATTTTTTTATTTTTTTAACTTTAGTAGAAATGAAGTAATCATCCTTTTTTTCAACTTTTTTTAAAACTGATCTTTTCTTTTTAGAAGAACATGAAAAAAGAAGAATTGAAAAAATAAAAAACAATAAAGGCTTTTTCAATTTAACCCTCCCCTATCCATTAAAATTCCGTCCTTTAGTGGAAAATATTTTATATTTATGAAATTATCCTGAGGGCTTAGCAGTAACTTATAATTTTCATGACTTAATATAGAGTTTTTTAATATTTTTTCCCTTGCTTCATACCGAAATTCTCTGCCTCTTTTTTCTAATGGCCCAATCAGTCTTTTCATGCTTGCACGAAAGGAAGAAATATATTCTTTACTTCTACCTTTAGGAGAAAATCTTAAAACTTCATTTATAAAATCATCATATGCTTTAATCAAAATATTATAACCATTGACTATACCATAACTAGACCCCAAGCTCATTAAATTCAAGCATTCAGATGTTATTTCATCTAATTTTTTTAGCTTATATTTCAAAACTTTATTAAATTTATTTTCTGGAAAGTTAAAAACCACTCTATTAAGTCGACTTATTTTTTTATCTATATTATTTTTTACAATTTTGCTAATGGCCTCTAGACTTTCTAGTGGTATCTTATAACCTAGTTTTTTCGATTGTTTATAATAATTTAACATTTTACTTTTTACTCTATTCGACTTTTCAAATCTTCCACTCCTAAAAAGGTACGCTTTAAGCTTATCATAGTAAAATATTAGAGATGGTCTCATTCTTTTATTCGCGGAAAATAAATTTAAATATTTTTCTAAATCAGACAGCTTGCTATTCTCATTAAAGTACTTAATTAATTCTAGTCGAACGAAATTTTTTGCATCACCATCAATCTTACACCGGTCACCCCACTTTAGACTCTCAAGTGCTTTTTTATGGGATCCATTACTCAAATAAATAAGTACTGAATTTTTTAAAAGTAAACCTTTGTTTTTTGATTTTGTGAAACAGACTTTTTTCAATGAAGAAAAATATAGATCAGATGACTCTTTAAAATACCTTCTATTAAAAAGTTCATCTGCAATGGATATAATCGTCTTTTCAAACTTAAATATTTCCTTCCGACGTATTAAATTAAGTGCCTTTTTCACCCAATAGTAAGACCGCCTTAAATCCTTTCCTTCATAAAATATAACAGCTGCATTAAATGCGCTATTTTTTCTTACTTCAGCATCATTTTTGGAATTTCTATAAATTTTTAGATAACCTGCTAACGCATCTTTTTTGTTTCCTTTTACATTATCCGACTCTACTTTAGAAAACTTTAAACTTAGAAGAATTAGATTAGATTTTTTTACCAAATTAGGGCCAACACTAAATTCTTTATTTTTTATTTTTTGTGCCCAAAAATATAATGATTTTTTGTTTCCATTCCTCTTATAGAAGCTCATAACTTTTGTAATCATCTCTTCTAAAATCTTACTTTCCCCTCTAAAAATTTTTGAATAATTAAAAATTATATTTTCACACTCGTTTATTTTTTTCTTCTTTAAGTAAAGTGAGAAAAGTCTTTGGTGTGACAAGTTACTTCTCTTAGTCTTTGGTTCAAAGAGAATAATATTTTTTAGACCAAATATAGTTAAAGAATCTTTTTTTTCATTTTCAATTTTTGCTTTTTTTAAAGATGCTAAAAACCCTTCGAGTGCCTTCTTTACAATTTTATTTTTTTTGGAACTTTTAAATGAAATTAATATCCTCTCATAATATAAAAGTGCTTTTTTATAATTTTTACGCCCAAAATAAGTTTCACCGGCCAAGAAGTTCCATTTATAAGAATCTGATTCCTCAAGGCGCGCCAAATATTCAAAGTACCTGATTGTTTGGAATAGTTTTCTTTTTAATAGACGCTTATTTCTTCTATATCTTTTGGAAATAACTTGTTTTTGAATAATTCCAACCACAAGTTTTAGCTCATTTTTAAAAGTTTCTATTTGATAATTATCGAGCTGGTCCTTTTCAGCTTTCTTGTATACTTTTCTTGATATTTTTAAGTGTTTACTATATTTACCAAACTTACTGTATAGTTTCAAAATTTGAAGTTCTAAATTAGTCTTTTTTTCCCTCTTATCAATATTAGAAAGCCCGTATTCCAAAAGCTTTTCCGCAGCAGTATGCTTTCCTTTTCGAACTAAATACTTAGAAACTCTAACTAATTTTTCTTCTAATTTTCCATCACCGGCCTTATAAAATTTAATTGAATCTGAAAACTTTCCGGCCATGACAAAGAAATAACCTAATTCCCTTTCAGATCGATAAGAAACATCTATAAAGTTCGGGTTTTTACTTAAATAGTATACTTGTTTTAATAGCCTTAATGCCTTTTTATTATTATTCGTTAAAAGGTAGCACCAGGATAGGTTGTAAGCGTCTTTAGTCCACCATCTATCCTTTCTTCCTTTTAAACCATTTTCATAGAACCTAATCGCCTTGCTAAAAGACTTATTATTGTAATAATATTCTGCTAGCGTTATACTGGATTTTTTATGTATATCGCTACCCTTTTTTGAATTCCTAAAAACTTTTTTTATATTTTCATGAAAACCTTTTTTCTCACCTAGCTCCAACGCAACTTCAGAAAGACCATGGAAAAAATATCCTTTCCCTGAAAAATTTTTAAATTTTCTGATACCGAAATTGGCAATCTTTTTAGCTTTCCTAAAATTTTTCTCAGACTTTTTAAAAAATCTCCGTTTATCAAGATCTACTCTTTTTTTTGGTGATATCCTTAAAAACTTTTCGTTTTCTTGTTCTTTTAATAGTTTTCCTTTTTGAATAAAAACATACATCATTCTTACAAAGACAGTAGGATTTTTTCGTCCGACACTCTTGGATAATCTAACAATTTCATTAATTTCTTGATCAAGAATATTTAAATATTCACTTCTTTTGTCTTTATCATTTGAATAAACAAGAGAAGAAAAAAAGAACAAAATAATAAAATAAGTATATTTTTTTTTCATCACGTTTTACACTCTGATTTTAAAGCAAATACATAATCGCCTAATTCATCGGCCCAGAATTCTCCATTAAAATTCCAAAAGTATTGTTTTTCATTTCTTTTTAAATATTTTATATCACCTCTAGTTCTTCTACTTGTAATAGAATTATCAAGAATTTCTTTTCTTAATCTTGAAAGTACTTCTAGTTTAATATAGCTCATATCTGTTAAGTTTTTTGTAATCATTGCAGAATAGAAATCTAAACTTTTTCTTACGTAAGCACCTATTAAATTCCTTTGCAAAATTAAAGTTTCTCTTATATTTCCTATTAAAAACTTTTTAAACTTTGTATTTTTTAATCTTTTTATTTTTTTTATTTCTGCCCCACCCCTATCAAAAGAATCATACATTTCTAAAAATGCTGGGTCCCTTACAATTGACAGAAACATTTTATTAAAAACTTCACCACCACCTATCTCTTGTTTAAGCCTTTTTTTGGCCAATAAATAATAAGGTTTGTATCTCTTCCCGTAGGTCTCAAGAACTTTATCTATTTTTTCTAGCGGAGACTGAAATGTTTTGTAAAACAAATCAACAGATTTTTTAGAATCTTTCCAAAGGCACAATTCTAAATAAGTTAATGCCTCAAGAACTTTAACCTCTGGATTAAAAATATGTGAAAAAACAGGCGCCTTATATGTTACTAATTTTCCTAATGTTCTATTATAATCTCTCTGATAAAAACTACTCCAAGCTTCTTCGAATAAAACTTCTGGCCATATATATGATTCTTTTTCTATATCCAAGTAAAAAAAGCTCGCTTTTTTATAATCTTTTTTCGCAAAGTAGGTCCTAGAAATTCCAAGAAGGCAAATATCTTTATTTATCAATAGTTGCCTTTTTTCTTTTTTTGTAACCTTATCATCTAATTCATCTTTTGATTTCTCAACGCACTCCTTAAAAGAATCAATTGATTTTTCATAATTACCCATTATAGAAAAAATACTTCCTCTTAACATTAAAGAGAAAGGCCTAATCGGATGATCAATTTTAATTTTATCCAAATTTAAAATAGATAGAGACCTTTTATACAACTTCATCCTAAAAAGCTTTCTTGCTATTATATATCTTACATAAGGAGTTTTAGACCTCATTAAAATTTTGAAATCCATCGACTCAAACTGCCTTACTCCCACTTTGGATATAGATTCTTCTAAAATATCATCAAATGCTCTTCTCAATTTGTTTTTGTGGTGAAACAGAACCTCTTTTATCAGGGGAACTGCTGAAAAGTGATAACCATCTTTCATCAAATTCTTGGCAATAAGTAGATAATTTTTTCGACTTTTACCGGTCTCTACATAATATCTCTCGGCCTTTTTCAAAGAGGCTTCGACATTATTACCCAGGAGGATCAACTGAAAAAAAATAATAGATAGTAATTTTAACTTATACCATAGCGCCATATTCTATGGTCTCCTAAAAAATATAACCTAGGCCTAAGGTTAGATCATAGTTATTATATAAAGTTGTATCAGAACCATTTGCAGAGGTTTTTGTACTAAAGTGGATTGCTGTCATACCTAATTTTAAGTAATAATCTTTGCTTAAGTAAAATTGGAGACCAGTACTCCACATTAATCCAAAGCTACTATCAGAAACATCTAAGCTATCATCAGTCACACTTCTTTTCGAAACATCATAACTATTAACTATATTTCTATTATTACTTTCACTTACAAAAGCCCCACCTATTCCAAACATCCAATCCAAGTACACTATTTTATTAAATGTATTTATTTTACTATAAAAAGGACTCCAGAGTAATTGAGCTCCAATATAGTTTTTTATAAATACTCTAAAAGGAACAGATCCCGATGCACCACTTGGGTTTTTTACTAATTCAGCAGTAGTATTTTCCTTTCCAATATTTTTTGTAAAACTTAAATCAATCCCCCACTCTTCTTTAAAAAAATAACCTGCATTAATAGGAAATGAATAAGCATTAGTAAAAGCGCCAGACGTTGTAATTCCAGCACCTCCTGAAAAATAAAAACTTCTTTTTTTTCGATATTTTCTATTCTGCAAGACATAGACTTCTTTATCTTTATCCAACCAAGAAAATGAATATAGGTTTTCTTCCGAAGATCGAGAATCTATCGGAAAAATATAAATGAATAAATATCCGCTAAATAGAATAAAGAATCTTGACATGAACAGCATCCTACTATCCCATGGGGTTCTTCCTGAACCATTTTTATTCCCCATTCTATCATATCAATTGATCTGTGCAACTTTGCTTTGACATATATTTTTATATTGGCAAATAGAACAATGCTCTAAATTTACCTCATGCAGATTTGAAATTTTTTTAAAATAAATACTTAATTGGTCAACAATGTTAGAATAGGATATTTCTTTTTCTACAACCTTTTCTGAATCAACGTAAAGCAAAGATAAAGTGATGGTTGCCCCTTCATCCAAGAAACCTAAATTGAAAGATGCATAACCGTAATTAAATAATTGAAAAAAGTAAACTTCTTCATTTTTTATATTTCTTTCACCTGTTTTAAAATCAATTATCCGGAAATTTTTGCCCTCAATTTTAGGAAACATAATAAGATCTGGTTGTCCACTTACCATAAAGTTAAATAACGAGAATTTTATAGGGTGCTCAAATATTAAATTGTAATCATCCTGGTAATTTGAAATATTATTGATCGCATAAGAAATAGAGGGGAATTTTTGTAAAAGTCTTTCTTTTTCAATTCGGGACAATTCGAAGTACTTCTCAATCTTGGAATGAATATCAATTCCTCTCTTTTTTGACGATTTTTTCACACGTAAATTTGATCGATCCCCTTCTTCATCAAAAAAGTTGTTTTCACTTACACCTTTTACATCCTCTAAATTTTTTATAATTTCTAATTCTTCCTCGCCGAACTTACAAATATTATCAAGGTAATATTTTCTTGGACAGCTCACGATTGATGAAAGTTTAGTAACAGAAATTTCAGATAAAACTCCTAAAGACACATCATTGTCCCCATATTTTTTACCTATAGGCGATCTTCCTTTAAGGCCTAAAGGATTAAGTTGGTAAAAAGGTGGAATTTCACTCTTAGAAAAATCCCCTTCATTCCTATCCAACTTCCTATAATATGTGCTTATATTAAATTCCTGATCAGTTTTTTTGGTTATAAGGTTTTCTTCCCATTTCCTTAAATAATTTATCCAGCTCTTTTCGTTATTGAATAATGCATTCCCTTTGAACTCCAAATCGGTCCAAAAGAGGTTTTTCTTTGCCCTAGTACAAGCAACATAAAAGAGCCTTTTATCTTCTTCCAAATTTCTCTTTTTTTGCAAATAGTTTTCTAAAATAAAATAGGGTGACTTAAAAGGCTTCTTCTGCATGGAATTTTCTTTCCATTTATAGCTACCAGGCAACTTTCCTATAAAAGAACCATCCGAAACACTTCGGCCATTTGTATGAATGCCTGCTAAAATTACTGAGCCAAACTCCAGCCCTTTACTCGAATGAGTTGTCATAAGAGTAATTTTTTCAGGATTTTGCCCATTCTTAAACTCAAAGCTCTGCTTTCTATCACCATGCCTTGTTAACTCCTTCCAAATTAAGTGACAATTATCATTTGATGAAAGGCATATTTCTTCAATTATTTTAAATTTTTCCGAGCTGAAACCACTTAGTTTCATTTGAAAAATAGATCTCTTAAAGGCCTCAAATACTCCATAATCTCTTACACTATTAAAAAATTTTGAAAAAATATTATCAATAACTAATTCATAATCAATTTCAAGATATTTTAGGTAACAATCTAAAATAATTTGACAATAGTTTTTATATGTCTCTAATTTTCCTCCATCTTTAACCAAAGTTTTTCTTTCCAAATAAGATTCAATGAGAAGCTGAAAAATCCCAAATAAAGGATCCTCCTCATAAGGAATCTTTACCTGGGAAGTAAATCCTATATTCTCCTTCAATAAAAGCTCTATTAAAAGGCTAGAAGGACCTAATTTTCTATAAAGTACGCATATATCATCTTCAGAATTTTTTAATTCAACAATTTTATCGAATATGACTAATGATTCAAAATAATCCATTTCATAGGAACTTAATTTTTTATTATCTGTATCTGTCGTTTGAATACTTGTTTTTATTTTCCCTAAAACCCCCTCACTTTTTATAAATGGTGATTTTTGACTCTCCCATTTTCTAACTTCACCAAATTTTTGAGAAAATACATAAGAGAACAAGCTATTATTAAAATATATGATATTGGAATCAGATCTATAGTTATTTAATAGTTTGTAATTATTTTTTACAGTTGATTCACACTCCCTAAATACTTCTAGTTCTCCGCCTCTAAATCCGTATATTGCTTGTTTAATATCACCGACACAAAATAAATTTTTAAAATTGTTATTTAGAATCTCTTTTAAAATATCAAATTGGATTCTAGAGGTATCTTGAAATTCATCGAAAATAAAATAATCAAATTCCTCTCTAACTTTAATTTTTATAAAATCATTTGTTTTTAATCCTTTAAAGCAATAATATTCCATATCAGCGTAGCTATAGCCCCTATACCGATGATAATTTTTATTAATATAAGAAAAAATATCGTTTAATATCTCTTTCCATTCATAAAATGACCCATTCTTTTCAGCTTTAAAAAAACTAGAATAACTTTCATAATGTTCAACTATTAACTTTCTTAATTTTCTTATCTTTTCTATTTTTTCGTTAACGATTTTTAGATCAAGTTTTTTATCAGGAGACCTAACTCCCTTATTTTCATTTAAAAATTTCAATATTTCATCTAGATCATTTAAATCTGATGGATAACCTTTGGACTTAATTTTTTCGTAATCGCTTAAAAAAGAGAACCACTTTTTTTTGCTAAAATCGCTGTAAACGCTTAGGTTAAAATCACATTCAAAGATATCTTCAATGTCACATGCATGTAGCAACTCCTTAAAATAATCTTTAAAATCTTTTTTAGATAACTTTAAGTCATTATTTTTTTCCCAAAGGAGTCTCAATTCTGGGGAACCATAAACAGAACAAAGGGATTTGATTATACTTTCTGAGTTCACCAAAATAGAGTTATAGATATTACTTGAAAAATTAATTCCTTTCTTTTCAATCGATAAGAACCAATCGTTAAACAAACTCTCTATTTTTCTCTGAAAAGATATTTCATTTAAAATATCTATATTCACCGGTATTAAGGTAAAATAAGGTCGTGATATAATTTTAAAACAAAAACCATGAATGGTAGACACCGTTAAAAATTGAATATTATCTTTGGCCATCACCCATTTTTTTTGTAATTCGTCCTCACTTTTACTTTTTAATTCAAATGTTTCTTTTATTCTTTCTATAATCTCGCGAACGGCTTTTTTTGTGAAGGTCATTATTACAACTGAAGACAAATACCTTTTAAGTGCCTCTTCAAAATCTTTCTCGGCCAACTTTTTATTTTCATAAATAAAGTTCTTAACTTTATAAACAACGTGCTCTATTAAAACAAAAGTTTTTCCTGAGCCTGCCCCTGCTTGCAACAAGAAATTACCATTATGTTCGACTCCTATCTTTTGTTCTTCGTTAGGACTTCTCATTTTTTACCTATTGTTTTTCGCAAACATTTTTATACTCACAAAAGTTACATATCTTTTTTAATCTTGGTTTTGCATTGAATTTTTTTTCGTTATAAGACTTCAGTATTAGTTTTTTCTCAAAATTTAAATAAGAATTAATATTTTCACTAATTAAAGAGTCCCATTTTTTTGCTTTTGTTTCTTTTAAAAATTTCTTAAATTCATTTTGAACACTGGAGTCTAATAACTCCGGACGATAATAAATCAAAGAAGATTGAAGGTCCTCTAAATTTAAAAAACCAAAAAACTTTAATTTTCCTAGGTCTATGTCAAAATTTGAAAGGTAAAACCAAATCTGAATGTGATTAAAGTCCAAAAACTCTTTTATTGTTGGAATTCCCCCCTTAGACCTTTTAAAGTCCAAAATACCTTGTCCATCTCCCGATTCAACCAATAAATCGATCACTCCTTTTACTTTCTTATCCTTAAACTTTTTTTGAGGTTCAAATTCAAAAGAAAGCCCTAAGTCATTAACTTCTTCTCCCATCATTAAAAGTGATGAAATCCCTCTTCTTGAAAAATTCTCAATTTCTAATATATTTCTTTTATAATCAAAGATATCTAACGTTATGTCTTTTTCATTTAAATGATCATTTAAGGTCTTCTCAACAATAGATTTAAACTCTTTATCATTCCAAATCCTAAATTTGCTTAAATAAGCACCAATTATTTTATGCTCAATTATTCCCTTTTGGTCATAACCTAAATGCTCTTTTGGTGAAAATCGATGATTAATTCCTTCCACATACTTAAAGTAAAACTTCCTAGGACAATCATAAAATATTTGTAAGCTCGACGGTGACCATACAAATTCCTTAATCAATTCTTTTTTGATTTTTTTCCCTAAGTAATTCCTACTTTTGGAAATTTTTTTATCTTGTTTTTTTTCAATAATTTCATTGAATGCAAATTCTTTCCAAAATGGCTCATTGTTTAAGGCACTCGACTCTATAAGCAATATACTTCTTTTTTTTAATATCTCTTTTATTTTTGACTTGTTTATCTCACTATTTAGGCTTCCTCTTTTTAAAGGACCAATCGCACTCAAAAAGCTATAAAGATCCTCTGAAAATATATCTTCTGTCTTTTTAAATGGATCATGTTCATCAGTAACAATGAGAACATTCAGTTTTTTACTTTCAATTGA
Source organism: Bacteriovoracales bacterium (assembly GCA_028346125.1). Lineage (GTDB taxonomy): Bacteria > Bdellovibrionota > Bacteriovoracia > Bacteriovoracales > Bacteriovoracaceae > UBA7317. The sequence goes on along the minus strand of JAOMEV010000008.1, from coordinate 26,755 downwards.
ATCAAACTGCTTTAAGCTTTTTATTTTACCTATTGTCGAATTTCCAATTAGTGGAAAAGAAAAGTTTCGTGGTAACTCAAGCTCAGAAATGCTTTTTATTAAATAAAAAAAATAAGAATCTAATTTTTTGTTGCCTTCTATATCGAGTAACTCACCTAACTTTGTAAAGTTTTTCATCAACAAACACAAAACTTTTATTTGCCTAAAGGATTTCTCTGTATCCTCCTTAAGAATTTCAATTTGAAGTTTTTCTTTTAAATATTTCTCCAAATCCCCCAAGTCATATTCTTCGGTCTCCGAGCTAGTTCGGATAAAGAAGTTTTCGTAAAGCTTTTTAATTTCTTCTTCCAAGATTGGCGAAAAAAGATCACTAGGATGCTTAAATGAAATGTTTTCAAAAGGGATAATATTAATATCAGAATAATTCATTTTATCATCAGCAATAATAAAATCTATACTTTCACCACAGTCCTTCAAATAATTTTTTAATTTTAAACCCAAGCTTTCTTTCTCTGATGAAATAACCTCTAATGGGCCATAATCTGAAAAATTAAGTTGTTCATCGCTACTATCATTAGAAGGCAGAACCCATCTAATCCAATCATAGAAAGAAGATTCCTCATAAACCTCTAAAGGGAATGGCACAAATACATTTGATGATTCAGACATCGCCTTAATCAAATCAATTTGGAGACCTGACAAATAGTCAAAACCCCAAATCACATATGTTTTTAGGTTATCACTAAAACTAGAAAGTGAAGTTTTCTTATCCCAATAAAATTCGGATAAAACTCCATATGCTTTTTGCTCATCCATGAAATTATTCTTTTCAAAATAATCCCAAAAGGATAACGCCATTTTAAAATGATCCCCAGAACAAAGCTCTAGGGCCTCCAAAAATAAATTACGATCTAAAGTAAAACTCCTCAATTCAGAAAATAACGTATAGACCTTTAAAAACAAGTATTCTGGAGCTTGTGGATATGCTTTTCTCCACAACAATCCAAGGTGAAGCAAAATTTCCGACTTTGACAAGAACCTATATTTCACTGAGCTTTCAACTTGTGGCCCTGATCTAAGCTCTCTCTGGATGAAATTAGAAATCGTAACCGTTTTTGCCTGAGAAAAAGTCAGTTCCTTCTGAACAATTGGCCTTAACTCATCAGCTAATTCTGGGTTAGGACAAATAAATTCTATTGAGTTATTTTCATTTTTTAGAAAATCTAAACTGCAAATATCTTCGTGACTTTTCCACAATACAACGTCAAGCATAATTTAACCCACCATATTTACATTATGCAAAATAACTAGTAATCAAAAACCCAACTTTAAATAAGTTCTCAAAGATAGAGGAACATTATGCTGGCCGAATCCCAATTGTATAGCTTTCTAGATAGGAAAAATAATTTTTTGATTCACTTCTTTGAAGGGCAAAAGCTTATCCAGGAACTCATTTTAATTCATAATCTTAAAGAAAATGGGTTTTCTTACTTCAGAGACCTTGTCCTCTCCTTCCAGCCAATGATTTCATTACTCAAACCTAGGGAGGGGTTCGGAATTTACATTGACTCAGAAAGCCCTTATTTTAGATGGAAGATTGAAACGAACTGGTCAGGCCAAATGAGAACCTTACTGGCCCCAGAAAATTTCAACTTACTTCCTTCAAAAATAACAGGAACTTGTCGCTTTACTAAGATTTCTCCCAACAGCCAGCAACCTTATACTTCTTACATAGAATTAAATGAAACCCATTTTGATCAAGCTATAAATGGCGTTCTCACTAAATCGTTTCAAATTAATAGTAAAATCCAAATTTCTGAAGTTAGCGACCAAAGCATTATGGTTATGGAGCTCCCAGCGGAAGATGTTGATAAAAAACCAATTTCAAAAAGTGTTCCACTTGATGATTATCTTTTAAATACTAAAGAGGCCCTTCAACAAATATTCCAAAAAGGTCTCAACAACGACAAAGAAATTATTAGTTCATTTGAATCTTTAGGTATGTCTCTTATCAATAAGCGTGAAATTTTATTCCGTTGTCCATGCTCACAAGAAAGAATGCTTTTAACACTTAAAAATCTTTGGAAAAATGATAAGGAAAACTTTTTTAAAAAAGATGAAAAAGTTATTGAAATGGGGTGCGAGTACTGTAAAAAACGCTTCCATTTTTCAAAAGAAGAAATTACTCAATAAGCTTTCCAGCACTTGATTTCCAAAGAAGCCTTTTAAAAACTTCAGACTCATGATAAAGACCGCAAAAGTTCTCTGCAGAAGCGCCAGCAGCAACAATGGGAGACATCAAAGAAGGTCTCCTATAAAGAATATTCTTTCCTTTCTTTTCAAAGTCAAACCAACTCTTACCTGATAAAGGATACTCAAAATTTGAAGGTGAAGCCCCTGTCAATAAAACCAAGAGATCACCTTGTTTATCTAACTTATCTAGAAAAAAGGAATATATCTCCTCTAGATCAAAAAGCATCCTCTTTATTTTTAAAATATTTTTCTTTCTTAACTCCGATAAATATTTAAAATCTCTAATTATAAAAACAAAGGATTCTTTATTTTTTGCCCACCTTTCATAGATTGATTTAATATTACTCACAAAACCACTGTCACAATATTTTTTGTGACAAGATCTATCATAATAAACACCCTTTTTACTAAAAGGGGTATTTTCCAAGTAATGAAACGTTTGTTCATTTTTTCCTAAAGGCTTCCTTAAAGAAAACCAATAGCTGGCCTTTTTTTGATAAAAATTCTGTCCTTCACCATCACAACTATTAAGGTCTGGAAAAGAAAATTTTACTGGGCCTCTTTCAAATATACCAACTTCCTTCTTTCCACTCTCCATATACAACCAAAAAGGTTTAACTCTAAAATCTTCACAATTAGATTTGAAATTCCGCCTCCCTGTCATCTGGGACATAAAACTCTCAAAAGCGTTCGGCCTTAATTTAAAAATGTTATGACGCCATGCTTTTCCAAAACAATGACCATTTTCAAAGCTCAATTTCCGATTTGCCTGACTTCCTGCGTATTTTAATAAAGAAAGATGCTCTTCCGAAAAACCTGCTATTTGAAACCAAACTATTTTGGTTGGGGCCAAATCAAAAGCTTTTCCCTTTAAATTTAAGGTTATTGGAGAACTACAACCATAAAAAAAAGGCAAAAAAATAAGGCCCAACATCAACGGACTTATATTCCTTTTCATCCTAACCTCAAAGATTACCAACGACTAAAGGATTCAATACAATATAATAGCTAAAAAGTATAATGCAGCTACCTAAAAAAGTTTTTTTTAATAAAAAATTTTTCCAAAACAAACCGATTAGAAATAAAAATAACTCAATGTCTCTTAATTTACATTTTATTTATTAGGTGAAATATTGGCCTTACAAATTTTGCTTCTAGGGAGAAAGATATGAGCTCAGTATCAAGTTCAGCTTCAAGGGAAATAATGTGGAATATTCCACAATCCTTTAAAATTCTAATGTATTCCCTACTTGTCATAAGTACAATTGTACTCCTTCAAGGCCTCTACAAAAAACTCCTTTTTGTAACTGGCGGGAAGGGAATCAAATCAATTAAAGGGGAAGAAGGACTTCTTCCAAAAAAACTAAACTGGTCAAACTTTTTCCAAACCCTTTTTTTTACCGGGAAAGTCACACGTAAATCCTATGTCGGCTTTTTTCACAGTCTAATTTACTATGGTTTTATAATACTTTGGATTGCCACTGACTTAGTTGCCATCCATTACGATACTCCTTTTAAAGTCTTCCATGGAACAGTTTACATTGTTGTATCTTTTCTAGCGGATATTGCTGGTGTCGCCATTTTGATAGGACTTGGCTTTGCCTACTATAGAAGATACGTAAAAAACCCAGAGACCCTTTCGGCCACAAAACCTAAAAGTGAACTTTTTATGTACTGGCTAATAGGCAGCTTGGTTGTGATTGGTTTTCTTATCGAAGGAATCAGAATATATGCAACAGGGATGCCTATAGGGGAAAAAACCTGGGCGCCCATAGGCTATTTTATCGCATTCCTTTTTTCTAACATTAAGCTTTCAGAGCACACTTGGTCTGCAGTATACCAGGGTCTGTGGCTCATCCATATGGTTTCCACGATGGGTTTTATTGCAAGCCTTGGACACACAAAATTTTTTCACATCATAGGGATTCCTTTAAGTGCTCTGCTTACGCCTCAAAGACGAGGGGCCATATTAAACCCAATGGACTTTGAAAACGAAGAGGCCGAAACTTTTGGCCTAGGAAAAATTTCAGAAATGACAATGAAAAATAGGTATGACCTCCTTACCTGTGTTGAATGTGGCAGATGTACAGAAGTTTGCCCTGCAAACCTCAGTGGTAAAAATCTTGATCCTAAAACCATTATTACCAAGGCAAGAGACTTTTCACTTTCTGTTAAAGAAAGTGGGAAAAATGATGCGGACTTTTGGGAAGAATCGCCTCTTTACCAGGCCAATGAACTCGATGCATGTACAACTTGTGGCGCCTGCATGGAGGAATGCCCTTCAAATATAGAACACGTTAATATTATTTTAGAGGCCAAAAGATATAAAACTCTTACACTGGGAGAAATCCCTCCTAGTGCTGGAGATACAGTTAGCAAAATAAAACTTAACGGAAACCCTTGGGGTATTACCCAAGACGATAGATTTAAATGGGCAGAAGGCCTTGACGTACCCGTTATTGAGGAAGGTAAAAAAGTTGATTACCTCTACTACGTAGGGTGTGCTGGCTCATACGATGCAGCCAACCAAAAAGTCGTTCAAGATACGATAATGCTTCTTAAAAAAGCCGGTGTACAATTTGCGGTTTTAGGAAAAACAGAAAAATGTAATGGTGATCCGATTAGACGTTTTGGTGATGAATACTCATTTTTTGAAGTGGCCATAGAGAATATAGCCAATTTAAACCAATACCAATTCGATAAAGTCGTCACTCACTGCCCTCATTGCTTACATACAATAGGAAAAGAGTACGCAAAGTTTGAAGATGGACAATTTGAAACAATCCATCATACGGAGCTTCTTTCAGATCTTATTGACACAGGAAAACTAAAACCCAATAAGGAAATTAAAGAAGAACTTACCTTTCATGACCCCTGTTACCTTGGTAGGCACCACGGAGAATATAATGCACCAAGAAAAATCCTCAACTCGATTAAAGGGATTAAAATCAAAGAAATGGATGCCAACAAGGATAAGGCCCTCTGTTGTGGCATGGGTGGTGGAAATATGTGGTATGAACTTCCAGAGGGTGAACATATTGCAAAGAACCGCCTAAGACAAATTGGAGAAAAAAAGGTTGAAAAACTTGCTACTGGTTGTTCCTATTGCATGATAAACTTTAACTCAACAAAAGCTCAGGTCACTGAAACGGAGAACATAGAAGTTGAGGATGTTGCTTCCATTTTGGCAAAATCTTTGGACTAGATACATATTTCTCCCCCTAATTCTGGGGCATGTTAATCTTATTGCCCCCGCATTTTCTCAAACGAAATCTCAAACATTAGGTATTTTAGAAACTTTTAAGGCCCTTTCAAAAATAAATAAGGACCAAGAACAAAAAATTTTAGAACTCTCCAAAAAAAATAAAGTCGATAACTTTGAAGACGCCCTAGATGTAAAAATAAACTCTATTTTTTTGAGATCTCTCCTTTTTTTTTCCAAAAATAAGACCCTTGATTTGATATCAAAAAATACATGTAATTTTTATGCCCTAATGGAGAATGGTCTTATCGGTAACGCCTTAGAACAAAACTCTATCATTCCGATAGTAATTAAAAAAAATGATAACAGTTTTGAAAAAGGATCAACCTCATTAAAATTATTTTTAGACTTTATCTACAATAATAAATGTCCTCAGTACAAAGAGTATTCTCTCCTTTTTTCAAAAGAATATTTTTCTAGAACATTTGAAAAATTAGATTTTGAAGTAGGTAAAACTAATTCTAAATGTAAAAAAAATCACAATAAATGGATTGAAAGCCCTCTGATTACTTACCTTTGTAAAATCCCTAAGTTAATAAAGGAAAAGAAAAAAATAGTTAAACAATTAAATTTTGCGTCAAAAGAATCTGAACAGTTAATTTATGAAAAAATAAAAGAAATTAATTTATACAAAAAAGAGATCAAAGAGAACAAAAAATACTATCTAAAAAATTTATGTGACAACATACATTCATCGGAAAATTTTTGTTCCTTATACTTGGCACAAGACGCATGGACAAAAGTTGTGAATAAGGAGCTTCCAGACTACAAATTAACCTACAAATGCAAACAAACCCTTAGGTCTAAGGAAGTTAACCAGAAACAGAAAAGAAAATGTGCCTCATTATTTAATAAAAATCCCAAAATATGCTCTTTAACCGGTCAACTGGGAAGAACTTCATTGTTTCCTTCACCTTCCTGTAATGAATCTTCTAACTCTTTAATAAAGAGCAAGCTTTATTCAAATTATCATGATTGCCCTTCTAGAATTTACAACCATAGCATCACGAACCTTTTCAGAATAATCATGCACTTTACGAAAGGAAAAATAAATAACTCGTCCTTAGAAAATTGCTCATTTCAATCAAATAAAGTTTTTTTCACATCTATTTATAGAGAAGAATATGATGATTATTGGCCACTCAAAATGTGTTATGAAAGTAAATTGTCCAAAAAAGAAGTGTGTCTGTCATATATACCGGGATACGATAAAAGCTTACCTCTAGCAGAAAATCGTGTTCTTGAAGGTATTTTAAAAAAAGTTGAACCTGTGCTAAGCGATATTAAATGTTTAATAAGTAATAAAAATAAGTTTAACCCTGCCAGAATAAATTACAAAAGTGGCTGCCATGTCATTTACGATTATAAAAAATGTAAACAAAATACCTGTTCGAAAAAAATAATCGTTAATAAGAAAGTTATCAAAAGTATTACTTATAAAAATGAACCTAAACTTAACTATCATCCTAGTAATGTTTCTGATAATAGCTTCTCTTCTGTAAACTTAACCCTTGAGCGATTCAATTTAAGACAAAAAGAAATTACAAATCTTAATCAACTTAAGGAATTCCTTAAGCTCGGCCGAGGAATTATCCATGGTGTCGGTTGTATAGGAGAAATTTATCCCTCAAGATTCAAAATTAGCTCGATGAATCAGTGCCGGCCCATTCCTTTTATTATCGATGGTATTATTGAGAAAAAATTTAATTATTTTTTAAGTGTAAGAACAGCAATAGATGACTTGCATTCTCCTCGACTCGTTAATTGGTCATTTATCTATAATGCCTTAAAATCCTATGAAGGAGTTCATAGCATAAATTCTTGGACACTTTATGGAATTGAAAATAAAAATTAATTTATTTTTATTATTTATTTTTTTTGTTAATAACTCCTTTTCCAAAAGCTCCCTGAAGGTTTTAGCAACGAATCAAGATCCAAATAAAATTAGATTTTTATCAAATGAGGGAAAATACATTTATTATCAAAAAAGATCCGGAGATCTCCTTCTTGCTTCAAATTTTAAAATTTATGAAGTTCTAAAAGGAGAGAGAAATACACAATACATAATTTATTCTTCTTCTATAAGAAAAAGACTTATTATTGAAAAGAATAATTCATTCCAACTCATTTCTAATATTGGAAAGAACAAAGAAATATTTATTATAAATTTCGGTGGAAAGACACCTTTTTTTGTTGGAAAAGGTAGCTCTCCTCAGTTGCATTTAGAAGACAATTGGGTTTCATATTTTAACTCCTATGAAAATATCATCTCCTTTAAAAATGTAAATGATTCAAAATTAAAATTTAAGGTAAAAATCTCAAACAAAATAAATCCTTTTTTCATTCCCCAAAAAGAAATGCTTAATAAATCTTCTATAATTTACACAGATTTAAATAAAAAAGGATATTCTGGCCTTATCCACCATAATTTCAAAAAGTCAAAATCAAAAGTACTTTTAAAATCAAAAGAACAAAATGAAAAAATAGAACTTTGCAAAAATGAAAAATATCTATTTGTAGGGATTTTTGCAATGGATTTAAAATCAAATAAATCTCAAATTTTATATCAAAAAATAAATAGTGAACCTAATAATCATTTTGAAACTTTATATCAATCGAAAACTAACGACATTGGAAATATTGAATGTAGGTACAAAAATGATTTTATCTATTTTGTAAAGAATATAAAATTAAATAAAAATAAGGAAGGGTTTGAAATTGCAAAAATTAATATCAAAAACAAAAAGTTATCCATTGTTTCAGATTTAGACTTTACAACACAAATAATTGCTATGGATGGAAAGCTTCTAACAACTAAAGATGGCGAGTTTTACCTTCTCGAAGGTGTAAACAATCTTAGCTCAAAAGAATTTTTAAATCAGGGTAAAAAATAAAAATGATTAAAAAAATATACTTTCTTATTTTTCTATTTTCTTTTATAGGCCTAGCCGAGACCAAATCTTATAAAGTTCATAAGGATCTCCCTCTCGAGTTTGTTTACTTAATTAAATCTTATCAAAATTATTCTTTGAATAAAGCTGAAGAGGAAACATTCAAAAAAAATATAGATTTCTTTGAAATAACCTTTCCCGAAACTACTAAGTCCGATTTATATAATATTATTAAATCTCAAACCTATAAAACTATTATTAATTTCCTAACTTTAGAAAATGCACCAAAAAATATTGATCCAGATAAAGTAGATTCCACCTTTTTAAAAAAAGTCAAAAATGCTAATCTTCAACCTTTTTCAGAATGGCTTTTTTCCGCCTTTTATAAGGATTTCAAAAATATTGTTGAAGATAAATCATTGGCAAATAAAAGATTACCTCTCAATCTATTCTTCACTTGGCTTGAGATTTTAGAAAATAAAACTCCAAGTGAAATCCAATCATTAATGAAAAATTTATCAAAACGAATTTTAATTAACATAAAAAAAAGACTGAACGATTTTATTTTATTTTCAAATTTCAAGGTTATTGATTCTAGTAAAAAAATTGATAAAAGAGTTTTTTTTATTATAGAAAATGAAAAAGTTGAAAAAAAAGTAAAAAAATCAAAAATCCTAGAGATATTAGCGCCAGTATCTGAAGATTCACTTATTCTACCCGGAATCCTAAAACAGAAAGAAGAATGGCTACCGAAAGAAGAAAATATAAATATTACACCACCAAAACCTGACCCAAACTACATTCCCCCAAAAAGCTTGCCCTCTCCTGTAAATGACTGGGGAGATTAATTTTCCTTTAAAGGTCCTTCACAGAATAGAAGAGTGTAGTAAACCACACCAAAAGGTAAAGCAAAGAGGTTAATAATAGGTAAGGCCAACAGTCCCATAAAAAATAGACCAGAGATGCCATAAATTAGAAGTGATCCTTTTAAATCCACTATACACTTTCTTAGGGGGAATTCTTTTCTAGACCAGCTATAATCTAAAAAAGTTGAAGACATCAGAAGGGCCGATAAAAAGATTCCGATAGGTGCCAAAAAGGGGACCAAAATATCTAATAGAAAAATAATCAACGTCAATGACAAAATAAAAATTACTTTTTTAATTTCATTAAAAATATTTTTGAAAAAATTTTTTAATATTTTTTTTACATCATTTCTACCATCATCTCTTTTATTTCCGATGAACCTTTCAACTCTTTCACTAATCATATCATTGAATGGTGATGAAATAATTGAAACAATAAGAACAAAAGTCCAATTAATTAAAAAGATAAAGATTAAAGAAAAAGTGAAAAAGATAATATAATAGAGGATACTTCCCAAATCTCCTGACAAGTAACCTTCTATCCAACTTTTTAATTTTGTTAGAACGTCTGATAATATCCAATTTCCAAAAAAAGAATAGAGGATGACCCCTAAAAAGATAGGAATAAAACTAAGAATTAGAATGACCCTATCTTTCTTAAAAACCGACAGTGTGGAAGAAAATGCTTTTAAAATATGAGACATTTTAAATCCTCCAATTTTTTGGTTCGGGATTAAACTTGAACTTTGAAAGAATTTCAAAATCCTTTAAAGACGAAGATTCGGGTATTTTATTAATAGTAGCTTTTAATCTTTCCCAGTCTAAATAAGTATACATTAAAGGTGTTTCAACTTTTTCTTTTTCACATCTCAAAATTTTATTTTTTGCCTTTTTTAACATTCCTTGAGCACCTACAAGGTTGTCTTCCCTATAATGATATAAACAAACTGCGACTTGCAAAATGGCCCAGTAAACTAGTCTTGCATTATCTGCACTATCCTCTAGCCAGAGATCTTCCAAATACTCATGGCATTCCCAATATTTTTCATCATTAAAAAGATCAATGCCTTTTTGAATCGCTTTTAAATGATCTAAAGTAAACTGTCCGTAATGATATGCTGTCAAAGAATCACAAACCTTTTCTAACTCGTTTAAAAATTTCTATCACTCAAAAATCATGCAGTCCACAAAAATTAACGACCTTCATTTCATGATCTATATAAACCATTTCAAAAATATTATGGTATAGATCTTATAGATAGAACTTCAAAGGAAACTGCCAATGCCTACTCCACCATCCTTTATTGAGAGCTTAGTTCCATATCAAGCAGGAAAACCCATAGAAGAATTAGCTCGAGAGAAAGGGCTTACAAAAATATCCAAGTTGGCCAGTAATGAGAACCCTATGGGTGCCTCGCCAAACTCCTTGGAAATTATTCATAAAAATTACTCCGAGATTCATCGTTACCCCGATATGAATGGCTTTAATCTCAAAAAAGAAATCGCAGACTTTCACGGTATATCAATGGACCGGGTCGTGCTAGGGAGTGGTAGCGAAGGAGTCATGACATACATAGCAAAAGCCTTCCTCTCTGTGGGTGATGAAGTCGTAACATCCGCCAACTCTTTTATTGGATTTTATATTATTGCTAAGGCCTCTGGAGCCAATCTTATTCTTATTGGGCCAACAAAAGATCAAAGATTTGATATGGATAGACTTACCAATGAAATTGGCCCCAAAACAAAGCTGGTTTATTTAGCGAACCCAAATAATCCAACAGGGACCATGATTACCAAAAAAGAATTTGAGCAACTTCTTGAAAAATTACCTCCCACCACGCTCCTCATTGTAGATGAAGCCTATGTCGAATACGCTGAAAAAGAAAAAGAATACCCGAACTCATTAAATTATAACCTTGATAACTTAATAACCTTAAGAACATTTTCCAAAGCCTATGGATTAGCTGGTCTAAGAGTCGGTTACGGCATTTCGACAAAAGAAATTGTTACGACTCTTTCTAAGGTCAAGCCTCCTTTTGAGCCAAATCTGCTTGGTCAGATGGCCGCTTGTGAGGCCATTAAAGATCAAAATTTTATAAAAAGAGTATTAAAAGAAAATAAAGCTCAATATGAAAAGCTGTTCACTTATCTCACTGACAAGGGACTCGCTCCAATACCATCCTTTACCAATTTTGTGACCCTACCAACCAAATCGAAAGTTAATAGCGATTGGTTATTTTCTAATCTTTTAAATGAAGGTGTCATCATAAGAAAACTCGATGCGAACCGTATGTCCGACTTCGTAAGGATTTCTATAGGCCTTGAAAGTGAGATGAATCACTTCTACGAGGCATTTAATAAACTTTATCCTCAATTTGAAACTATGCTTAAAGGGTCTTGAAATGAAAATTTGCCGGTACCATAATCCCTACTTTAAAGGCCAAAAACCACACCTTGGAATTATTTATAAAAACCACATTCTTGATCCACACCTAAGTTTCGTCGCTGAATACGAAAGAGAGGGAAAGTTCAATCCTCTTGAAAAAGCTTCTTATAAACTGCCCACTTCACTAAGCACCATTTTGAAATTGGTTGAAAACCCATTTGATGTAATCGAGGAAGGTTTTGCTATATATCTTTTCCTAGAGAAAATGGGTATCAAAGAAACAAGATCCGGAGTTCCCCTGAGTTATAAGCTCCATGATAAAGATAATATACTCACGTCCCCTCTTGATTCCATTAATAGCTTTAGAGACTTTTTTTGTTACGAAGAGCATGCAAAAAAAAGCTTTGGGGGAAACCTTCCTTCAGAATGGTATGAAGATCCTATCTATTTTAGGCAATCTCACAATTCTTTTCTGGGAACTAGCGAAGAAATTCCCTGGCCACAAAAAACAAAAAAATTAGACTTTGAACTGGAGTTGGGCCTTATCATTGGGAAAGAGGGAAAAAACATAAAGAGATATAATGCAAAAAACCATATTTTCGGCTTAACTATTATCAACGATGTCTCAGCAAGAGATATTCAAAAAAGAGAATGGGACCTTCACCTTGGACCGAGCAAAAGCAAGGACTTCTGTACAGTATTAGGACCTGTCATTGTCACAGCCGACGAGTTTGATGACTTGGATAATGTCCCCTCCCTTCAAACAGAAGTCATCTTAAATGGAGAAACACTCTCTAAAGGGAAAACAGACTCTTCTCAATTCGGGTTCTCGGATTTAATTTGCCACGCATCGAAAGATGAGTGGATATTACCAACAGACCTTTTTGGATTAGGAACAATCGGTAAAGGATCAGGTTTAGAGCTCAATAAATGGGTAAAGCCTGGAGATTCTCTGGAACTCAAAATTGAAGGAATTGGGTCCATAAAAAATAAGTTTGGGGTACCGAGGGAATTAAAAGATTGGGAAAAGTGAGATAAGGGGGCGAAAAGCTTTTCTCACCCCCTAGCTTTCTAAGAAATTCTTAAATTTTCTTTTAATTTTTTAAATGTTTTTTCTTCTCTTATCGCATAAAGAAGATTGCTCTTAATTTTTTCGTTTGAATTATAGTACTTCTCTATCTCTTCTTTTTTCATTCCAGAACTTTTGGCCGTCTCTTCAATTTTCTGATCGAGGTCCGAATTATCTGTTTCAACATTATAGGTTTTCGCAAGTTGATCAAGAATAAGGCTTGAACGCACCTGAAAAATGGCCTTAACTTTAAGATCATCGCCCCATTTTTCAAAATACTCTTCCATCATTTGCTCATTGAAACCCTTTTGTGTAAGAGAGTTTTTAAGATCATTTTTCAAGAATTCTTCTTGCTGTTCAACAAGTGATTGAGGAACATCAAATTCATTTTCTTTAACAAGTGTTTCAATAATTTCTTGGTTTAGCTTTTCTTCAGAAGCTTTCGTTTTTTGATCAAGAAGAGACTCTCTATTTTTCTTATCAAAAGCTTCCACACTTTCAAAACCAAACTCTTTTACAAGCTCATCATTAAGTTCTGGGTATTTTTTTTCTTTAATTTCCAAAAGCTCAACATCAAAGACAACCTTCGCGCTTTGAAGATCTGGTGCATGGTAATCGGCAGGAAATGTAACATTCACTTGTCTTTTTTCAGACTTTTTCATTCCCATCATTCCATCTTCAAATCCTGGAATAAATTGTCCGGATCCTATTTCAAGAAGATGCTCTTCACCTTTCATATTTTCAGGTCTTTCTCCATCTTCTTTTTGGCCTTGAAAATTTATTACAGCGAAATATCCTTTCGTAATTTCTGTATTTTCATCGGTGATCTCAACCATTTCAGCTTTAGACTCTAGGTAATTTTTCTTAAGAGAGTCAACATCATCATCTAAAACACTTAGCTCTTCTTTTTTAAACTCAAGATTAGAAAAGTCTTTCATTTCAATAACAGGAAATACTTCAACAAGAGCATCAAACTCTACAGCATTTTTCCCATCATATTTCATATTTTCAAATTTCGGATAACCCACAACTTTTAATTTTTCTTTATCAATGGCCTCTAAAAATTGGTTTCTTACAAATTGATTAAGGGCCTCACTTTCAATTTGGGGTCCATACATTTTTTGGACCATATCCAAAGGTGCTTTACCCTTTCTAAAACCTTTCAAGTTAGCCGACTTTCTTTTTTCTAAAACAGCTTGTTTGACTTGTTCAGAAAGATCCAAAGTCTCAAAGTTAAACTGAAGTTTTTTTGTGCAACCATTTATGCTTTCAATAGTATAGGCCATGACCAATCCTTTATAATGTTGAAATTAAAGGGAATTAAAATTAGAGACGCAACGCGCAACTTTTTTCCTACAGAGTCGAAAATAGCTATAAAGGGCGAAAAAGTCAATTGGAGATACTCACCTTAGCAAGAATTATAAGGTTTTTTGAGACCCTCATTAATAAAAAACTCGGTTTAAATAAAGGCCCTGTGCAGGCGCCACGGGACCTACTTTGCCTAAAGTTTCGCAGGCTATAGCACCCTTGAGTTCACTCAAACTAAGCTTCCCCTTTCCGACTTCCCAAACCGCTCCCATCATCAGGCGAACCATTTGCTTTAAAAATCCTGACCCTTTTACCCTAAATAAAAAGTATGGTGGCAGTTTTTCTGTAAAAGGCCCTTGAAAAAGGTTCCCACTGGATAAGCTACATTCAAAAATTTCTCTTTCGTAAGTTGAAACGGGCGTTCCTTCACAATAAAAGTTTTTAAAAATATGCTTACCCACAAAACACTTTGTGGCCTCTTCCATCTTCAAAAAGTCGAAGTTTCCCTTAAGAAATGTCATAGAGTCACAAAAAAAAGGGTTTGGTGGCCAATGAGTACTAAAAGTGTAGATATACTCCTTAGCATTAGCACTAAATATAGGATGAAAGCTTTCAGAACAAGTTTGAACATCCAAGACTTGAATATCTGAAGGAAGAAGAGAGTTTAATGCTGGAGTAAGAGAACTCTCCTTAATAAAAAAAGGAGCTGAAATTCTAAAGACCTGCTCTAGTGCATGGACACCAGTATCCGTTCTACCGGACCCAACTGTCTTCAGCTCGCCAGATTTAAAAACTTTCCTAAGAGCTTTATTGATTTGCCCCTGTACAGTCTCGCCTTGCCCCTCTTTCTGAACCTGCCAACCGAGGTAACGAGATCCCTTGTAGGAGACCTTGGCCTTGTAAAAGTAATTTTCCATAAAAGTTATCTAAATTTTGGTAAACTGAATTAAAAAGGATAAATCTAAGCCACTTTAGTTACTTCTACAAAAAGTCGTAGCTAATGCCAAGCCCTAAAGAAAGTCCATTAACTTTAACATCGTCTAAAAAACCGAGAAAGTAGGCGTGATAACGCATCTCAATATTTAGGTAATAATCAGAGACCGAAAGAGAGGAAAGTAAATCTAGGCTGGCCATCCTCTTATATTGCATGAGATCTATTTTTAAAGCTGAGCCAATCACTCCTCCAAACCCAAACTGACCAACTCTCTTTTTATCCTCACCTTCCATTTTATCATTTCTATTTTGAAAAAGGCCTACTAGAGAAGGGCCTCCTTGAAGTTCAAGCTTCAAACTTTTGCCAAGCATCATCTCCATATCAAGTGTTACATCAAATGGAATTGTCCAAAGAGAAATAACTTCTTTTGCTCTATCTCCACTTGCACCAAATAATGCTGGTGCCTGATTTAGTCCAACTCCTCCATTAACCCTATAAGAAAAGTTAGTTTTACCCTTTTTAAAAAACTGCTTAAAAGAAAGCATTAAAAAACCAACACTCACGGCATCACTAGAGTCTCCGAATATCCTCTTAAAAGAATCACTTCCACCCGCTCCTCCTGTATAGCTGCCAAAATCCCTAAGATAGGCAAAACCAACAGAGCTCCTTCCCTGATTTAATGACTGATTAAAAATTTCTTTATTCGATGCTTGCTTGTAAGTATCACTTTCCTTGCTGCCATCTGGTAATTTTTGAGAAAAGTCGATAAGTTTATCTCTATTTGTAATTTTGGTCTTAGAAAGTTTTGCACTTTCTTCTTCGTTATCCTCAAGCAAAGGAGCAATTCCTCCTCCTTTCAAGTCAATTTCTTCTAACTTCTCGGTGACTAGAAGAAATGGTTCAGACTTTTGGCGAGAGTCAGAAACTTCAGTAGAGTTATCTTTTATTTCACCTTCAATGAAACCAATTGAGGGTTGAATAAACTCTACATCACTTTTTTTGGATACAATTTTTTTTGAAACTTGATCTACTAAACTTTCGTTGCCCCACAAAAAGGGGCTTATTTGTGTTACACGAGTAGATCCTTTCGAAGAAGTTTTAGTGAATTTAGAACAAGAAGTTAGAAGCCCTAAAATCGTATAAAGGAGGATTACTTTGTTAACTTTTCCATATAAAAACATCCTTAAACTCACCTTTATTTACAAAGAAATAAACTAATGAAATAGGAACATATATTGTCATGATAACAAAGAGTACGTAATGTTCAAAAACAAATACTAGGGCCAAGAGGAGAAAGATAATCAATAGAACCGTTTTTTTATGCTCTTTGATCCAAGGAGAGCTCTTAAAAGAGCTAAATCTAATATTCGAAATCATCAGAATAGAATAGAAAAGCACATAAATGGCCACTGGATAGGTTAGCCCTTTAAAAAGATCTACTTTTAAAAAAAATAATACATAACCTGAAAGGGCAAGAGCCGCGCCGGGTATTGGTAATCCTTGAAAAAAGTCTGAACTCACTTTATCAATATTAGAATTGAACCTGGCCAGTCTAAGCGCACCACATAATAGATAGCAAAACGAAACTACTAGCCCCAACTTTCCGCTTTCTAAAAAGAAACAATTATAGACCAGGAATGCTGGTGCGGCACCAAAGCAGATTAAATCACTCAAAGAGTCAAATTGCTCTCCAAACGCAGATTGCGTCCCAGTAAACCTAGCAAGCCTCCCATCAACTGAATCAAATATGGCACCCAAAATAAGTGCTAAACATGCGTTGTAAAACTTTCCCTCAAAAGAGAAAAGTATCGAGGAAAACCCACAGGCCATATTAAGAGCTGTAAAAGTGTTCGGTAGAAAAAATGCTAATTTTAAAGTCCCGGCCATGACAACAAAATCTCCAAATATAAAAAAATACTTAATTATTAATAAAATTTTCCCGCAAGAGGTGTTTCTCCTCTAACTAAATTCTCACCCTGGCCTGCCAATATCTCATAATCTCCAGAAAAATAAACAAGTATTGTTCCACCAAAGGGAAAATAACCAAGCCTTGCCTTCCTTTTTCCCTTATCTCCAGGCCTAACCCAAAGATCAGCTTCAAGACCAAGCTCACATTTCAGAAACTCCATGCCTATGTCTTCTCCATTTTTTCCTTTGATTGCAAGAAGCTTCGCGTGAATCAAAGGCCTATTTTCGTCCTCTAGCTTTTTTCGACCCAGCCTCAAAAGAGAGACCCCCTTTCTTAATTTATAGCTTTCCACCTCTCCAGTCACAGGAAAGCTTAGTCCAACCTCGCTAAACCACGAAAGAGAAATTCTTAATTCGGTCAAATTTTGACCAAATGTTTCGTGAAAAACCCCTCTCCGAATTGTGAGTACTTTTCCATTCGAAGGGGAAATTACAAAGCC
Organism: Bacteriovoracales bacterium; assembly: GCA_028346125.1. GTDB lineage: Bacteria > Bdellovibrionota > Bacteriovoracia > Bacteriovoracales > Bacteriovoracaceae > UBA7317. Next base: position 9,378 of record JAOMEV010000008.1, on the reverse strand, counting down.
ATCAGGAACTGAAGAGTCCTCATGAATGACCAAACGAGCTTTTCTAAAAAAAACAAGGAGAATTAAAAAAGAAAATAACAAAACAACCAAAAAAAGATTCGGCCCCCAAATATAAAAAATAAGAAGGAAAATAGGCCAAAAAAAGTGGATCCTTTTTGGTAAATAAGAGAAGTCCATGATCTACAGGTTAACTATTGTCTAGGTAAATGTCATTCAATAAGAGGGCTTAAACTCTTTTTCTAAGCTTCTAAAGTAGAAAGGTTCTCGACGAAGCCTTTTTTCAAAGACTTTAGGAAAAATTTCTTTTGAAAACTTTTTTATAAGATCAGTTGTATAAATCGCCTCACTTTTAGTTTCAGCGCTCTTTAAAGGGCCAGGTTTTATAAAATAATAAGGATAATCCATAAGGTCATTGCTTTTGATAAAACTTTCTAGATCCTCTTCTCCAATTAATTCTTGTTTTTCTTTTTCTCCATCCCAGGAAAATGAAAAAAGCTCTTTTTTGAATGCAGGTGTTACAAAATGGCCTTTTTTTGTACCTATTAGCTTCGGAACATCATGATGGTAAAAAGAAAAGGTTTCCAGCGAAAGCCAAGAAAAGACCTGCGCCATCCCCTCAGAAACCCTTACACCTGTATAAGAGCCAGGGCCATTCAAAAAAAATATTCTTTTTATATCGGTCATAACTAGGTCGTGTTTTTCTAGCAAATTGTGAATAAGAGAATGTATTTTACCAGCAGAGCTTTTTATCTCTGTGGAGTAGGTATAATCTATCCAACACCAATCCGAAGAAAGTAAGCCTATTGAAAAATGATCTGTAGTGTCGACAAATAGTGATTTCATTCCTCTAGAAAAACCTCGTAAAATCGTTGAAAATTGCGCCTATCATTAACATAAGCAATAGAGAAAGGCCCACCTGTTGAGCAATCTCCATCTTTCTTCTAGATAGTGGACCCCTGTTTATAATTTCAAGAAAAATAAACATAATATGCCCCCCATCAAGGACAGGAATCGGCAAAAGATTAATGATTCCTAAATTCACTGAAATTAAGGCCATAAGCTGGAAAAAATAGGACAAACTTGTATTAAAAGAGTCAGTGGCCACCTTACCAATAGAAAGAGGCCCTCCTATATTTTTTAATGAAGACTCAGCAGTAATCAATTTTTGAAAGCCAGTCATTGTTTTTTCAATTGAGTCCCAGGTCCTAAAAAGGCCATTAGATAAAGAGCCCCATAGCCCTTTCGACTCCGTAACCACAAAGTTTAGCGGAAGGTAATCCCCAGAACTCCAGACACCAATAATTTTAATTTCTTTTCCTTGTATTTTTTGAACCTCAGGAATTAAAGAAAAAGACTTTTTAACCCCTTCTCTCCAAGCAGTCATTTTGACAGGCTTGTTCCCACCATTTTGAATTTTTTCCCTTAACTGATGAAAACTCGTAACGCCCTTTCCTTCTATGGAAAAGATAATATCTTTCGCCTTTATACCGGCCTTATCAGCAGGAGAACCCATTTTCACATTTTTAACCATTAAATCTAAGCTATAAAGTCTACTCTTTGATAGAGTGCGAAGAAGGTCATCTGAAGCCTTAAAAGAAATATTTAATTTTTGAGGCGACTGGGTTTTTTCTGATCCAAACTTAAAAAGGAAAAGATTATTAAGCCCCCCATCCACCGAAAAAGTATCCAAGGACTCACCGGTAAAGGGGCCTCTAGCAAACTGCGAAATTCGAAGTTTATTCCCTTTCTCATCGATTAAAAAAGGTTTCCTTAAAAGAGGGGGGTATTTAATAAATTCTTTGAAAAACTGATCACTTGAAAAGTTTACTTTTATTACTTTACCTATTTGATTCCGCATTAAAGAAACTGTATTGATTGTTCCCTTTTTTTGAAGAGCAATATCTGAAATATTATAAATGTTTTGACCGTTGATTTTTCTAAGAACATCTCCAGACCTTAGTCCTTGAGAATAAAAAGAACTATCCGGTTTTATGACACCCATTCTCATTTCAGGGATACGCTCCCCAGTAAATAAAAGACTGAAGAAAATAAAGAAGGCCAAAATAAAATTGGCCAGAGGGCCACCTAGAACAATCCAAAATCTTGCCCATTTTCCCTTATGGTTAAAACTGAACTCCCTTTCTTCTTCTGGAATGCTATCTTTACTAAACGGGTCATCCCCAAACATTTTTACATAGCCACCCAAAGGAATGAGGGACAAGGCATATTCAGTATCACCTTTTTTAAATTTAAAAAGCTTTGGACCAAACCCTAATGAAAAAACTTCGACTCTCACTCCAAAAAGTCTGGCAAATAAAAAATGTCCTAATTCGTGAAAAAAAATTAACGGTCCTAAAAAAACGATGAAAATAAAAATCTTTAACAACATAATTAATCCAAAACTAAAATGAATAAATTGATGCGGCAAAAAATGGCGCTAGGTAAAGTAAACTATCTAATCTATCGTAGAAGCCCCCATGACCAGGAATCAAAGATGAACTATCTTTAATACCACACTGCCTTTTGAACTTCGACTGAACAAGATCCCCTAACTGGGATAATATTCCAAATATCGAGAAAAAAAAGAAAAACTTCATTTCCATTTTACCAAAAAAGAGATGTCAAAAAAGTCCTCCAAGTAGGCCAGCAAAGACTGCTCCTCCTAAAAGACCCTCGACAGTTTTTTTTGGACTTACAGAGGGCCAAAGCTTTCTTTTCCCAAAGTTTTTTCCAATAAACCATGCACCAGTGTCCATAGCATAATTCACAACAAGGAGAACTACAACGAAGTGAAACCAATCAACTGAATTAATAATAGCCGCTACCGACATTATAGGAAAGAGAACAAAAAGGCCTGTTAGGATAGAATAATTTTTTCCCTTCTTCCAAACAAGCTCAGAGTCAATTTCACTATAGATAAGGTAAAAAAGAAGGACAATATTTAAAGCAAGAGACATTTTGACAAAAAGACCATAGACGAGTTCATTTTTGAAAATAAAATTAAAAAACAAAAACGGTACAATACAGAGAGACTGTGAAAAGAAATAAAGGCCTGAAAACCTTTTTTCTTTAAAAAAATTGCAAAATATCTCATCAACAATAATTGCACCAATAACTAAAATGAGGATAAGGCTTTCAATTGGCCCTGCCATAAAGCAACTTCCAATAACTATAATAAGTGCCAGCGCTGAGATAATTCTTAAAATTGTATTTTTAGACATGATTTAAAACCTTAAAGACTCTTCAAGAACGGCTTTATTTCTTTTGGCAATAGAAGTGTTTTCAAGAAGGCTAGAACTTTCTTTCACTCCTCCAAACCTTCTTTGCCTAGAAGAAACGTTTATAAAAATTTTCTTAAACTCTTCCCTGCTGAACTCTGGCCATTGAGTAGGGGTGAAAAAAAGTTCTGCATAGGCAAGTTGCCACAAAAGAAAGTTGGAGACTCTAAAATCCCCTCCAGTCCTAATTAAAAGATCAACATCACCAGAATCAGCGTTAAATAATAATTTACCAAGTTTCTCTTCTGAAAGAGGAGCTCCTGGGTTTTGAGATATATACTTATTAACAGAGTTAACAATTTCGGCCCTTGAGCCATAACTAAAAGCAAAAGTTAACTTTAAACCTTCAAAGTCTTTAGTGATTCCTTCTAACTCTTTTACCAGCTTGAGAGTAGAACTTGGCAAAGAAGTTATATCGCCAATAATCCTAAATCTTATCCTGTTTTTTAATATCCTTTCTTTTTCTTTAATTAAAAACTTTTTTAGAAGGGTGAACAAAGTCTTTACTTCGATAAATGGTCGACTCCAATTCTCAGTAGAAAATGCATATAACGTCAAAGCCCTAATACCACAGTTATCAGCTTCTTCGACAATATCTGAAACGACTTTGACTCCACGTATATGGCCCCAAATCCTCGAATGAGATCGTGATTGTGCCCATCTACCATTGCCATCCATTATTATGGCAACATGATTTAAAGAGTTATTCTCAGAGTTTTCTAGCATTTGTCACACTGTTAAAAGTTCTTTTTCTTTGTCGTCTATAATTTTATCAATTTTTTTAACATATACATCAGTTAGGTCTTGAATTTCAGATTGAAACTTTTTTGAGTCGTCTTCAGAAATTTCTTTACCTTTTTCGGCCTTCTTTACTGCTTCATTTTGCTCTCTTCGGGAGTTTCTTATAGCTATTTTGGCATCTTCACCATACCTTTTGACTCCCTTAACCTGATCCTTTCGTCTTTCTTCTGTTAAAACCGGAAAAGGTATTCTGATGAGATTGCCATCATTAGAAGGTGTCAAACCAATGTTCGCTCCAAGAATTGAACGCTCTATCTGTGCAATCAAAGTCTTATCAAAAGGTTGAATTTGAAGAAGACGAGCTTCAGGGGTACTAATTTGGCCAACTTGCTTCACAGGAGTGGGAACACCATAATAGTCAACAAGAATTCCATCAAGAACACTTGCCGAGGCTCGCCCAGTTCTAACCTTAGTTAACTGGTATTTTAAGGAGTCTACAGTTTTATCCATAGAGTCTTCTAAATTGAACTTTATTTCCTCTAACATAATATCTCCGCCGAAGTTTTTGCCTAATTAGTTACCAAAGTACCTATTTTTTCACCAATAATGGCCTTCTCAATATTACCATTATGAAAGACATTGAAAACAATTATTCCAATATCGTTATCCATACAAAGACTGAGAGCAGCAGAATCCATCACTTTTAAGTTTTTATTTAAGGAATCAATATATTTTAAAGTCTCGAATTTAACAGCATCGGAGTGTTTCATAGGATCTTTGTCATAAACTCCATCAACTTTCGTGGCCTTCAAAATGATCTCAGCATCTATTTCATTGGCCCTCAAAGCTGCTGCGGTATCAGTTGTAAAGTACGGGTTCCCAGTTCCTGCGGCAAAAATGATAACTCTTCCCTTCTCAAGGTGTCTGACTGCGCGACGTCTTATATAAGGTTCTGCGACCTCACGCATTTCAATTGCTGATAAAACTCTCGTTGTAACACCACATCTCTCCAAACTATCTTGCAGCGCCAATGAGTTGATAACAGTGGCCAACATTCCCATATGATCAGAGGTCGTCCTATCCATATTTAGAGTTGATTCAGACACTCCCCTATGTATGTTGCCACCACCTATGACAACAGCTATTTCAACTCCAGTAACAATTAATTGCTTAATTTCGTTTGAGAACCGAGCTAAGGTCTCTTGATCTATCCCATGCCCTTTTTGACCGGCCAAGGCTTCCCCAGAAAGCTTCAAGAGAACTCTTTTATATTTCATCAACTCTCTCCATTTCAATTATTATCTTCTTAAAATAACAAAAAAAAAGGGACCTATGGTCCCTTTTAAGCTTTATAAGTGAGATAACTATTGTTTTCCTGTCATCTTTGAAACCTCTTCAGCAAGGTTATCTTGTTTTTTCTCAATACCTTCACCAAGATTCCACTTCAAAAATCGCCTGATCGAAATTTTTTCTCCAAGTTTAAGAGTAAGCTCGTTAACAAGGTCTGTTATTGTAACATCTGTGTTTTTTACGAACTTTTGGTCATATAAACAAACTTCTTCAGCTAGCTTGTTCAATTTCCCTTCTACAATCTTAGGTATTATTTTTTCAGGTTTTCCTTCATCCTTAAGTTGAGCGGTCCAAATCTCCACTTCTTTATCTTTAAATGACTGATCCATTTCATCAGAACGAACAAACTTAGGGTCGGCAGCTGCAATATGCATGGCCACATCATGAACAAAAGTCTTGAAATCTTCATTTTTCGCAACAAAGTCTGTTTCACAATTTACTTCAAGAAGAACACCGATTCTTCCACTATGAATATAGGAGTGAACAAGACCTTCCGCAGCGACTCGACTCTGCTTCTTTTCCGCCGCAGCGAGACCTTTTTTTCTCAAAAATTCGATGGCCTTTTCTAAATTACCACCACATTCAGACAAAGCTTTTTTACAGTTCATCATTCCTGCGCCAGTTTTTTCTCTAAGGGCCTTAACATCACTTGCATTTACAGACATATCTTCCTCTCAATTTTTTCAATTAGTTCTATACTTCATCCTTCAGATCAATATCATTTTCGTACTTTGAAATAATTTCTTTTTCCAAAGCTGCATCTCTTTCACCTTTTGTCCCATCTTTCTTAGACTTAGAAGCCGCAACATTTCCGCCTTCAATAACAGAGTTAGCAAAATAGCTTGTGAAAAGTACAATTGACTTCATAGCATCATCATTTCCAGGAACAACGAAATCAACGCCTTCTGGATTACAATTAGTATCAGTGATGGCCACAACTGGAATATTTAAAGTATTGGCCTCTCTAATCGCAATTCTTTCATTATTAGGATCAACAACAAAGAGTGCTCCTGGGAGCTTTCTCATATCCTTAATCCCACCCAAGTTTCTTTCAAGCTTAAGAACATCTTTATCAATTTTAATTCTTTCTTTTTTAGTTAAAAGCTCAAAATCACCAGTCTCTTTCATTTTTTCAACTTTACGAAGTTTATCAATGGAAAGACCGATTGTTTTAAAGTTTGTTAGCATTCCACCTAACCAACGGTGAGTAACAAAAAATGCATTACAGTCTTTAGCCGCAAGCTTAACTGTTTCAGATGCCTGTCTTTTTGTACCAACAAAAAGAATAGGTTTCCCTTCAGATGAAACTTTTTTAAGAAAATCATATGCTTTTTTTGCCAGAGGAATAGTTTTGGCCAAATCAACAATATAGATGCCATTTCTCTCTCCAAAAATGTAAGACTTCATTTTTGGGTTCCATTTGTGAGTTTGATGTCCAAAGTGTGCACCGGCTTCAAGTAAGTTTTGTAAAGTTAATTCGTTACTCATAATCTAGAACTCCTTAATTCTATAAAGATGGTTATTCTCATCACCTCGAACCGATATAAAAATACGGACCATCTTATTAGGTGAATGTTATTAATAAAAGAGGAAAACCCTCGTTAAGGGTATACTAACTAGCATAGTCAAAATAAAGGAGCAAGCTTCTTTCTAGTTGATTTCTCTATAGGTCTGAAAGGGTAAATCAATTAATTTTATTGTTTAAAATTTTTCGAGGCCTAGGTCCATCTGCTTTACTAACAATGCCTCTCGACTCCATTTCTTCAATTAAGTTAGCGGCCCTATTGTAGCCTATTTTAAGGCGGCGCTGCAGCATAGAGGCACTTGCCAATTTGTGAGACATGACAATGCCTAAAGCTTCATCAAATAACTCATCAGTCTCCTCACCAGATACCAACCCACTCATACCTCGCTTATGGCCTGAGTCTACATTATTTTCATTTTCAAGATAGTCAAGAATACGGTCATCAAAGTTTTGGGGAAGTTCTTTAAGGCCATCCAATAAAAACTCTATTTCTTTTTCATCTACAAATGCAGAATGTACCCTAGAGGTCTCAATCCCCGACTTAAATAGCATATCTCCTTTCCCAAGCAAAAATTCAGCACCCATAGCATTCAGGATAGTTCTAGAATCTACACTTGTTGATACTTTAAATGAAACTCTAGTTGGAAAGTTTGATTTTATGAGACCGGTTATAACATCTACAGAGGGTCTTTGAGTCGCCAAAATGAGATGGATTCCTGCGGCCCGTGCTTTGGCCGCAAGCCTACAAACGTTATTCTCTATATCTTTCCCATTTTTACTCAAAATTAGATCTGCAAACTCATCAACAACGACAACAAGATAAGGCAGAAGATAGTCATCACAAGTAGGATTATAAAACTCTTTAATCTTTAGCCTAACCTCATCTGAGATGCCGGCACCTATCTTACTGTTAAAACTATCTATATTCCTTACTGAGAGCTCTTTTAAAATGCTATAGCGCCTTTCCATTTCTTGAATAACCCAAGAAAAAGCCAAACTTGCTTTTTTCGACTCAGTTATGACAGGCATTATCAAGTGAGGTAACCCTTCATAAAGTGCAAACTCTAATTGCTTGGGGTCTACAAGTAAAAGCTTAAGGTTTTTGGGCGTATTCTTTGTGATTAAGGAAACCAATAATGAATTCAAAAATACTGATTTTCCTGCCCCTGTTGCACCAGCAACTAGCATATGAGGCATAGAAGCAAGGTCAACAATAAAAATATCTCCAAAAGCATTTTGTCCCATGGCGATAAGTAATGGGGAGGAGTCTTTCGAAAAATTTTCGGATTCAAGAATGCTTTTAAGATAAATGACTTCTCTTGGTGAACGGGGTACTTCAATACCCATAGTTGTTCTACCCTTCATAGGATAAACAATTCTGATGGGTGACCCATAAAGGGCCATACTTAAATCCTGTAAGTGACCATTAACTTTAGAAACCTTAACTCCTGGACCCAACTCCAACTCAAAGGTATCTACGACAGGACCCTTCAAAACATTAATAACCCCCCCATCTATTTTAAATTCACCAAGTTTATTCTCAATTCTTTCGGTAATTTCTTTGAAGTATTCCTCCGAGGGCTGATTTGAATATTTTTGATCTGGAAAAGATTTAATTAAGCTTTTAATGAGCTCAAAATAGGGTTTTTTGTCAGAGTCACCTTCATTTTTGGAGAGTGTTTTTTGTTTTTTTGAATTAATTCTATCTTTAAGATCAGTTAAAACTTCTTTCTTCGAACCTTTTTTAAATTTTTCATGATTGCTTTTTGAAAAATCTTTTTCGGCCTCTTTCCCTTTGAGAAAAAAAGACAGTCTTAAATTTAATTTAGGCATAAAACCTTGGAAAATTTTTGTGTTAAAAAATGAAAAGTTTAAAGGCCTTTGGGCCTTTGAAGAAAACCAGGAATTCATCTCCATAATTTTCCCGAAAATCATTCGAGGCAAAAAGCTAATATTCCTGAAGAAAATAAAGAAAAATAAAAATAAAGACACAAAAAACAGCATTATTTGATCAAATAAATTAAAAGTGTCCTTGATAAACTGAAATATGCCCTCTCCTAAAAACTCTGGAATAAGCCAATAGCCTAAAATAAGGGAACCTAAAGTTAGGGGAACGACACCTAAAACATCTGGCCATAAGTTTCTTTTTGAAATTAGAAAGCTATAAAGGAGTGTGAATATAAAAAATGGCACAAAGACCCAAGGTCCAAATATATATCCAATAAAGACCAAAACTGAAGCAGAGTAGAAAGTTAAAAAGTTAAAACTATGACCTAAAGAATTAATATAAAAATAATTATCAGGAATTGAATCCTGAAAATAAAAAGAAAAAATTGAGCCTATGGTCAGACAAAATAGAAAGAGTAACTGAAACTTGTGTATTTTTCCAATCATTAAAATCTTTAGAGATGTTAGGATTATTACTAATAATTTAATCCTAAGTTCCTCTATAATTATTGTCTAGGAATCATTTATTTTAGGCAA
>JAOMEV010000079.1 GCA_028346125.1 Bacteriovoracales bacterium | reverse complement strand
CCTTTTCCTCGGCAGTCTTTACGCTCTCCTTCATTTTTCTTATTTCAACTAAGAAGTTAAACTTGTCCAAATTTTTCTTATACCTTTTCTTTTTTTCTTCAATCTTCTTTAAATCTTCATTTGATTTTCTTATTCTTTCCAAAAAATTTAAACGGGCCGTATTATCCTTTATCCTCTTGGCCCTCTCCTTATCTTCTTTTAGCATCTTTTTTGCATCTTCAATTTCCTTAAGAAAATCTAGTCTTTTTTTATTCTCTTCTACTTTTTTTGATCTTTCTTCTGCCAACTTCACTTTTTTATGGGCCTCTTCTATTTCCTTTTGAAAATCGAGATATGCCTGATTCTTTTTAATTTTCTCTGCCTTTTTGGTTTCGTCCTTGATTTTTTTGTGGGCCTCTCTTATCTCTGCAAGAAAATCAAGCTTTTTTAAATTTTTGGCCTTCCTTTTCTCTTTTTCCTCTTCTAGCCTTTCCTTTTCCTTCAATTTATTAACTGCTTCAATCGAGTTAAATTTTTCTAAATTTCTCGCCCGTCTTTTTTCTGCAGCAAAGGCCTTCATCATATTCAAATTTTTTCTTAATAGGGCCTGTTTCCTTATTTTATTAACTTCATTCTTCCAATTTTTTATATTTCTGGTTTTCTTTTTTTTATTAAAATAGTTACCCAGGTTTTTAGTTAAGGCCTTCATCTTGAGTATGTTTTCTTTTCTTTTTCTTTTTTTATTCGCCTCTTCCCTTTCTTTTTTTAAATAATCCATTCTATCTACAGAATCGACCATCAGCCTCAAGGTATTCCATTTCTTTTTTGCTTCAGCGATATTTTTGGATCTTCCTAATTCGTTGGCCACTGAATTCATTTTTTCTATTTTTTTATAGGCAGCTTTGAACTTATCCCTTCCCTTGAAATACCTCATTAGAAGTCGAACCATATTTCTATCAGAAATGGCCTTTGCAGCAGCTATAGGATTCATCCCATATTTATCTGCTAAACTGACGTTTGCACCGTTTTGTAATAAGTGTTGAACTGTTTTACGATCTTTGTTTTGAACAGCATAAAAAAGCGCCGTTCTTCCGTAAACGTCCTTATAATCAACAACGGCTCCATACTTTATTAAAATATCATTTGTGGCTCTATACTTTCCAATCGTTGACCAAATAAGAGGTGTTCTTTTATTAATATTATCTTCAATATTGGGGTCAGCACCTCTTTTCAAAAGGGCCTTTGCTGTTTTTTTATGTCCACCTTTAGACGCAATAATTAAAGATGTCTCTCCCTTTATTTTGTGATTTAAAATATTTGATAGAGATTCCGGCGAATAGTTTCTTAGCTGAAATTTAATGCCATAGCTTATTCCCATTTTTGATGTGGTATAGATTCTATTTGCTAATTTTTCTTCAGATGGTGTTAAGGCGAATAAATGAGTTGTAAAAAAAATGAAAAAGAAGAAAAAAAATTTTTTCATAAATGAAATACCCTATTTAACTTTTTCATTTTTAAAAGCAAAAGGCCCATAAACTTATTTGGGCCTTTCACTTCAAAAAATTATTGCTTATTCCAAAGTTTTAATGCTTTTTTAGCAGCAGAACTATCAATTTTTTTAGGTGCAGGAGCTGCTGTACTTGCATTGACTTTCCTTCCACCAAGAATTGATATTATTTCGTTTGCTTCCCTTACCTCTATTTTTGTTCCATAGTTATAGATAAGAGTGGCCCTTTCTTTGGCAAAATTTAATGCCATCCAATTTTGTTCCTCACCAAAACAATTTTTGCATCTAAAATCTTTTTTTGCCCCAAGACTTAAAAGTTTTTTTACAATATCTTTTTGTCCATATTCAGCTGCGTACATTAATGCAGTTCTTCCACTATCATCTGGAACATTGATCATATTCATTTTTTTCAAATCATCAGTTAAACGACTAAGGTAAGTGACATCAGCATCTTTCCTGTGGGCAACAAACCTTTTTAAAATCCCTTTTCCAGATCTTGCCATTGTCCAGCCCATGGCCCAATTTCTTTTATACATATCCACGCCGGCTTCGATAATCGAGGCAATCCTTCTATAACCCTTTTCTTTTGCAAGAGATGCTGGTGTCATACCTGTTTTGTCTGGAATATTTTGAACTCCATATTTTTCAACTAAAGGAGAAACTGTCTTTTTATGTTTATTTTCTGCAGCATAATGAAGAGCATTACGACCTAACTTATCAACATGATTCATTGATATTGGCATCCAAGGGTAGCCTGGTCTTGCCTTGTTTACACACTTTGCAGCCCTGTTTGGAGGACATGAGTTTGAGTAGATAATTAGATATTCTATCGTATTTTTATGCCCTCCTTTCGCAGCATGGATAAGAGGAGTTTGGCAGTTTATTCTGTCAACCTGATTAGGGTTGGCAAACTTTTTTAAAAGTTGGGCAGCTGTTTTTTTATTTCCTGTTCTAGCAGCTGCGATTAGAGGTGTTTCTCCATTTTGGTAAAGAGAAAGTATTTTAGCTGCTCTTGCATTTTGAACATTGCTTAGGAGATATTTAATAGCATAGCTTTGTCCCCAAGTTGCCGCTTTGTAAACCTTTTTTGCGAGAGATATTTCGTCACGATCAAGTCCATATTTTTTTGGACTTTGAGATGCTTGATACAAGGTTACACCTACATTTGTCCAGTTTCCAACCTTACAGTCAACATCCAATTCGTCTGCATAACCATAGCTCGTCAGTAAACCAATAATAGTAAAAAGAATTGATATCTTCATAATAAATCACCCATTGTTAGAGGTTCTCATTTTTGATCTTTTCGTTTAGATATGAAAAAAATTAAGAAAAAAAAACAAAACTTAGATCTTTTTATTGATTTAATTAGGTTTTGAAGAAGAACTCTCCAAAACCTAATTTTTTTATGAAAAGAAATTATTTACCCTTTCAAAAAACAAAATTAAATAACTCCTTACCGGAGCATACCAATGATTATTTCTGATTATTTTAACAATCATCCTCGTTGAGATTGATTTTGATCCTATTGAATCGGCCTTAAATATCAATTCACAATTTCCTGCCACTTGATTTTTTATTGTATGGGCCTTAAAGAATAAAATATTATTTTTTAAGCTGTATTTCAATTTCATCGGGCATGACTTTTTAATCGTGTATCTAATCGAATCATTCTTTGATGAGTTGGCCTTCAATTTTACGATTTGAGTTCCCTCTCCAGAAAAGATTTCCTGAAAAAATGAACCCTCAACATATTCCCACTTTAAAAATTCTTTTTCTCCAATGTGTTTAATATCAAAGTTAAGAACTAAGGTTTCACCTTTTTTTGTTTCTGTGAAAGGAGAAATTTTTATTGAACAAGTTCTATTTTGTACTGAATACGGAATCTTTCCTCTTATTGATAAAATATTTTTGGACTTCTCTAACTTAAATTTCCAAGGACAAGTTGATTGCATAATTTTGTAAAAAACTCTTTTTCCATTTGGGTCAGAAGCCTCCATTAAAATTTTAGGAATAAAAGAACCTGCGTTTAATTTATAAAAAAGACCCGGTCTCTTTTTCCATAAAAGAAGCTCTTCTATCTTAAATTTAATTTTTAAAACTCTGGCATTTTTATTCTTAGTAAAAGCATGTACAAAAACCGTGCATTCTTTTATCTTTGTATTTTGGGGAACATTTCCAAATAACTCTACACCTTTTTTTTCTTTTCCAAATAATAAACTCCATGAGCAGTTACTATTAGAAGTTAATTTATAATCTAATTTCTCACCATTCGGATCAAACGCTTTAAAAAAAACTTTTTCTATCCGCCCACCTTTGCGAACATTTATAGAAAGAGATTTTGGAACCTTGATCCATTGAATGGGCCTTATAATTTCTTTCAGGGATCGAATTGTGACTTTTATTCTTCCCATAGAACTCTTTTTTTTCTTTGTAGATGCTAGAATACTAATAAAACATGAACGTTTGTCTGTTTTTTCCAACCTTCCATCAAGAATAAACTCGTTATTTAGTCTTTTTTCTTCGAGTTTTAATGGGCATGTATTATTTTTAATTTTGTAAAAAATATCACTTCCATTAGGATCAAAAGCCTCAAAAATTAAAGTAGGAATATCACTTTCCTGATCAATACTTAACTCTTTTTTTGGAAACACTTTCCACTCAAGAGGAAGTTCTTTTTGCCCTTCGGCCAACTTAATAGACTCCAAAAGATCCAATCGGGGGAACCTTATACCCGATCTGTAGTCAGTTACCATAGGAGCATTTTCCTTTAATGCATTTATAACACTCTCCACTTTTTCTTTTTGAAAAATATTTTTTCCTTTTAGAACCGCGATAGCACCACTAACATGAGGAGCTGCCTGGCTTGTCCCACTCATTCTTATTCCAGCAGCTCTTATCGATTCCCCAGGTGCGAGAATATCAACAAGCTTACCTCCATTAGAAAAGGTTGAAACTCTATCTGTTGTATCTGTTACAGAACCTACCGTTAGAGCACTCTTAACACATGCTGGTGCACCTACTTTAGTTTTAAGTCCTTCATTTCCGGCCGCGACCACAGGTATTATTCCAGCGTTAAGAACCTTTTTAAAAATTTCACTATAATGAAACTCTTGCTGAGAACAGTCTTTTCCATATTGTGACGAATCACCAAGACTTAAATTTGCTGCTACAATATTATATTTTTCTTTATTTTCCACCACCCAATCAAGTGCGTGAATGATATCAATGGTACTTGCTGTGTTGAAATTTTTTTCACCACGCTTATACCTTGTAAAAACATCAAGTGATAAAATTTTTGTTTGTGGAGCAATGTTGGCAATAATTCCAGCTACATTTGTCCCGTGATTATCGTCATCTAAATATCCATCATCTTTGGGAACATAACGACCGATTCTCATTTCTGAAGAAAAATCTTTTGAGAAAATTACCTTACAATTTCCTCCGGGGTAATTGCTACCGATTGGTGCCAAACGGCAATTTCCAAATGTACTTCTCATATAATCGACCCCAGTATCAAGGACTGCTACAGAAGTTCCTTTTCCACCATGACCCATTTCTCGAACATCAGGCTGATTAATGAGATGAAGGCTCTCTCTCAAGCTTTTTCTGTGTTCTTTATTTTTTGCTATAAAGATAACTTGATCATTTTTCAAAAGTTTAACTTTTTCCTTATTATTTTTTACCTCGATATACTTTATGGGAAAGTTTTTAAAACTTTTCAAAACTCTATTTATAAGTATTACTTTTCGAATAGAGTCCTTCCAACGTCTTTTCACTTCTGGAGAATTTAACTTTTTCTCTTTTACAGGACTTATTTTAAAAACAGATCCTTTTTTATAATAAACAATAAGTTTGTTACTTTTAGCTTCAAAGAAATTCTTTTGGAGATCTTTAGAAACTTTAAGGTGATTTAAATTTAATAATTTATAATAGTGAGACTTGTTTTTTATTTTTGCCCCAGCATAAACTGATGAGGCAAAAATTGAAGAAATGAATGTTAATAGAATGGTTTTAGTAACTTTTGTCATCTTTGCACCTCTCTGAAAGGGTTGTGAACCCACAACCGCTACCCCCATTGGTGCAATGCGCATGCCACGACAAAGTGGCACTTGGTCTTATTATTTAAGCTACTTGGGAACACATAAATAAATATTATTTTTAAGAATTTGGAGACATTTTGATTATAGTGGAGATAATTTGGTGTCTTTATCAACTAATGTATTGAGAATAACCCCACCTATAACCAAGGCCATCCCTAATAATTGCTCCCACTTAACAATTTCATCAAAAATATAAAAACCAAAAACTATGGCAAGAATTTGCCCAAAATTATTGAAAATACTCAAAGAGGAAACCTTTCCTTTTTGATAGGCCAAAGTCATAAAATATTGAGCTGCTTGAACAAAAATTCCTACTAAAAGAATGTAAACCCATTGAAGTGAAGTTGGTGGAACCCAATTCATAACAGTAAAGGGAGTTATAATAGGCAATGTTACAAGAGGAAAATACAGTACGATAACTAAAGGATGCTCTGTATCCTTTAATTTTCCTATGCAATTATAAGCTAGTCCTGCAAAAAAAGCCGACAGGATCCCCAGAAAAAGATAGAAAAAAGGTACCCGGGTATCAAGCCCCTTAATGATTAAAACTCCCAAAAAAGAAAAGAGGAAAAAAAGCCACTGAATTTTTTTTAATCTTTCTTTCAAAATAAATAATGAAAAAAAAGAAGTAAAAAGTGGTGATAGGTAATGAATAACAGTAGCATTCGCCAAGGGTAAATGATGAAGTGTTGTGAAAAAACAAATAAGGGCCAAAGAGCCGAAAAATCCTCTCAGGAATAATATTTTTTTATTTTTTCCAAATGGGTTAATTTTATTTTTTAGTATTAAAATAAAGCAAATAATAAAGGCGATTAAGGCCCTGAAAAATACAATCTCAAAAACTGGAAGACCCTTTAACAATTTAACAAAGACCTGCATAAACGAAAAAAAGAAAACCGCTAGTAGAATGTGAAGGATATTTTTTTTTGTCATTTTTTTCTAGGAGGTCTTCTTATCACTTATTTCTTTCGATATAGTCGTTAGAGATCTCAGTATTTTTTTAGATTCCTCACTTAAATCCAAAACTATTTCGGTGTCATAATGATTTCTCATATTTTTTTCGGAGTAAAGAACATGCCCTTTAAGCTTTATTGGTTTTTTTAACTTTTCATTAAGTACATCAGAATGAATAACAATCTTTGACCCATCTGAAATTCTGGCCGGAAAGTCTATCCTCGCAGATATTTCAGACAACTCTAACAAGGTTCCACTATTATCTCCCTCAACTCCTTCAAGTTTAATAGCTATATTTGTTTTCAACCTTGCAAATTTCTCTTTATCCAACTTCACCAATCTTTCTACCTTTTCAAGGAGAACATTTTCATCAATAGGCTTAGTTATAAAATCGTCGGCCCCTGCCTCCATAAAGAGATCAATATAGCTTGGCTCAGACTTTGCTGAACATATAAGAACCTTAACACGCTCTATATCTTCTTCTGTGGGCTTCTCAGATTCCCCAAACATTTCTACGGTTCCCAAGTCTAATGTGCTTTTTTCTTTTAAGACATGCATCTTCAATTTCATACGATGAAGCATTTGGATACCGTTCATCCTAGGCATAGCAATATCTAAAATAACAAGGTGAATCTTCTTGTTATATTCAATTTCTTCAATTCCTTCTAGGCCATCTTCTGCAAGAAGCACTTCGTAACCTGCATTTTTCAACTTTAGACCAATAAATGCCCGTGCTTCCAAACTATCGTCCACAACTAAGACCGTTTCTTTCGCCTTACCCTTTTTCCCCATAACAAACACCATTGTTAAAAAATAAGTAAATTCGTACTTTGTATCGGTCTAAAATTTCAATAAATAAGAAAAAGAGGCTTTTCGACAAAAAAGAAAATAAAATTTATTTAATCAGTGATTAACTCTAAAAAAAGTCGTTCTATTAGTTTAAAAACCAACAATTTCCACCAAAGCAATGAATTTTATAGTTTGGATTATCAAAGCTCGAACCTCTTTTTGGAGAAGAAGAAC
>JAOMEV010000078.1 GCA_028346125.1 Bacteriovoracales bacterium | reverse complement strand
CCACGGGGTCTGGACTCATAAAGCGATTTGAGTCTTGATCAAAGAGTCTCATTCCGTGGAAGACGATGCCGTCATGCCCTGGGGCGACGGCCTTACCAAAGCCTTTGGCAGCGAAGTTATCTTTGGATCCACTAGTAGCGTGGAGGAGTTTACCGTACGAATCGTAGGAAACTCGGTTTTTATCTTTTCCTTCTCCGTTTGAGGTCACTTCTGTTCCACCCAGATAGCCTGTGTGGAAGTAGGTCTCCCCGACTTCGAGATTACCTGGACCGTTCTCACCTGGTGCCATTGTCATAGCGGACACAGGGAGTGTTAAGGACACTGTGAAAAAGAGCACTAGCATTGGGTAGTGCCACCATTTTATTTTGCCCTGGAAGCGTTTTCTAAAGATGTTAACAATCATTGCAAGCATGAGCCCTATGGCGAAGACAAAGCTTGAGCCTATGAGGAGCTCGTTCACAATGTTTTCTCTTGAGAGGAGCTCTAGGACCTTACTTTTCACAATACCGTAAGCTCCCATAATCGAAGCTGGATCAAAGAGTCCTGCTTGAAGCTTGTAGGTATTGTGTCTTATCTTGTTGGCCATCAGATTTGGTCGACCTGATCTTGTAAGGGCCATAATTCTTTTATCACCGAAGGAGACGTTAATAGAGTGAGTGACGTTTCCATTAGGTCTTTCGACGATGGTGATACCTTGGACATTCGTTGTTTTAGTGCCGTCAGGATCAATTCTCGTTCGACCTAGGGTTGTTGTGCCGTTAGGTCCTTCGATTTTTGTGAGCTGTCCACCTTTGTAAGTAAAGTCTGTATTTTTACCACCTTTAGTTTTTCTCGTGACATTACCGGCATTGTCGTAACTGTAAGAGATAGGGCCGTCCCCGCCTGAGACATTGTCCACTCGGCTCGTCCCTTCAGCGAATGAATAATTAGTGGGACCTGAACCTCCACAGCCCCCTTTATCTCGAGAGGTCATAAAGCAATTATCGATACTGAATTCAACGTAGGAGATTTTATCGTTTTTAGCACTTCCTATCCAATCCGAATTACTTGTATAAGTCTCGCACCATCCGCTACCATCGCCATGTTCACAGACCTTAAGAGTTCCCCCCGAAGGAATGCTAAGAGAGCTGGCATCATCGTTCCAAACGCTCAATGAAGGTGAATTTTGACCTGGACAGAACTTGTATTGTTTCCCTCTATACCTCGAGTGTTGGTAAAGGGTGGCGCATTTATTGGTGGAACTACCCTTGCCCATGTTGATAACCTTCGTGAGGTTATCATTGTTGTCAAACTCGTATCTATTATGGGTTTCATTACTTCCTCTACTAATTTTAGAGTCTATGAGGCGACCGTATTGGTCGTAACGATATTCTCTCTTTTCGTTAAGGTCACCCCTATTGACTTCCTCCATTTTACCAGCACTATTATATTTAAATCCCTGATAGTGGAGATATGATCCATTCGTCCTATTGGTTCTGACAACTCTTGGTCTTCCGAACTCGTCAAACGTGCTCACAACCCTGAGACCATTTCCTAGTTTGACTTCGGTTCCGTTTCCTTCATGGTCCCATTCCTCAACTTTGGCAATGGACTTTCCGTTTAAGAAGACTTCATTCGCCTGTCCTCTTTCATAACCGTGGCTTATGATATCGCCTGTTGGAAGAACGGTGTTCCCTTCATCGTTCACTGAGGTAACGTATTTAACTCCATTAGGAAGAGTTGTACTCTTAATGCTAACATCCCCATCACGGTTGTAGCGGAACTGAGATATGGCACCATCTGAGTGATCCGTTCGAGTCAGTTTTCCTGTGTTTAAACCACCGTCTTGGTCGTAGTAATTTTTTGTTGTTCCGTTAGGACCTCTTGTTTGAATAGTCCTTCCAATGGAATCGTAAGAGAACGTTGTCCTCTCCCCTTTGGCATTTGTGGTCGATGCCACCGTCCCATCATTATTATAGGTCGCTGAATTACAACCTGAATCCGGTCTACATGTTCTTCTAATTTGACCAGACGCATAGTATTCAAAGGTGGTCCTCCGCCCCATCGCATCTGTGATGTCTTTAGGTTTGCCGTCGGCGTGGAAGGTGTAATTTAAGTATCGACCTGCCATCCCTTTTTTAATAACAGATCCCTTTAAGGTTTTTTCCGTTCTTGTTTCAATCCTGCCACTTCCATTAGGACTAGGGAGATTTTGAATTGAAGTCAAACCAAGGTCTTCATAACTAAAATTAACGTACGTCCCATCAGGACCTGTGGTCTTTTTGATTCTTGCCGATCCAGGGTAGTACTCGTTGGTAGAGGCCAGACCCCCTTTATCTCCTTGCCTAACTGTGTAGGTTTTAACAATTTGGCCGGCGGAGTTGTATTCCACCTCCCAGACTTTAGTTTGTCCTACCTTTTTCCCACTCTTTTTAGTGACGACAGTGTTTCCTGGACCGCTTATAAACTCATGTTCAAAAAGGGAGTTGGTTCCCCTAGAGATCGTATTCATATCTCCGGT
Source organism: Bacteriovoracales bacterium (assembly GCA_028346125.1). GTDB lineage: Bacteria > Bdellovibrionota > Bacteriovoracia > Bacteriovoracales > Bacteriovoracaceae > UBA7317. The sequence continues at coordinate 5,095 of JAOMEV010000078.1, read as the reverse complement.
AAAATCCTTTCTGATATAGGTTTTAACCGCAAGAACCCCTTGAGCATTTTGTCCTGGTCTTGAATATGAGACTTCACGCATCTTCCACATTTCGTCTTTGGTCGGATGAGACCCATAGATGGCAGAGGTTCGACCGAAGTTATCGATATCGTATTTAGCTTTGACTCCAGTAATGCCGGTTTGCTCATTGACCTGACCTGAATAGTGATAGCTTTTATAGTCACAGTGGTTTAAGTGGTTACAGGTTCCAACGTTGAACATATGACCGTAAGTATCGTTGTCTTGCTTGTAGGTCATTTTCCGGTTATTGGCGTCTCTCATTTCTGTGAGGGCGCCGTGCTCATCATAGAAGTACTCTGAGATTCTTATTTTGCTATTATTATTCCCCAGTATGATTCTTTGCTTAGTCATCTCGCCGTAGCTATTGTACGTGAGCCTTTTTGCACCGAAATGTCTGCCTTGAATTAAGTTTGTACCGAACCGACAACTCGTATCACGTTGCGTCCTCTCTTCGGTAGGAAGATAAATAAGCCAGTTATTTTCATCCATTAGAAATTCTTGGCATTTGTAGACATTTTTATCCTTGTTTACATTTCCCCTGACTCGGTCTTCAATCCTATAAGCAAAGCCATCCGTACCGTATACCCACTTACGGGAATTGGTTTTTTCGTATTGTCCATCCCAGCCATTAAAGGTGTCCTGCCACTCGGTCCGTTGCTCATTGAGGTTGTCTTTCACCCAATTATCAACCCCATACATATTAGAAATCTTTTTATAGGAAAACTTCGTCCCTGCCTGCTTTCCACCATTAGCATCGTAGGTGATTTTTTCAAGTGGTCGCCCAGTTAATGGAAACGCCTGGTGGAACTCTTCTTGAATATAAGCACCAGTTTCAATATTTTTTGATGTAAAATGAGAAAACCCTTCTGTCCCTAAACCATTAACGTTTGAGACATAGTTCTTATACGAGTACACGGTTTCAACATTTTGTCCTTTATCTGCCTTTGCGAGTCTGTTTCTTAAGACCGTTCCTGCCACCATGGGAGAAGTCATGTTGGTGAGCTTTTGTGGGTAGCTATAAGTTTTGCTCGTAGAATATTGCGCTTCCTGCATAGCTGTTGACATTTTAGATGACCATCCACCATTAGATGGGCCCTCGCCTTTTTGAACAGAGAAGCTCATACCGGTACGCTTAAGCCCGCTCGTCCCATGAATCATAGTTTTATAGGTAATTTCAAGTGGGTCTCCGTAGCCATCTGTGACCTTAACGATAACATCAGCTTTATGCCCACGGTCTCTATCAGCGTTGTTGTTGAGGTTAACGGAAATATGTTTATCTGCGTACCCAACAAGGTCAGGCAGTCCATCCCCATTCACATCGGCAAAGTGCCTTGGGTTTTTATTACCTGTCCAACCATGCTTAGATGTGAATTTCTTGCCAGTCCAGACTGTGTGAGTCGGTCCAAACCCCGTTCCTGTGGCATAGGCAACTCGGATCTTACCGTCCCCACTAAAGCCTATGAGGTCTGCCATTCCATCACCGTTAAGGTCTTGGGCCGTTCTTGGTTCGTTATCAAACTCCCAGTGTTTGTAGTGAAACTCATTATTTAATGTGGCGAAATGCTCAAAGGTTGTCCCGGTGGAAACATAAACCGTTGTAGCACTATTTCCCATGCCGATAATGTCCATAAGCCCATCACCGTTCACATCTGCCAACATCCTAGGGTGTTTATCAGTTCTCCAGCCTTGGCTGTGTGTGAATGCGCTGGTCCAGGTCGTCCCTTCACCAAAAGTTTTACCGTTATTAATGGCAACATAAACACCTTTGTCACCAAAACCTATAAGGTCAGCAAGGCCGTCGCCATTCACATCTCCGGTTAATCGGGGGTACTTATCATCTTGCCAGCCCCCGCTCCCTTTAGTCATACCATCGAACCATTTGGCAGGTTCTTCAAGGGTTGCCTTACCACTGGACGTTTTTGTTCCCAACGAAACGTAGACGTGCTTCTCGGCAAAACCAAGCATATCGAGTATACCATCACCATTAAAGTCACCTACCGTACGAGCGTGGTGATTCTGCTTCCAATGGGCAGCATTTCTTTCATTATGCTGATCTTTTTGAACCGCGTCCCGATAGATAAATTGATGCTGTTTACCCCAAGTATTTCTATGATTTTCGAGTGTGGTTTCATTATTTTCAGTTTTACCTATAGTAAACGCTTCAAAACCATTATCAGACCCCCTCGCAACCATAACTCTATGCTGGGCCATATCTTTGTGAATACTAGAGAAATAGATTAAGTCAGTCTTACCATCACCATTAACATCCCCCACACTGTAAGCGGGGTTATAGCCTTTTTCATCGTTTAAGACACACGTACACTTGCTGGCACCAAAATTGTTTTTACCATTACTAAAAGCGGTACAGACTTTATCAAGGTTATTAATATCCCTATACCCACAGTTAGAGCTCGCACACCTTTGACCTTTAGGCGCTTCCTGATACCATTTACCGGTGTTAAAGGTCCCTCTCTTGCAATCTTCACTGTTCATGTCGACCCAGATGAGGTCTGGAAGACCGTCACCGTTTACATCCCCAATAAGTTTGGGGGCCTTGCTATCATAATGGCCACCATTACTTTTCCACGTTCCACCATCAGTACTGAAGAGTTTGGCTCCGTCTCTTGGTGCTCCATAATCAAACTTGGTCTCTGGAAGACAACCTTCAGAATTACGTCCATCACATAACTGAACTCCTCTCACTAAGCTTCTTTCCGTCGACTTACTTTGTTTATAGCGAATATAATAGCGATTGGTCATAAGCCATGTGCTAGACCCACTTCTATGATGGGTTTCAATTTTTGAAAGGCGTCTTTTTGTTTGAAACATAAGACCGCCTTTAAAGGCGACCATTTTGTCAGGTCTTAATGCGTACTTAAACATGATCTGTCGACTTGCCTCTCGGCCGGTTTTTGGGTTGGAAGTGTATTTAATTTTCCAAAGAAGGGTTGATCCTGTCCCGCCGACGCTATTATCCCATACATACTCTAATTGGTTTCCTCGAAGGTCATAAGTTTTGCTTGGAAAGAACGACCTTTTATCACTGTTGTTACTGGTGAATTCTGTCCTTTTCCCTGTCGAAGCATAGACAGTCATTCTACAGCTATTGTTGTTAGGGTCTAAACAGTTTCCTGGCCCGGATGCCTTTCTACACTGACAAACTGATTCTTTGCCAGCCTTTGTCGTCCACCAATGCCCGGTCCAAGTTTTATTACTACCACACCAGTTATGGCATTTATTATTAGCATCTGACTGGCTCCAAAGGGGACCTTTAGTAATACTTTCGAGACCACCTCCGCCTGATCCACCATTATCGATAACGACTTTAGTCCAACGATCAGTGAGAAGTCGGTATTCAGCACCTGCTTCTCCGTGTTTTCCTCTTTTTAGCTTAAGCCTAACACCGTTATAGCAAAGCTGATCGTTTACCCCTAAGGTCACACCAATATTGATGGCCCTTGTTTGCTGCCTCGTTTTAGTTTCGTTTGTACAAATTGTTTTTATATTGGCGTGCCATGTTCCTCTCCTCCAATCTTTACAAACTCCCCATGAACGACGAGCACACCAATCGGGATCACGGTATCCAAAATCCTTCGTGCTACATACTTTACCAGAATATTCTTCAGTAAATGTGTCCCCCACATCCGTTGAAGAATTTCTACCACAACGAGTGATGACGGGGTAACCACCTAAAGACCAACCAACACCTACAAGGCCGTTAATGCCTCCTGAGGAATAAGAAAGGCTTATATTAGGACTGAGACCCTTAAAACCACCAGCGGCGGAAATGGGGATTGAATACTCAGCGTTCCCGGTCTTTGTACTGACCTTAAACGCCCCTTTAATCCGGCCGTAGTCAGTAGGGGTGGTTCCATTTTGTATCTTTTCATCAACTGTTCTACCAGCAGAGGTGTAAGACCCTCTATTGGTACGTTCCTCTTTTTCCCTCGTGGCCTTTTCTTCATCACTTTCACCACCGGAGTGAACACTGCCTGAGATGGTTAGGACAAGAATAATTGGCCAAAAATAAATGCCTTTCCAAAAAGTTTTCATAGGTGCTCCTCACACGAATTGACAAAAATTAAATATTTCCTCTTTGTTAACTTTTCCTCATTTTATTATAAGGGATGTCATAGTTTTCTTTCCCAACATACAGTGTTTAAAAAGATGAAAAGCCTGGTGCGGCCTAATGTCTTGAAATGATTGATCTTTATGAGGTTTTAGAAGGGTTATCAGCTAAACAAAGTCATCAAAGTTTATTTGACCCTTCAATAATCTTTATCGAAGTGCAAACATTTTGTGGATGATGGGCCGACAAAGCCCTAACAGAAAGGCCCCAAAAGGGGCCTTAATATAATCATGATTGTTAAATTTTATTTACTTGGCGGCAACGAACATATCAAGAGGAATTGATAACTTCTTATACATCCTGGCATTAATCGTTCTCATAAGCCACGTTTCTTTTCGAGGGTCACCATTCCAGTTATAACTTATCGTGAAGGCCTCAACCTTTATGGCCTGATCTCCTTGAAGGGCAAGGAACCCCTCTCCCCGAACGACTTTCATTTTATTATCTTCGTTGAAACCGAGGTTATAGAAAAATCGAACCACTTTAGAAGAAAGATCTGAGTGTTCCTCTTCGTTGGAGACAAGGAATTTTTTAGGCACGTTTGTCGGTGGATTGATTTTTCCCCCGTAAACTTGAATAACTTTTCTCCCCTTATAAACCGGAAACTGTGTATATTTTCCAGTTCCCATTGTTTTGAGGTCAATGGGTTTTTCACTCACGGTCTTGTCTTGCAAGGCCATTTCATTTCCTTTCCACTTAGGCATCCGAGCGCCTTTTTTAATGATCTGGATTTTGATCTTTGATTTTTTAGCGATGATATCTTCTGTTTGTACCCGGCCTTTATCACTACTTGCAACCTTTCGACCTTTCTTTTTGACCGTATCAAAAACAAAGAGACCGATAAAGACCACCACAAGACAGGCAGCAATTATTTTTAAATTGTTCATGACTTCCCCTTTTAGGTTA
>JAOMEV010000077.1 GCA_028346125.1 Bacteriovoracales bacterium | reverse complement strand
GCAGGAGATCGTTAAAGAGATGAGCAAGAGCTTTCAGTACTGGAGAGCTTCCATGAATGTGACCACGATAGAGAAAGAGGTTGGAGTCTTCAAAGAAAAAGTTTTAGAAACAAATTTAAGGTCCTTGGAGCCATTTTTGGAAAAAATTGAAGAGAGTGCAGGCAAATTCAATATAGGGCTTATTGAAAAATTATTGGATGACGCTATTTTGAAGATCAAACTGAAATAAATGTGTTTCTAAATATTTTTTTGAGGATCTTGACTTAACGAGGCTTATATTAATTATAAACTCCGTTCCTTCTCCTTTAGATGTTTTTATATCTTAGGAGGAACCTAGATCTTTTAAGTTTTTTTTAAAGATTTCCACTCCGACGCCACGTCCTGAAATCTCCGAGACATTTTCTTTCGTACTTTGGTCGGGTAAAGATATTAGGTTGAGTTTATCTTCATCATTCATATTTTTTAATTTTGCTGAGTCTATGTGGACTTTTTCGAGGGATTTTTGAACAACTTTGTGAGTATCAATAGCCTTTCCATCATCTTTTACTCTAATTTGAAATTCTTCTGAATTAAGTTGCTGGCAATTGGTTTGGATTGTACCCATTTGGTCTTTTCCGTCCGAAATTCTTTGTGAGGGTGGTTCTATTCCGTGATCAGCATTGGCCACGTAAATTAATTGTGACAAAATGAATAGAACGAAAAAAAGCTTTATCCCCATACTACGCCTTTATATGTCGTTATCGGAGAAATTTTAGAAAACAAAACTAAGTAATATGGCCTATAAATAAGGCGCGTTTATTCAAGATCTCGGAATTAAACTTTCAAAAAGGGTATTGGGTCATACCACAATAAAATTTTTTTACAAAATGCAGTTGTTATTTAATTAAATCGATTTGAAGGATTTAAAAGCAGAGCAAATATTGAACAACATTTTCATTATTTTTTTTAATGCTCAAATTCTGCTCATTTACATTCAATTTAAATTCAGTAGATCAAAATCAATATACATTTTAAAATTTATTAATTGGAGAAACGTATGAAAATTTTAATTTTGGATAAGTGTAAAGCAGTTAGGGCAAGAATAGATAAGGTCTTGGATAATGAAGATGAGGGTTATGAAATTTATCATGCTGAAAATGGGTGGAGTGGCCTCGATATTTTAAAACGAGTTGAAATAGATGTTGTTATTATCGATGTGCACTTACCTGAGGTAGATGGGCTTACATTTGTTGAGATCATTAAAAAGGCAAGTGATTTCAGTAATTTAAAGGTCGTCTTTATTACAACAGAAAATTGCCCAAAAGTGATATCAAGAGCAAAGAAACTTGGAATAAGTGCTTGGATTCCCAAACCCCTAAGGTTAAATTTACTTCTTAGAGTAATAGAACGAATAGGTCTCAAAAAAGAATTAATGGCATAAAATCTTTTAATCTAATAGATACTTTTTTATGATTTGGGAACGATTTTCAGATGTTTTCTCATCCATGAATAGGGTTTGTACGGCCATCGAACGGCCTTTGCTCAGATCATTTAAGGGTATTTTCAGTTTTTTATACGAAGAGTTCCTGTATTATTGGATTACTATCGCTAGTTGGAGGGTTCAATGGATAAAGTATGGTTTGACTTTTATCATGAGAAGAGGTCGAAAACAATTAACGTTGAGGAGAAAAACCTTGAACATTTTTTTCAGGGAAAGTTTAATAAATTTTCAAAATCAATTGCTTTTGAATCCTTGGGTCAAGGTTTAACCTTTGAAGAATTAGATATCCTCTCGCTTAAATTTGCATCATTTCTGCAAAAAAGGTGTGGTGTAAAAAAAGGAGATAGAGTTGCTCTCCTTATCCCCAATATTCTTCAATTTGTCGTTGCAAGTTTGGGCATTCTTAGGGCGGGAGCGGTTCTTGTCCCGTTAAATCCTCTTTATACAAAGGCCGAAATAAAAAAGCTTCTTTGGGATGGAGTTGATGGAAAAGGTAAAGGGGCGGTTAAACCCAAGCTTATAATAGCCTTAGACAAATTTGCTGTGAATTTGGAGGAGTTTGCCAATACAGGAAAGGTTGATAACATTGTTATTACAAAAATTGGAGACCTCATTGGCGGAATTAAGGGAAAAGTCATCAATTTTGTCTTTAAGCATATCAAAAAAGAAGTTCAAAACTATTCCATTAAAAATGAAATCCCGTTTTTAGATTTTTTTAAATATGACACGGCCTTCGACAGACCTAAAATGAATATTTCAGATGACGCCATCCTTCAATTTACAGGCGGCACATCTGGAACGATTAAAGCTGCTACTCTGACTCAGAAAAATATATTAAGTAATTTGTACCAAAACATAAATTTGGTTGGCCAAGATACAGGAGATGGGAAACATTGGGCCAAGGATGATACCTTTTTAGGAATACTTCCCCTTTTCCACATTTATGCCTTAAATACTGCCTTTTTAAATTGTATAGGAATTGGGTATAAGGTTGTTTTAGTTCCAAACCCAAGAGATTTAAATGCTGTCGTTAAAACTTGGTCAAAAAACAAAGTCACAATCACGGCCGGAATCAATACCTTGTTTGTTAAACTTTTGGACCATCCTAAGTTTAACTCCAAAAATATTGATTTTTCATGTTTGAAATTTTTGGGTAGTGGGGGAATGGCAATTCAAGAGAAAACTTATAAGGCGTTAAGTAAGAGAACTGGGGGAGAAATATCCGTTGGATACGGTTTAAGCGAAACATCACCAGTAATAAGTGCACATGATCGTTTTAGGAAAGGATATACAAGTTCTGTGGGTCTCCCTTATGCTTCCACTGACATAAAGATCTTAAATGATAAAAATGAAGAACTTGATGTCGGGGGCACTGGAGAAATCTGTGTAAAAGGTCCCCAGGTAATGAAAGGTTATTGGGACCTAGAAGAAGAAACAGAAAAGGCATTTACAGAAGATGGTTACTTTAGAACTGGTGATATAGGTTATATTGGTAAAGATGGTGAGTTATATCTTGTGGATAGAAAAAAAGATATGATTAATGTCTCAGGTCTTAAGGTTTACCCTCAAGAAATAGAGTCTGTGGTTAACAAGCATCCAAGTATTGTTGAATCGGGGGTCATTGCAGCGCCTGATGATTTAACCGGTGAGGCGGTCGCCTTATTTGTTGTAAAGAAAGATGATGATTTAACCGTATCAGAAATAATTGGCCATATGAAACAAGAATTAACAAATTATAAGATACCAAAAATTGTGACCTTTATTGATGAAGTGCCAAAATCTCCTATTGGTAAGCTTTTGAGAAGAGAGCTGAAAGCTTATTTGCCACTTTAATTTTTAAAAGAAGACCCTTTGATACAATAAAGACCCTATTTGTGGAAATAGAACACGGTGACTTTTTAGTTGTTTCTTTTTAATTTTTTGATCCCATAATCTAACGAAGACTCAATCTTGCTTATGTTAAATTTTTCAGCTGACTTTTCAATACTTTCTAGTAGTGGGATTAATAAACTTAATCTAGTAGTCTTCAATTTTAACTTTAAAGGAGGGATTTCATTTTCTATATTGGTAATTTGCATTGAAGATCTCCAGTTTTTAAGAACTCCATAAACTTCAATAGTAAGGTTATGCTCCTCTTTATTTAAATTTGTTGGAAGTTGAAATTCAAGTATAGGTTTTTCTTGATGTTTATCATCTATAATAACCTTTTCGTGCTTTAAAAACTTGGAAACTTCCGTTAAAAAAACTTCCTCATCTACTGGTTTTTGCAAGAATCCTTGAAATCTATTTTTTACCTTGCTCTCAATTACTAAACAGGAGACCAATAAAACCGGTGTTTTTATACCTTTTGTTCGTAAAATAGTTAAGGCCTCGTCCGCAGTGAATTCAGGCATTTCAAAGTCGGTAATAATTAAATCCGGCCTAGTTTCTTTTACTTTTTTTATTAATTCGCTTCCATCATTGGCAATTTCTAATTTAAGATCATGTTGAGAAAAATAAGCTTCATATAGTTTTAAATTTAAAGGGACGTCGTCAGCAATTAGAACGGTGTTGCCAAAAAATTTATAAGAAATATCTCCGGTATCCTTTTCCTCATTGAATGATGCGGTGTCCTTAAGGGAAATAGTAAATACACTTCCTTTTTTTAAAATCGATGATACTGTTATTTTTCCACTTAAATCCTCAATAATTTTTTTGGAAATAAAAAGTCCAAGGCCGCTTCCTCTTTCCTTTGTCGTTCCATGTTCATGGACCTGAGAAAAAGGTTCGAAGAGGTCCTTTATTTTTTTTTCAGACATTCCTGTACCCGTATCTGAAATTTTAATATTGAGTTCGAATTTACTTTTATCAGTGCTTTTAAATAATGCCTGAACTTCTAATTTAATATGACCTTCTTTTGTAAATTTAAGTGCGTTACTTAGAAGATTATCTAAGACTTGTTTTAGCGCGAGACCATCGCTCTCAATCCATGAAGGAACGTTATCGGATATAACCAATTCAAAAGTAATTCCTTTGTTTTTAGATTCGTTTGTATAGTGTAAAGAAAGAGTTCGTAACATTTTTTTGAAATTAAATTTTTGTTTGATAACTTTAAGTTCATTAAGTTCTATTTTTGTAAAGTCATGGACTGAGTTTACGAGTCGTAAGAGGGATATTCCGCTTGTGTTAATGGAATCGACATATTCTTTTTCAAGAAGCTGATTATTTGGTAACGTTTTTTGTAAAATTTTGGAGAACCCCAAAATTGCGTTTAAAGGCGTTCGGAGCTCGTGACTAAGGCTTGCGAAGAAGAGAGACCTTTGTTCTAAGACATCTTTTAGTTTACTCAAAGTGTTACTTAATTCCTCAGTTCTTTCGGAAACGGTTTTTTCAAGACCCGTCCTTTCGACTTCTAAGAGATTAGATAGAGTCTTAGATTCTTTGAATGCATTAGAAAATATGATTGATAAAATATAACTTTGTATAAAAACGAAAATTACAAGCGCAAAGGGTAATAATTCAGGGGGGTGGGTTATCTTATAGGGCAAAAGAATAGCGTGTATAAAACCAAGAAGTAGAACCGTCCCGCCTAATAATACTAATTTAAAAAATCTAATGCCTTTTATAGCATAAATAATAACCTTAATTATGAGGATAATATAAGAAATTAGATAAATAATTTGAATGGGTAATAAAATGAACTTTTGGGTAAATATTCTTGTAGGAGAGAAAAGAACAATAAGAAAGAATAATCCCATTACAATTTTTAATCCTTTTACCCCTTTTTTAAATTCATTTGACATCAGTTGGTTGAAAAATAAAATTGAGAATAATGACCCAAGAATATTTGTGAAATAATCTATTTTCCCTGATAATTCAAAAAGAAAAAGGGATGGTTGTGGAAAAATCCAACTAGCAAAGTAATTATTTACAAATAGTCTAAGAGAAATTAATCCACAGAATAGAGAAAAATAAAAAGATAGTTTATCATCTTTTCTTTGTACAAATAAACTGAAATGATAAATAGACATTATAAAAAGAACACCAATACTAAAAAATATACTTCTGTTTTTAAAATCATATTGCCATTTAAGTTTTTTACTATGACCGATTTTAATTGTAGGAAGTTTTCCTTCCCTAAAGTGAAAATTAGATATATGGATGACCAAATAGAAATTACCTTTAATTTTGTTTAGTCCTAAAAGAGGATTTTCAAATTGAGGGGTTTCTTCATTTTTAGTTTTTCCAACCCTTCCCACAGAATGAATAAGGTCGCTTTCTTTATTGGTGATAATAAATAATCGATAGGCCGAATAAACACTTGGGATATTTATTGATAAACTTTGCCCTTTTGGGTTTTTTATTTCCAAAATAAAAGTGCCATAACCATATTTGGAAAATTTTTTTTGACTAGACCAATTTCCAGGTACTTTTAAGAGAGCATCTTCTTTAGGAGGGGACTTTTTGATTAAATGGTCAGGGTTTATAAGTTTTTTCCAATAAAATTTCCAATTACCTTTAAGTTCGAGGTTCCCGTCCTTTTTAAAATTCCAATTGGACAAATCCATAACACCATTAACTACCTTTGGAGCTAATTTGGCAGGAGCGTTTTGGGGGGAGAATAAAAATAGAACAGACAAAAACAAAAAAAATCTTTTAAAATTTATTTTTGACATGTCTTTCCATATTGTTGGTAAGTCTTAATAACTCTAGTTACTTATCGTATAAATCTCCAAAATAATTATGATTATGAAAAAGAATAATCTACAGCAGTTTTTTGGCATAGGTTTTTAAGTTTTATTACTTGGAAGTGGTATCATTTTTAAAGCCAAGTTCTTTCATTTATTGGTCATCTATCTCGGTTTTATCATCAAGGATGAACATAATTTTTGTAATGGAGCTTTCTTTATCCCAAAATGGCTTATATTTTGCTTTGAAGGTTTTTTTCTCTTTTTCCTTATTAAAATAAGGTATGTTTTCGGGAAATACTTCTTGTGCTTTTTCCCAACCTTCTTTTTTTATCGTTGAAGTTTGTTTTAAAAAAGATTTTATTTCATCTTTTACATTTTGTTCCAGGTCTTTATATAAGGTGTCTAAAATGGATTGACCCTCAATATTTAGCCCCATGAAAATTTCTGTTGTTTTTGAAGATGGTGATAAAACTATTCCATTTTCGTCTATCCAAAAAATGGATTGATCTATGTTTTCTAATAACTCATTTGTTTTTTCTAGTGTGCTTTTAATTTTTTTTCTTGAATCTGCAAATTCTAAGTGTAGCTTTAACCTCAGCATAAGCTCTTCTTCATAAAAGGGCTTTGTTATAAAATCATTTCCTTTTGCATCTAAAGCTTTGACTTTGTCTTCAATTGATTTTTGTGCCGTTAAAAAAATAATAGGAATATCTCTTAAGTCTTCTTTTTCCTTTATTTTGTTACATGCCTCTACGCCATCCATTATTGGCATATTGATATCCATCAGTATTAAATCTGGTTTGTAATTTAAGGTACGCTCTATCGCCTCTTTACCATTTTTAGCAACGGAGGTAATGAAGTCTCCATTAGATTTTAAAAAATCACCGAGGAGTTGAATGGTTTTTTCATTATCATCAACAATGAGTATTTTTTTGGATTTAAAAATATCCGTCAAGTAAGTCTCCAAGAAAAGTTACATTGATTTTATCGTCCAATTTTAAAATCAATTTAAGAAAATTGTTTGGGGGGGGAGGATTACACTCAGGCTTTTTTCATGATGAAAACATATAGTGTTTAAGTTAAGGTAAACTCATAAAACAACCCCTATTTATTTAAAAATTCAACGTTCTTTTCGAAAAAAAGGTAATTCTTGGAGGCCTTTAGGCCATTTGGCCGGCGTTAGAGCTATATATTCTTTTAAGCCAATGCTTAAAAAAAATTGTATGGACCCTATAAAAATTTATTTTTGGGTTATTAAAAAAGATTTTAGCTTAACCAAAAAATGGAAAAATAATGACTAAACAATATGGACTTGAAAAAGAAGGTTAGAGGTTCGCCTGTGATTTAACCCTCCTGCTTAAATAAAAATAGTGTGTATGATTTTTTTTAATCTTTAAAGTAAAGTTGACCGAAATGGTGAATTGATTCTTAGGCAGAATAATAAGGCTGGAGGGTTTATTTCAGATTCAAAGCCTTTACTTGTGTTAATTTGCGGCGACAAGGAATCTTCTGCTTCCTTAAGGTTTCTTAATGCGCAACTTCGAGAACTATCCCTTCAGCACATGGATTCAAGGTTTCTCAGTAGAGAGACTTTCCTAACAGTAGATGACCTCACCCTCGACGAAACCCTCGCTCAGTACGCAAAAGCATCAGATAAATACCAGGAAATTGTTCTCATCTTGCTCCAGGGTACGATCGGTGAAGGGCTCATGGGCGCGGGAGAGCTCTTTGATAAAGGAGCACTTTGCCTTATTGAATCCGAGTCAGATTTGGAGACAAGCACCTTCGCCCA
>JAOMEV010000076.1 GCA_028346125.1 Bacteriovoracales bacterium | reverse complement strand
TATTTTTACTAAACAACTAGCAATAATGGTAAATGCTGGAATACCGATTATGGAGGCCTTAGAAATATTATTTAAATCAGAAAAAAATCCTGCCCTAAAAAAATCAATTAGAGAAATTTCATCCGAAGTTGGCCATGGAAAAACAATTGCGAGTGCTATGGAGCAACAAACAGGTTTTGATAAACTATATTGCAGTTTGGTTAAAGCTGGAGAAACTGCAGGTGTTCTAGATGTTATTTTGGAAAAATTATCTTCTCACTTAGAGAATCAGGAAAAAATTAAAAAGAAAATTAAATCTGCATTAACTTATCCAATTGCAGTTATGATCATTGGAACACTTGTTGTTTGGGGCTTATTGAGCTTTGTTGTGCCTCAGTTTGTTGAGCAATTAGAATCTACTGGTCAAGAAGCACCATTTATAACACGTTTTGTAATGGATATTTCAGATTTCTTAGGAGAATGGTCAGGAAAAATATTTTTGGGGATTGGGATTACTTTTGTCGTTTTGAAAGGTTATGTTCAAACTTCAAAAACAGGTAAAGTTTTGTTTGATCAAATTACTATGAAAATCCCAATTTTCGGCTCATTAATTATAAAAGGAAATTTAGGAGGTTTTTCCAGAACATTAGGGACAATGATTGGTTCAGGTGTTGCAATTATAGAGGCTTTGGATATCTGTGTAGATACAATAGATAATAAAATTATTGCTATGGACCTTTCAAAAGTAAAAAAAGACGTTATCGCGGGGAAAACATTAAATAACTCAATTGATAAAATTGATTACTTTCCAGATATGGCCAGTCAGATGATTAAAGTTGGAGAGCAGACGGGTCGATTAGACTTCATGATGGATAAGATTGCAAATGTATTTGAAGATGAAATTGATTCCCTTATAGAAGGTGGAACCAAGCTAATAGAACCATTAATCATTGTTGTACTCGGTGGAGTAACGGCGACAATTTTAGTAGCGATGTATTTGCCAATATTCATGCAGGCCGGGGGATAAGGCTAAATTATTTATTTTTTTATATTCAAAAAGGAGCCACTAATGAATTTAAATAAAAATGAGAAAGGTTTTACTCTCATAGAGCTTATGGTCGTGGTTGCAATAATTGGAATATTAGCATCTATTGCAATCCCAAACTTTAAAAAATATCAAGCAAAAGCAAAAACAACGGAAGCAAAGATTCAATTAGCGGCCGTTTATAGCACCGAAATGCAGTTAGAAGCTGAGTACGATTCGTATGGGACCTGTTTAGAGACAGCAGGTTATTCAGCTCCTAAAAAGAATAATTACTATGCAATTGGTTTTAAAACACCAAATGCGGCAGTAAATAAGGCAATAACAGATGCTGGAATGGAGTGCCCAAATACGGGATATCAATTTGAGGCACATAAAGGAAGCAAGGGAGTTATAGCAAAGCCTGGCGATTTACCTAATACAGCTGTGGTATCGAGTGCTTCAGAGTTCACGGCTGGCGCAGTTGCGGTTTTAGACTCTGAGAAAACTGGGGCTAAAGCTGATCAGTGGACTATCGATCAAGATAAAGATTTGAGACATTCTAAAGTAGGGTATTAACTTATTTAATTTCTTTAAAATGGCCTATTTTTTTAAAATGTCCCTTTTTATAGAAAATAAAATAGTCTTGATTTTTTTTCTAATTTTTGGATCCTTCGTATTATTTAGAGATATTTTTAAAATGTTATAAGCAGCTAATTTATCATTATTATAGATAACCTTTGAAAAAAAATTGGGTAGGCTTGAATTGTATTTTTCCATGAGCGGGCTTAAAAGGGCTTTTTGATAATATTTAATAGAATCTTTCTTTTTTTTGAGTTCGAAATAAGAATTAAATCCAGCATTAAGATTTAACCAAAAGTCTTTTGGAAAAAAATTTAGGCCTTTATCATAAATTAAAGAGGCCCCCAGAGGTTCCGACTTTATTATGGATAAATACTGGCCTCCATATAGATATGGATCATAGAAATAAGGATCTAAGTCCGTTATGGTGTTCAATCTCAAAAATATCCAAGAGCTAGAATCAAGATTTTTATGATTGTTGTCATCTAAATTTAATAGGGTTTTTATCCAAATTAACTTTGAGATCATTTTTCTTTGGCCAAAGTTAAAAAATCCAAAAAAACGTTTTTTCAAATTTATTGAATGGTTTTGGTAGTTTATTTTAATTTTAGGACGTTTGATTTTATGATTTATAAACCCATAAATAGAAGTTAAAGATATTATTGTTACTATAAAAACAAAATTTTCTTTTATTTTATTTATTTTTTTTAACATAATATTAGGACCATCTTCTTGCACCAAAGAGTATGTTAAATGATAGAACTAAAAAATATAACAAAATCTTTTAGAGGTGATTTTTTATCTAAGCAGAAAGTCATTTTAAATAATATCTCATTGAAAGTAGAACTTGGAAAAATTTACGGTCTTTTAGGTAATAATGGTGCAGGAAAGTCTACTTTACTTAAAGTAATGATGAATCTAACAAATTCTGACCAGGGTAAAGTTATATTCGATAAAGATTGTAACAAGATCAAGGATGTTTCTTATTCCCCAGAGTTTTCAAATTTTTATCCAAACCTTTCAGCAAAAGAGTTTATAAACTTCATTGGAAATTTACAGGGTATTAAAAAAAGGGATATAGAAGAAAGAAGTCTTTTTTGGTTTTCAAAATTTTCTTTATCTCCATTTTCTAATTTAAAAATAAAGAAGTTTTCGCATGGGATGCTTAAAAAATTATCTTTTATTAGTTCTGTTATAAATGAACCAAAATTTATTATTTTGGATGAGCCTTTTTCCGGGCTGGATATAAAGTCACGTGAAATATTAAAAAGTGTCTTATTATCTTTTAAAAAAAGAAAAAAAGGGATTCTTCTAACTAGTCATTTAACCTCTGATATTAACTTAATTTTTGATGAAATTTTTTACTTAAAGAATGGCATTATTTTGAAAGAAGACTTTCACCTTAAAGAAGAGGAAAAGAGTTTTATTTTTAAAGTTAAAAGAACCAAAGATTCAACCCCTTTAAGTATGGCCCAATCTTCAAACGATGATGAGTTGGTTTTAGAAGTACCGGAGGAGAAAAAAGATAATTTCATAGTTGAGATTGTGCATAATGGTTGGGTAATTGAAGAAATACTGCCAAAAAAAAGGTCTGTTAATGAAATAATTAATTTAATTGAAAAGGTTGATTGAGAAATGAGAAGCGTTTTTATTATCACTAAACTAACGATAAAAGAGTCTTTTAAGAGTAAAGTTTTTCTTAACTCTCTTCTAATAGGAGTTTGTCTTTCTATATTGGCCTATCTTATTTCAGAATTGGCCTATGGCGATCAGGCCAAAGTTGCTATTGATATTGGATTAGGGTTCTTATTTTTTTCATTGATGGGAATCTCAATTTTTTATGGTTCGACTTTAATTAACAATGAGTTGAATAATGGTAACTTGTATTACCTTTTGCCAAAAATATCTTCAAGATCAATTTATTTTTTAGGAAGGTCTCTAGGTATTTCTTTGGTTCTTTTTTTTGAATCATGCTCAGTGTCATTCTTTATTCTATTAATTTACAAAGCTTTTGATGGAAACTTGAGTGGGTTAATCTTCCTAAATTTTGGTTTTATATATCTGAGCTCTTTAGTCATACTTATGGTTACTGCACTTTTTTCGCAGTTTACGAATAATTTGGTTTCTGTGCTTTTAAGTATCTTTGTCTATTTTATTGGCCATGGACTTTTTAGCTCTTTAGAATCCGGAGTTTTTCAAAATGGAACACACTTTAGAATATTTTTGGATTTAATTTCCTATTTTTTTCCCAATTTTTATGTTTTAGATATAAAAGACTATCTCTTTTATAAACATAATCTAGATAGTACTTATGTTATAAAGACTGTTTTCTCTACATTGGTTTATTTGATTGGGCTAATTATAATTAACCTTAAAATATTTTATAAAAGAAGTTTTTGAAGGAATCCTGAATGACCCATATTGCCTTTTCTTTTTGTTTTGGGACAATTTTCGGTAGCTTTTTAAATGCTGTTATTTATAGGTTGCCTAATGGGATCGGGTTATTTCTTCCAAGGTCATTTTGCCCGAGTTGTAAAAAAAAGATTCTTTGGTATGAAAATATCCCACTATTAAGCTTTTTTTTACTTAAAGGGCGATGTTCTAATTGCAAAGTTTCGATACCCAAATCTTACCCAATGGTCGAGATATTAAGTGGGCTTGTTGCCATAATTTTGTGGCCTAAGGTTTTTTCTTTCCAAAAAATTTTAGACTTCTCATTCTATTTCAGTATTTATTGTGTTTTTTTATCTCATTTTCTTATTGATATAAAACACAAAATATTGCCTAATGCCTTAAATTTTTACCTGGCCATAATATTTTTTACGTTTTCTTTAGTTTTTAAAAGTTGGAACCATTGGTTGTACGGAATGTTAATAGGAGCACTTTTTCCTTTGAGTGTTACATGGTTATTTTATCTGGCCAAGAAGAAAGAAGGGCTTGGAATGGGTGATATAAAACTTTTTGGTATTCTTGGAATCCACCTTGGTCCGATGGGAATTATTCATAATATCTTTTTGAGTTGTCTAACAGGATCTATTTTTGGGTTTATGCTGATTTTGTTAAAAAAACTAAAAAAAGAATCTGAGATGCCATTTGGCCCTTTCATTATCTTAGTTGCCACATTTCAAATATTTTTTCCTGACTTTTTCAATAAATTCCTAAAAATTTTCTGATTATCTTAAAATATAATAATGTTGCTCTTAAAAGCTTAATTTCGTTATAATTTAAGCAACATATATATTAAATTGGAGATAAATATTTGACCAAAAAAGTTTCTTTTGAAAAAATTGTAAATGATCTAAAAGAGGCTTTTAGATTTGGCTCAAATAGTTTTATTGGAGTAGATATTGGCCTTAGCTCTATAAAAATTGCCCAAATTGATAAGAGGAAAAATGGAAATTATAAATTAATCCATTATGTTTCAATAGACGTCCCAGAAGGTGCCCTTATAGAAGATGAAATTCACAACCAAGATCAAATTTTAGAAGTATTAAAAGATGCGATAAATGAAATAGGTGTTGAAAATAGTGATTGCTGTATAGGTTTGAGTGGTCCCAGCACTTTTGCTAGACGCTTGCAACTTGCAGGAGGAACAGATGAGGAGTTGAGAGATCAAGTAATGTGGGAAGCTGAACAGTATATACCCTTTAACATAGATGACTCCATATTGGCCCATCACATTTTTGGTAGAAACGAAGGTGGGGGAATGGATGTTTTAGTTGTCGCTGCCAAAAATGAAATTGTTGAAAACTTTAAGGACATAGTAGAAAAAGTAAACTTAAAAGTTAAAGTTATTGATCTTGATTCTTTGGCCATGATTAATGTTTTTGAAGTGATATCTCACCAAAAACTTAAAAAAGACTGCTCCTATATTATTATGGATATTGGGGCCCAAAACACTAACTTTGTTATTTATAAAAACTCTAGAATTATTTTTGTAAAAGAAATGGAGATCGGTGGTCTTATGATTACCGAAGAAATTCAAAGGCAAATGGGCGTTAACTACTCTGAAGCAGAAGATTTAAAAACAAATATAGATGAAAATGGAAACCTTCCAGAAGAAGTTTTGGAGATAATTGATGAGGTTTTAGACAACTTTTTTGCTGAAGTTAAAAAAACAATTGATTTCTATCTAACATCGTCTTCAGATGAATCTCTTACATCTTGTTATATTACTGGCGGCGGAGCACTTGTTCCAGGTCTTATTGAAGGACTTGAGGCCTTATTGGCTATGGATGTTAATGTCATCAATATTTTTGATAAGATTGATTATGATAAAAAAAATATAGATGAAGTAGACTTAGAAGAAATCGCTTATAGGGGAGTGGTCGCTTTTGGACTCGCAATGAGAGATTTATCAATATGATTAAAATAAATCTATTAGAAGAAAAAAAGCCTTTTAAAATGCCAATAATTTTGGGCATTGATTTTTCTCAAATAAACCTAAGGCTTGTGGCCGCAGCTATCATAATTTCATATTTACCAGAAACCTTTATATATCCTGACTGGGAAGAAGAAAGAAAAAAAGAAGAGGTAAATATTAAAAGGCTAAATAAATCTTTGAAAAAGTTAAAAAGGGTAATAAGAAAAAACTCTAAAGCTAAGTTAGAGTTGGAGGCATTTAATAAGCAGGTAGAGATTTTAAGAGAAAGAAAAAATTATGTTACTCAAATTGTTAATTTAAGATCAAATCCACGTAAGCTACTCGAACGGCTGGCCAGAAATACACCAACTGACCTTTGGTTTGAATATTTAAAAATAGATGGGGACAGAAATATAGAGATTTTAGGAAGTGCCTTTTCTTATAAAGATATTGGAGACTTTATTATTTCAGCTAATGAATCGCAATTTTTTGGCAAAACGCTGAGTTTAACGGACTCCAGTACAAAAAAAGAAAAAATTCAGGGTACAGCTATCAATGTAGAGAAGTATAAGATTGAGGGTAAAATACAAAATTTTTAATTAAAGTTTGGTTTAAAAATGAATAAATTAATCAAAAAGGCACATGTTTTTATACTTCTTTGGGTAGTGTATAGCACTTATTCCTTTTATGAAGATCATGTAGAAAAATTGGAGGAAATTAAAGGAAGATTTCCTATAATGAGGAATAAAATAAAAAGGAAGAGGAAAGAATTAAAAGAATTACAAAATTATCTTAAAGATATCGAAGAGGCCAAAAAAATGATTGAAAAAGTGGCCCAAGAGAATGAGAGAATACAAAAAAAGTTTCCGACATCCATCAATGATTCTGAAAATTTAAGCCTGGTGTCTTCCATATCAAATAAGTTAAATATTCTTAATTTGAAATTGACTCCTAAAGAAGAAAAAAAGGAAGGTTTTTACTTTTCAAAAGCATATAACTTAAGTGCTACCGGTACTTTTCTACAGTTTTTAATTTTTCTTGAAAAAATTTCTGATAGAAAAGACAAGCTGATGAATATTGGTGAAATAGAATTTAAAAAGTCGAATGTAAAGAATAAGGGGAGATTTCAATTGATAGACGCTAATATCAATTTAGTCGTTTACAGATATAATTCCTCTTTTAAAGAAGACCGTGGAATTGATAAAATTGAAAAAGGTCTAAAGAAAAAAAAGAAAATTAAAAGGAAATCCTAAAACTCAGAGGGTTTAATATGAGAGGCCTTTTTTTAGCTGTGTTTATTCTTGCTACTTCTAATGTATTTGCAAAGAATGCACAATTTGAATTTTTTAATGGTAATAAAACAAAAATTAAAAATCCGTTCCGCTTAAGAGATCCTTTTAAAAGAAAAATATTAAGCTTGAAGGCGAAAAGGGGTAAATACTCAGCTTTTCTTAAGGGAAACTTTTTTTCAAATTTACCATCGATTGATAATGTTGCTCTAAATGATATAAAAATAGTTGGTGTTTTGCTTGGAAAAAAAAGACGAGCAATGGCCAAAATACGAAATGGAAAAGACACTTACCTTCTTAAAGAAGGAATGAGGCTTGGTCTTGATAACGCCGAAATAAAAGCAATTTTACCAGGTGGAATTGTTGTCGTTGAAAAAATTAAGAATGTTTATAATCAAGAAGAGTATTTAGAGACAATAATCCCAATTTCATCAGAGTAGATTTTTTGCATCGCGTCTGGTTTTTTTGTCCGCTACTTTTCGAACCCTAAAGAATGCTACAATCAGAATAATATTGTCTTTAACTTTTAGGCCAACCCTATGAAGAATAGATTATATTATTTTGTCATTTTCTTTTTTGTTTGCCTGCCTCTCTATGGAGCGGAACTTAAAGGTATTAAGTTTTATCAAGAGGGAGAGATTTCTTTTTTGAAATTAAATTTTGATCGGTCTGATATCTTAGCAAAGCGCTTTACTATAGTTGAGGATAAGCAAATTATTATTGATTTAAAAAATGTTAATGCTGACCAGAAAACTATAAGGTCTTTTGATACCTCTGAGTTTTCCGGTAGTGTAGTTTTTGTTTCAGCTTACAAGAAGCCAAGAACTGTTAACGATTTAAGACTTGCGATTCAATTAAGAGAAAATGTCAGATCCATTTTAGAGCATAAAGGTAATGATGTAGTTTTAAAAATTGAAAATAGATTTGGAGTTTTCTCACAAGATGAAATTGAAAAAAAGCAATCGTTTAAGGAGAAAACAAA
>JAOMEV010000075.1 GCA_028346125.1 Bacteriovoracales bacterium | reverse complement strand
GTATGTCATTGATTATAATACCAAACTGGCCCAGGCCAAAGACAATTATTATAAGACCGCCAGGAAGATGAAAACGGGTTATGACAAACAACTCGATGAAAATAATAAAATTAATAAAATTAAATCAGATAAACAGGTTAAGGCCCATCATAATTATGTACAAGATTTAAATGATTCAAATGAGCGTCACCTCCAAGAGACAACGAGTCGGGCAAATAACTTAATTAGGCAGAGAGAAGCCGAAACTCGTAAGCTTCTCAGAAAAATGCGAGACGGTGACAGAGACGAAAGGTCGGACCTTAAAAGAGGTTATACACGGAAACTAAATAATATTAGTGAATCTTATGACAAGACTCTTAAGGATCAAAAACGCCATTTTAATAATACGGCAGCAAGAATTAAAAGAAACTCCAAATCGAATATAGAAAGACAGAAAAGACAAAGTCTTGATGAGCTGGATCGCTTCACAAAGTCTGCAGAAAATACCCTTGACCAAACGAAGCGGAATATGAAGCAGGATAATATTAATCTTCAAAAAAGTTTCCAGAGAGAGAAAGACGATATACTAAGCAACGCAAGTGAAAAAGAGCTTCTCAATCGAAATAATTTCAACAAAAGACTCCAGGAAATCAAAGATATTTATAAAAATGAACTTAAGTACATAAATGATAAAAATGCTGCGAACTTGGAAACGGCCAGAAAAAAGGATACCAGTGCTCTTGATAACCTAAACGTAACTTTTAATGAGAGACTCAACAGCCTTACTGATAAGTTTGAATATGAGTTAGGTGATATTCGCCACAGAAATGACCTTGAAAAACAAAAAATGACAAGAGTCCATAAAAGCGAGATACAGGCCAAAAGTCAGGAAGCTAACGATAAAATTAAGATCATTGGAGGGAAAGACAAGCATGACCAAGAGACGAGAAAACTTGTGGAAAAATATGAGCATCGTCTTGATAAGATGACAAAGCAAATGCGTGATGAAGGAATAAAAAGAATGCGTCATTTGGAGCAAGGAGAAGCAGACCTTAAAGATGATATCATGGATCAAAATTTGGAGCACAAGGAATATATAGCGAATCTGAATGAAGAGTTTGATGGTGTCACTCGTGATAAGGTAGAGCGTTCTCGAAAAGAGCAAACAAAAATAAAGGATTCTTTTAGGAGAAAAATAAGAACCATTGAAACGGATCATGAAAGAGAAATGATCCAAACCAATCGTCTCAGTTCAAAAAAGTTAGAAAACCAAAATAAAATTTTAAATAGTGCTCTTGAGGACTTTTCTGAAAAAAATATAAAAAATGCAGAAAAAATGCAGAGTGATTTTAATAAAGAAAGAAATGATATAAAAGAACATTCAGAGAAAAAACTTTCTGAAGATGTGGCGCATACGAGAAAACTTCTTGAAGGTAAACTTGAAAAAACAATTGAATCTTATGAACACAGAATAAATATTAAGAACAATAATATAAATGAACAGCAAGAGAAATATGAAAGAAAAATTGAGTATTTAGAAGAAGTGATTCGTAATAAAGAAAAAGAATATGAGACGTTTGAAACTCAGACGAGGGCGGATGATCGTCAGGAAATGGCGGTCCGTTTAAAGGACCAAAGAAAAGACTTTGAAGTCGATAATAAGAGAATGAGGCATAAATTCGATACTTATATGAAGGATGTTGAAAGAAAAAATAAAAGATCAATGGATAAACTTGTTAGAAAATACGAGAAAGAGCTTTCGGACCGCCAAATTGAGTTTCAAAAGACGTTAAAGGATGTAAAAGGTAAAAATAAATCTAGCTTTGATAAAGCAAATAAAGATGCCAATAATGAAAGAGAAAGCATTATACAAAGCTATGAAGACAAGCTTAAAAATATGAAAGATATCTATAATGAAAATATTGAAATGTTTAGAGAGCTGAGGTCTAAGCAGACGATTGACTCAATAGATTAGTCAATCATTGACTTTTATTCTAGGATACCTTTTTATTGAGGTGCCTATGAAAAAAATTTGCATTTTTGCCCTTTTCTTTAGTTTTTCCTCTTTTGTTCTAGGAAAAACTTTTTCCCTTATTCACTACAATATCAAAGAGCTTGACTCTAAAAAGGTTAAAGAAAGAAGTCCTCAGCTTCTTTTGGCACTGGACATAATCAAAAAGTATCCTTTTGATTTTCTTTCTCTTAATGAGGTCCAATATGACTGGCCAGGAATTCCTTACCCTTCTTTAGAAACGGAGGGGAAAAATTTAGATCTTATAGGGCAATATTTGGGTTTGGATTTCTTTTCTCTTTTTCACCCAGGGAATACGGGTAAAAAGGCCAAGAAGAGAGAGGATGGTCTTTATTGGCCCAACCTCAAGAACTTAAAGGCGAGGCATTTTGCTGACCCAATAAATTTTGGAATTTTCCCAGGTCAGTATGCATTAGGGTCACTTTTTAAACACCCTCTTAAGAAAAAAAGAATTATTTCGGAGCTAAAGTGGAGAGACTTTGATCCTAGTGTACGCTTGGAAAATTATCGAGATGCTTTTGGAAATCCGTTATCTAAGAATATGCTTCTCTTTGATAAGGCCTTTATTCACGGTGTTCTTGATGTCAAGGGACAGGATCTGCATTTTGTTCTTCTCCATAGTGTCCCGGCCTACAACTTCGGTAACCCTCGCTCTGTTAATATAAAAAGAAATGCAGCTCAACTGAAATTCTTGGAGTGGTTTTTGACAGGCAAAGAAAGTGAAACTTTAGGTGGAATTAATCCTCTTCCTAGAGGTACTCCCTTTATTGCTGTCGGAGACCTTAACGTTGATTATAGGGATAAAAAAAAGGAGGGGGCGTTTGTGATGAGGTCCCTTTTAAAAAAGGTTTCTATGGTGGGGCCACTTTCGCATACCTACGAGGGCCCAGGTTTTGAACAGAAACCAAGAACGATGTTATTGGATTATATCCTTTATGGTGGCGGTCTTTCGGTTAAAAAGTTTGCGGTCCATGGAACTGTTTCACAAAGAAAAGAGCTAGGCTGTCTTGGACTGGAGGTTAACCCTCCTTCCGCGGCCCTTGGTAAGGCCCTTCTGTATAAATTGAAAGGGCAAAAAAAGTGCTATTTTGAGGTGAATAAAAATTATTTTGACGCGAAGAGCGCTTCAGACCATTTTCTCATATGGGCCAAATTCGACCTGAATACCTAAAATTAATTCTTGATGAGGCCATTTTTCTTTAAAAAGCTAAGATTTTGGGCCAGATTCTGAGCATCAAAATCAAAATTTAGAGGAAAAAAACATGTTAGATATCATCTCCTTTTCAAAGACCTTTATACTTTTACTTTGTTTGTCCTTTTTATCCTGCCAGAAAAACTCTGAAATCAGTTTGGCTTCAGGAAAGGTTTTTAATGGGGTTCCTGTACAAAACTCAAATGGACCTATTTACAAAGGGAAGGGAATAAGTGAAGGCGCACCTCATGTTGTTGCACTCGTTTCTGAGGGAAGGATATTTTGTTCTGGAGTTTTAGTTCACCCTAGACTTGTTTTATCTGCAGCACATTGTCTTGAAGATGGTAAAAAACCCTTTGAAGAAAAAATAAAAGTCTATACAGGTCCTGGAAAAGAAGATGGTTATGTTACTGCTCAACATACTGTGGAAAAAGCAGTTGTGAACCCTCTTTATAGATCTATTTCTTTTGCTGTTGGGCTGGTTGACGTGGCCTACCTTAGGCTCAAAAAGCCCCTTCCTTTTACTGGGACACCTTTTCTTTTGAGTTCCAAGTCAATTAGGAAGGCCCTTAAAAAAGGACAAAAATCTCTTCTAATTGGTTACGGAAGACGAGGAAAAGAAAGAGAAGATGGTTTTGGTCTTAAATATCAAACTGAATTGACGGTTAAAAGTCATACAACTAATGAAGTCACTATGGAGGGAGGAAAAACTGATTCTTGCCCTGGAGATAGTGGTGGTCCAGTCTTCACTAAAGATGATGATGGAACTTGGAAGCTTATGGCCCTAGTTTCAAGAGGAAATGGCCCTCACTGCAATGGTAAGGAATACAATGCAGGGGATGATACATATACAGGAAAAGATTCCGAAACTTATTATAGCTTCGCTTTTGAATCTCTTTGTTGGGCTTCAAAAGATTCCGGAATTGTTCTTCCTGGAGCAGAGGAGCATTGTTACAGCGAAAAATTAAAGTCAACTTTGAGTGAAACCGATTTTATTGGCCTTTGTAAAAGTGAAAAACTGCTTCCATCTCAAAAAGAAACCCTTGTGGCCCTTTTGGAAAAAGTTGGAGCATCTAGCTGTGATAAAGCATGGGAAAAGCTTTCAAATTTAAAAAAGCTCGACCTTACAAAACTTTTTCTGACAGACCTTTCCCCTCTTTTAACTTTAGGAAATTTGGAAGAACTACATTTGCAGAGCAATAAGTGGAGAAATATTGACCTTGTAGGGCAGTTGGATTCCCTGAAAAAGGTACATTTCACTTATCAAGGTGAGCATTATAAGGATTACCTATCTCTTCACAAAAAAGGCATAGATGTTCTTTTTGAAGATTCTTTGGACGTCTTTTTTACTGTAGAAGTATATAAAATCCTTTCATCAAAAAATTGGGATAAGTATAATTTCTTTCTGGATATGGGACTAAACCCCGAAAGGATGCTTCCGATTATAACAGGATGGAGTAACCGTCCCTTTTTTGATGATATTATGACAAAAATTGATATTTTTGAGGACGAATATGCTGGAACATCAGCAGTCGACTTTGCAGTGTACGAAGATGACCTTGAGCTTTTTTTAAACCTAGTTTTAGAAAAGAAGGCCTACCTTGGAGACTCCCTTACTACCTTGATTGATGAAAATAAAAGGGAGTGGGTTGATCTGTTTATTCTTCACGGAAAAGTAACAGCGGAAGACTTTGTTTGGGAGGCCCTCGATTATGAAGATGCTTCATTCATAGAGTTTCTTGTCAAAGAAAAAGGGGCGTCGTTAAAGTCAGTGATGGAAAGAGCAAACAGTGTAGGGAAAGAGGCCTTTGTTCAATTTTTGAAAAATAACTTTCCGACCCACTTTTGAAAAAAAGCCTTTTCTTTTTCTAAAAAAAATCTAATAACAACTAAAAGACCTTCTCCAAATTAAAATACCTTTCTAAAAGAGGAAATTTTATTATAATGGAGAGGCCCATCCATATAATTCAGTGCGGGAATATTGTGTTGTCGCTATGCAAACGAGGCAGAACCTATGAAAAAAATGATCCAAACCCTAATGGCAGTAGTGTTTTTGTGTGTTTCCCTTTCAGGTCACGCAAAAACTGTAAAATTAAAGATAGCCTCAATGGCCCCTAAAGGCACAAGCTGGGGAAATGCTTTAGAAGCGATGGCCAAAGACATCAAAAAGGCAACGAAGAAAAAGGTGAGATTAAGACTTTATCTTGGAGGCTCTGCAGGGGATGAACCTAGTGTTCTTAGAAAAATTAATAGTGGTGTTATGCATGGAGGAGTTTTCACTGGGCGTGCCTTGGGCGACGTGAATGGTGATGTCAGAGTGATGGAAGTTCCTTTTACCTTCTTGAACAACCGTGAAAAGGCCTGGTTTACACTCCAAGTTATGGATAAAAAGCTCTTTAATGCCGGCTTTGAAAGTAAAGGTTTTAAAAACTTAGGGTTTTTTGAAATTGGAAAAGTTTATCTTGTTTCTACAGAGAAAGTGACAAAAATAGCAGAACTGAAAGGGAAGAAAATTTGGTCTTGGTCTGGGGATGATATTTCTGCTTCACTTATTACTTCAATGAAGCTCGTTGGTGTGCCACTTGGTCTTCAGGATGTCCTGACGTCCCTTTCGACTGGTATTATTGATACAGCTTATGCCTCTCCTATGGGAGTTCTTGCTCTTCAGTGGCAAACGAAAATTAAGTATCTTGTCAATTACCCCGTGACTTATTCAGTAGGTGCTCTTCTTATGAGACAAAAGTTTTGGGACAAAATTCCAACAGATCCTAAAAACCCTGAAAAAGATTACCGAACAATTGTTAGAGCTATCATCAAAAAGCATGTTGATGTGGCCAACAAAAAAATGGCCCAAGAAAATATTGATGCTCTTCAGGCCATGAAAGATCAGGGAATAGAGTTTTTAAATTTTCCTGATGATTCAATTGTTGAAGGAAGAAAAATTCGTCAAGAGGTTATTGATAACCTTGGTGGAAAACTTTTTTCAAAAGAAGCAGTTGCCTATTATAACAGAGTCGTTAAGCTTCCAGCAGATATTAAAACTGTAGATGGTGCTATTTCAAAAATAGCTTCTGATATTGAAGCAGAAAAAAAAGCAGCCGAAGAAAAGGCCAAAAAGAAAAATTAATTAATAAAAATTAACCAATGGGACGTTTATGGTTTATAAAGCTCTCAAAGGGGTGGACACTTTTATGGAAAAAGTGTCCCTTTACGCCCTGATTGTCTCTGTTTTCGGAATGCTTCTTCTTACCCTTCTTACAATTGTTTTGCGATGGTTTAGTCTGACCTACCTTTGGATGGATCCTCTTATCAGACACCTTGTCTTTCTTAGTACTTTCTTGGGTGGGGTCGTGGCAACAGGTTCCAAGCAGCATATCGCTATTGATATTTTTTACCGTATGGCCGAACAAAATGGTAAAGAACGCCTTACCCTCTTCTTTCAGTTTTTGACGGCGCTCGTGAGTTGCATCACTCTTATTTGGCTTATAACCGGTGCTATTCAATTTGTTAATGATGCCTTTAAATACGAAAAAGTTGTTTTTCTAGGTATCCACAGAGGTTTTCTTGTATCGATTATTCCTTTTGGAATGGGCCTAATTGCCTATAGGTTTCTCATTCTTTCCATTGAGGCCTTAATGAAATTGATTAATCCAGAACAGAAAGTTTAAAGTCTTTTGAGGAGGACACGTGGAAACTACGTTATATATTCTAATTGTGATGTTAGCACTTATTGGTCTTCCTCTCTTTGTTGTGATGGCCTTACTTGCGATGGTGGCCTTCACCTTTGCTGATACGGAGATAGTTGCTGTCGCCATCAAAATTTATGAAATTTCTGCTCAGCCAATGCTTCTTACAATTCCTCTTTTTACCTTGGCCGGCTATATGATGGCCGAATCAAAGTCTCCCCAAAGAATGCTAAAGTTTGCACAGGCCGCTTTAGGTTGGCTTCCTGGTGGGGTTGCGATTGTATCTCTTGTTGTTTGTGCTTTTTTCACGGCCTTCACTGGTGCCAGTGGGGTTACAATTATTGCTCTCGGTGGACTTCTTTACCCAATCTTAACCCATGAAGGTTATGAAGATAAATTTACCCTAGGTCTTATAACAACTTCAGGTTCGCTGGGACTTCTCTTCCCTCCGAGTTTGCCTATTATCCTCTATGGTCTAGTGGCCAAAGTTGATATTGATCTTCTTTTCAAAGCGGGAATTGTTCCAGGTGTTATGGTCATAGCGGCCCTTTCTATTTTCTCCATTACGAGAGGAAAAAAAGGTGATTACGTTGAGCATGACGAAGATGTAACTTCAGAAGGAGGAGAGAAAATAAAAATCTCTCACCACTTTGTTTGGAGTGACTTTATTGAAGGTTTTAAGGGTTGTTTTTGGGAAATCCTACTCCCTATAGGTGTTTTAGTTGGTATTTATGGGGGATATACTACTGTTTCTGAAGCGGCCGCTTTTACGGCATCGTATGTTCTTGTGATGGAGTGTTTTATCTATAAGGATCTTCATATTGTTAAAGATATACCTGGAACGATAAAACGGTCGATGACCTTGGTGGGTGCAATTCTTCTTATTTTATGTTGTGCCTTAGGAGTCACTGATTACCTTGTGGATGAAGAAATCCCAATGCAGCTTTTTGAATTTATAAAGCAGTACATTGACAATAAATTGGTCTTTCTTATTTTCCTCAATATTTTCTTACTCCTAGTTGGCGCAATGATGGATATTTTTAGTGCCATTATGGTTGTGGTTCCTCTCATTCTACCAATAGCGGAACTTTATAAAGTTGACTCAATCCATCTGGCGATTATCTTTCTTACAAACCTTTCGATTGGTTACATTACGCCTCCAGTTGGAATTAACCTGTTTATTAGTAGCTTTAGGTTTAAAAAGCCCATAACTGATATCTATAAGGCCTCTTTTCCTTTCCTACTTCTTCTCCTTGTTTGTCTTCTGGTTGTAACTTATGTTCCGGCCTTGAGCATTTGGTTCAAGTAATATCAAAAATCAAGGCCTAAGAGTTTTTCTTAGGCCTGTTT
>JAOMEV010000074.1 GCA_028346125.1 Bacteriovoracales bacterium | reverse complement strand
AAAAAAAAGTGATGGAGAAAAAAATGTCTAATACCCTAATCGTTAATTTAAAAAGATTTGGAGATATCTTTTCATCTGGACATTTAGTCAACTCATTAAAAAAAGATGATCCATCAAAAAAAGTTTCCATAATTATTTTTGAAGAGTTTGAGGCAGGAACGAAAGCTTTAAACTTATTTGACAATATTTATACAATAAACAGAGAAGAGATTCTTACTCTTAAGGGTAACGATTTGTTCCCTGACTCTATGGCGATTAACTTATTTACTCGTTTTATCGACTTGTTGCAAGGAAAGGACTTTAAAGAAATCATTAATTATTCAAATGATGAAATAAGCACAAATATTGTGAGCTTTTTAAATTTTAACAAGAACTCTAATGTTGTCGGCATTCATTACGATAGAAAAAAGAATGTTCTTTTTAATTCTGATTGGTCAATTATTTTCAATGATGTCTTGACTACTTTTCCTATTTCTCCAATTCATTTTATTGATTGCTATCATAAAATGTGTGGTTTAAGCTCTCTTAACACAAGTAAAGTTTTGGCATCAAACAAGAAGTATGATGATATAGCTAAAAATAACTTCCAGCAAATAATAAAAATTAAGTTTAAAGACTTAAAAGACATCAAAATCATAGGCATTCAACTAAAAACGAGTAACCCTGAAAAAGATATCCCAAAAAAAATAATAATTAAATTAATCGATAGATTAAAAAAACATGGCAAGATTCTACCCGTAATACTTATATCCTCTTCACCAAATGAAAAAGAATACGCAAATGAGATAAATGAAGTTTTTAAAAATAGTTTAATAAGTATAGAATCAGACTTTTTAGCGCTTCCTTCCGTAATGAATAATTTAGATTTACTTATTACTCCAGATACTTCTGTTAAGCATATCGCAGATTTAAACAAAACACCTGTTTTAGAAATAATTAACGGTTCAGCACCTTTTTTAAAACAGGGAACATTTAATAAAGACAATTGTATTTTAACCAATAAAAGCAACCTCACACCAAAGATAAAAAAATTCGAATCACTTTGTCCTTCATCTGAAGATATTTACTACTCTGCATTATTTCAAATCGGATTAATCCAAAAAGAACAAATCAAACTATCTCCAAAAATCCTATTCTTCAAAGTTGAAAAAGACTCCTTAGGTACGCGATATGATATTACAAACAAAGAATTAGATAATGAAACTCAAAAGTCACTTCTTTCACTTTATATTTCTCGGTATTACATCCAATCCATAACTGAAAGCAACTCACCTAACATTAACATAAAAAATTTTTCTCATTTTAAAATAGACCTTATAAATGAATGGGCAAAAGAAGAAAAAGATCAGGCCTTCAAAGCAATAAAAGATCTATTAGAAACATTAAAGGCCCTTATTAGTATCCAAAAAAATATAAATAACGGTAAGGACTTTGCTAACTCACTAGACAAAATTTTTAATTACTGTTCAAGTAATTTTTTAATTTCAATACCCACTTTAATTTTTAGAGCAAAAATAGAAAACCTTGTCGATAATTCGTTCGACAATAATATGAAATCAGTTGAAGGCTTGTTATACGAATTTAAAAGGAATATCCAAACTCTGGTTAATAAAATTGATGATTTCAACAATCTTGTTAACAAAATTCCAAATAGAAAAAAGCCTAATATTCAAAAGCCTGTTTTTTTATAATCCCATTATAAGTTTATTCCAAACTTGGGAAGGTTTTAATTATGGAAGATGAAAATTTCAATAACTCACCAAAAACTATATGTATTATTCAAGTCACTAGGCTAGGGGATTTAATCCAGACTATTCAGTCCTTAACAACGAATAATCCAAATAGAAATATTCAGTTCACCCTTATTGCCTTAGATATATTTGCTAAAGATATTGAATTTTTACTTAAAGATTTCTTTACTAAAATTTATTACATAACAAAAGATTTTTATAACGAACTAGAACAACTCGAAGCACTGCCCTTAAATAAAAATAAACTCATTGATGAAGTGAACAGAAGTGAAATTTCAGCATTAATTAATTTATCTTGGTCTAAATCTGCTAATATTTTAACATCTTTAATACAGTCCAGATTTAAACTAGGCCTTTATTTTGATAAAGATTTTAATCTTATCTCAAATGATGATTGGTCTAAATTCGTCTACACCAATGTTTTACCAACGACATTAAACCCTTTTTCCTTGATTGATATTTACAAAAAAATAATAGGAATCAAAGGGTCAAGCGGTTTCAAGCCCGAATTCAAAACAAGTGGCCCAATTGTCATACATCCTTTTTCTTCACAGGAAAGAAAAAACTGGAAAATTGAAAAGTGGATTGAAGTTATCTCATCCATCTTAAATAAAATAGAAGATATTTCAATTATCATTGTTGGTTCAAAGTCTGATATTAATGAATCTAAAATCATCGATAATTATTTTTTAAACTCACCTTTAAAATCACGTGTTGAAAATATTATAGGCCAAACGACAATAGAAGATTTAAATAATATACTTCAAAAGTGTTACTTATTTGTGGGACATGATTCTATGGTAGGTCACCTGGCTTCATTTAATAATATCCCATGTTTAACTATTTCATTGGGAACCGTAAGATTTAATGAAACAATGCCCTATGGTGATGGCAACTATAATATATCCCCAAGAACTAAATGTTTTCCATGTTTTACTTATTTAAAATGTGATTATTATAAATGCCATCAAGATATTCCCACGAAGGTTGTATCATCGGCGATCGAATGCCTTGTTGAAAAACAAAGAATAGATAATTCTTTACTCGAGGATAAAATTTCAAAATTTCAACTTAATTCAATCGATATACAAAAAAGCTTTTTTAAAGAAACAGAAATGCTAGATACATATAAAGTATTGGACCAGTACTCCAATCTAAATTCAATATTTAAAATTTATTATAGAATTTTATGGCTTTACTCTCTCGAAGAACAGGAAGAAAATATAAAATTCCCTGCAATACCTGAAAAGTTCAATAACGAACTTCATGAATATATGGATGGACTCAAATACCTTTTTGAATTAAATGAATTTGGGAAAAATTATGCAAACTATATTATAAAAGAAAGCCATCTTGAAAACCCTTCTTATGAAGTGCTATCAACTAACGCGAATAAAATTCAAGAAATTGATGAGCTAAAAATTAAAATTAAAGAAAACTATCCATTCTTATCCCCTATTATTGATTTTTCAATTTTTGAAAAAGCTTCTCTTCAAGGCGAAAATATTATAGATGTTTCCCATAATGCACTACTTGCTTATCAAAATTGCTCCAATCTAACTTCAGTTTTATATGAACTAATTGAGAAAAGTTTAAATAATTCACGCTCAAATAAAAAACAAGTTGATAAAAGCATTTAAAATTAGGAATTAAATATGCTCGAAATTAAAATTAATGATGTTAACACAACCAACGATCTTCCGAAAGCTTCTTCATTAGACGATATGATAGACTATGTATTGAATAATAAAATTAACAATGACCAAATCATATTTCAAATAATTTTAGATGATGAAGATATTGACTTTGACAAAGAAAACCAACTCAGTAGATCTCTACAAGAAAATAAAATTATTAATTTTAAAATTAAATCTACAATTGATGTTGCTTATGAATCACTAAATGATTGTTCATTATTTATCGACTCTTCAATTAAAAGAATTAACCAAATCGTTCAATTATATAGGGAAAATGAAATTCAAAAGGCCAATGTGGCCTTCCCAGAAATTATCGATATGATAGATTTCTTTGTTAAACTCATTACAAAAATCTATAAAACAATTATCGGAGGACAAGAAAACCCTGAAAAGAGTGACCTTGAACTTATTCAAAACTTAGAAATTCATCTTTTAACTGTACTAAAGTCACTACTTCCCGCCAAAGAAAAGGGTGACATTACTATGCTATGTGACCTTTTAGAGTATGAGCTTTCGGACAATTTACAACAATGGAAAGCTGAAATTATCCCAACTCTTGAAAAGATGAATAAATAATCTTATTTTGAGTATCATAGATAATTAAATATCCTTACAAAGTTAATATCCACAAAAAGGAACTACTTTGAAATCTCAAAAAGTTAATAAAATCACTAAAGTGGCCATAATTCTAAAACCACAAATTATAGGTGAATTTAGGAGTTTACTTCCTAATCTCACTTCATGGTTAATTCGTCGAAAGGTTATCCCTCAATTTGTTGACAGCGAGCTCCAAAGGCTCGAAAAAATTTTTAAAAAAATTCCTAACCGGATTGAATTTCTTAAAACAGATGACATCTTCTCTAAATCTGACCTTATTATAACATTGGGAGGAGATGGCACACTCATTGGCATCGCACGTAAAATGAAAAAAAGTGGTCCTCCCATTTTTGGAATTAACTTAGGAAAACTAGGTTTTATTTCTGAATTTTCCAAGTTAGATTTTTTTGATTACCTTGATTCTACCTTAAAAATGAAATATGAAATGCTTACCATTGGGCTTTTTTCTGCCGAAATTTATGATAAAAGCAAAGTTGTCTATAAGGGTCATTTTATCAATGATGCTGTCATAAATAAAAACGACATATCGCGTATATTCACTCTTTCTGTCGAAACCAATGGGCAACACATTTTCAATCTCGCAGGCGATGGTTTAATCGCAAGTTCCCCTATAGGCTCGACGGCCTATAGCTTAGCTGCAGGTGGACCAATTATTCACCCCTCCGTGAATTCTTTTGTATTAACTCCAATTTGTCCACACAGCCTGACAAATAGACCTCTTGTTTTATCCGGTAAAGAGTCTATTCTCATTAAGCTCTTAGATAAGCATAATAAAGTCACCCTAACCCTTGACGGACAGGAAGCTATAAGTATTAATCACAACCAATCTATTAAAATTTCAAAGTCCCGAAATAAAAATGTAAACTTAATTAAAAATCAAAACCGTACCTATTTTTATACACTTAAAGAAAAGTTTACTCATGGTAAAGGTCGAGCGACATGAATTCTTTCACTTTAAAAACTCTTACCCTTAATAACTTTGCAACATTCAAAAATGAAAAGATTTATTTCAATGATAAATTTAATGCTATTATTGGAGAAACAGGAAGTGGTAAAAGTATTATTCTCGATGCTATTCAGTTAATTTTTGGTCAAAGGGCCGATAAAAAGCTTATCAGAAAAAATTCTGACTTTTGTACTGTGGAAGCCTCGTTTTACATAGATGGAAAAAATAATAAGGATTACTTTGATGCAATAGGCTTTCCCTATAGTGATAACGAAATCATAGTCAAAAGAATTATTTACAAGTCAGGAAAATCCAAATCTTTTTTAAACCATCAATCATGCCCCCTTTTTATTCTTACCGATTTTTCAAAGAAGTTTATCGACCTTGTAGGACAATTTGAAAATCAAAAGCTGCTTAGTAGTGATTATCAAATTCAATTGCTTGACTCCTATGGACCGACAAAAACTATCGTTGAAGATTTCTCTCATTTATTTCACGAATATCAAAAAAAAATAAATAAACTAAACAAACTTAATAAATTTATTAACGAACAGGTTCAAAAAAAGGATTTTATTCAGTTTCAAATTAAAGAGATCAATGGCCTTGACCCTTCTATCATAGATGAAGAATCATTAATAAAATCTAAAAATGAAGTGATTAATAATGAAAATAAAAAAAATGCTCTTAACGATGTTCTCAATATTTTATCAGAAAAAGAAGATTACAATATTCTTAAAGAATTAAAGTTTTGTATAAAAAATTTATACTCTTTTGACGAGATGAATATATTAATCAATAAACTTAAAGACTGCCACGATTCTTTAGAGGATACATCCTTCGATATATCATCAAAAATGTCTGCCCTTGATTATAACCTTGAAATAGAACCCATTCTAGATAGACTTGATCAATATCAAAAACTTAAACGAAAATTCAATACTGATACTGAAGGCCTCATTCAAAAAAAGAAAGACTTCGAATATGAATTTAATAAAATCGATGATGTCAAAAAAGAAGCCTCTAAGCTAGAAGTTGAAATATGTGATTTACTTAAAACATTGATGACCAAAGCAAAAGAAATTCATAAGCTTAGAATAAAATACTCTAAGCAACTTTCTCAAGACCTTACAAGAGAAATTCGCAATTTAAAAATGGAGGGCGCAACAGTAAAAATCAATGTTGCAGAGCTTGAAAGACTCAATGAGTATGGCATTTCCCAAATAACATTTAATGCTGAAACAAATCCTGGTGAAGGTTATTATGAAATTAAAGAGGTCGCCTCTGGAGGAGAGCTCTCTAGGATTTTATTATCATTACGAAAAATTCTATCAAGCAGTGACTCTATTTCCATTTTCTTTTTTGACGAAATAGACGCCGGAATTGGTGGTGAAACGGCCTTAAGTATAGGAAAGGCCTTGCAAAGAGTCTCTCAAGGCTCCCAAGTTATAGCCATAACCCATCTTCCTCAAATAGCAAAGTTTGCAGATAAACTCATCCATGTTTCTAAACTTTCAGAAAAGGATAAATCAAGCAAAATGAGAACAGTATCTCAAATTCAAGAAATTACTGGCAAGCATAAATTAAAACACGTTCAAGCAATGAATCCTTTACATTAACTTTATAAATTCAGGGGAATGATTTTCGATAAATATAAATGTTTTTGTTTTTAAAGCAAAGCCATTATTTAAATAGTAAAATCCTTCTTGAGATTTATAAAATTCTTTCTGATGGCTATGTCCACAAATTATATAATCATATCTTTTCTGGGGAAGAGATCTTTTATAAAAGGCCTCTGCAGACCTTATAAACTTTTCTTTTATCACTTTATTAAAGTTGCTTTCTTTATATTTTTTGGAGTTTCTTTGTTTAGAGTTTTCAGAAACTCTAGATCCTAAACGTTGCATAAATGAAAAACTAAATAAGTCATTAGCAACCATTTTTAATAGGCGACTTCTTACTATTGATTTGTAAATTTTATAGGAATAGTTTCCCAGCTCAATATCATCACCATGTGAGAAATAATAATTCTTTTCTCCAATTTTTAAAGAAATGCCGTCACTCACATAACTAAAAAGGCTTTTATCTAAAACATTTTTTTCAAGAAAATAACTAAAGAGGCTCCGAAGATGGAAGTCATGGTTACCTTCAAAAAAGAATACTTTTTTATTTGCCATTAATAAGAGTTTTAAGGCCTCAAAAAATTCACTATAGTATTCAATATACTCTTTATGGCCTCCAACCATTAGATCAAAAATATCTCCTAGGAAAATAATAAAGTCTGATTCCAAAACTTTTTTTTCTGACATAAAACGCATAAGGAAATCGTAGCTTTCCTCATCTGTTTTTTTTACGTGGATATCTGAAATAATAGCGATCTTCATCGGCCAATTATGGATTAAGAAAGGTCAAATTTCAAATCTAACTTAAGTCTTTTAAAAGGCCAATATGGCTAAAGAGAATTTTTTCCAAAAAATCTTTTGAGTCACTTCCTAAGTTATCGAATTTAAAGGAAACCCGAGTCCCACCATAAGGGCAGTTTTCCAACATATAAGGCTTTAGCTGGAGAATGTTGACTATAGTACACTCACAATAGGCCGTCTTTTCACCAACCTTAATTTTAACATTTTCTACTTTTTCTTGTATTTCACCACGAAAATGTTCCGTTTTATTAAAAACGATACTCATGCCACCAGAGCCTAAATCAAATACTTTTTTATTCCAGGTCTTCCCTCTCAATTCAAATAACGCTAAAACATCTGCTTCAAGTTGAACTCTATCCCAACCCCTTCTGTCATGAACTTTAAAAAGTGTTGGAAACCCTATTTTTAATTTTCCTTCTTCATCTATATTTTTAAACTCAGCAGAAAAAATAAGAAGATCCTTTGGAACATAGACATTTATTGTGCCAAGGCCAGAAATCATTTCTTTTATGAAAAATACTGACTTAGGATCTGGAAGAAGAAGAATTTCTTCTCCTTCTTTATCGATAGACTGGATAGTAAGCTCAACCTTTAACGTATGGTCATTAAATACATACCATGCGAATACAGTTTCTCCCTTATCCTTCGTTCCTTCAATAACCTCAATCACATCATTTAAATCTTCAATTAACTTTTCCATTGATACCTTCCCCATTAACCCCCTTAGGGAATTTAACCCTAAGAGGGGATGGGCCTAAAATCCAAAAGGTGAATTCTCACCTTCTGAAATTGTGTTGTACATATTATTAACCTATTAACCTCAAAGCTGAATTAGGTGTATTATTAGCTTGACTCAAAGTTGCAATACCAGCACTTTTCAGAACCGCGGTTGAAGCAAGGTTTGCTGTGGCCTTAGCAACATCCACATCTTGAATAACTGATCTTGCATTATCCTGGTTAATCGTTTGGATTTCCAAGTTATTAATTGTTGATTGTAAACGAGATTGGATTGCACCGAGCTTTGCTCTTTGCCCTGACACCGTATCTATCGCCGTATCAACGGACTCAATAGAGCTCATAGCAGAATCTTTATCCGTTACCGAAGAGCCTGCTATCCCAATACTATCCGTGGTAGAGTTTGTTTCACCTGCATCAAAAGCAATTCTATTAAAATCGCCTCCTGATGAACCTACATGGAAATGAAGTGTCGAAGCTTCTCCCTTCAAAAGGTTTGTCCCATTAAAAATTGTAGATTCGGAGATACGATCAATTTCTGTACTTAACTCTGAATATTCATTGTTCAGGAACTCTCTTTCCTTATTTCCTACAGTATCGGAAGCAGACTGAAT